>NZ_CP017014.1:2298993-2605487 GCF_001767395.1 Rhodococcus sp. WMMA185 | reverse complement strand
CGAGGAATGCGACGGCACCGGTGATCTCCGTGAACGCGATGTTCGCCCGGCGGTCGCCCTCTTCGCCTGGTAATCCCAGCGCGTCGCGGATGTCGAGTTCGTGCATCCAGCAGTCGAAGAGGCGGATAAGCATGAAACGGAGATAGGGTGCCGGTCCAACCGGTGTGGTGGTTTCGGCCGCGAGCATCTCGTCCGTCATCTCGGTCAGCTCAGCCCGCCTGCGGGTGGTGATTGCGCGGAACTTCTCGAGCATCTCCGAGCCCGCGCAACCCCGCAATCCCTCCACCCACTCTTCGTTGAAGGCGCCCATTTCGTTGCGGACATGGGCGAGGCCCCGGACGTCGATGCTGGTGTGCGGGGCTGGAACTCCCGCGAGGAGAGATTCGGTGCCGATGATGTGGGCGACGACGTCGTGGACCGTCCAGCCCGGCAGGGACGTCGGTGTGAACCACGCGTCGCCCTGCAGCGGCGACAGCACCTGATCGAGCGCGTCCCATTCCTCGAACAGCGCGTCGAGGATCGATTCCCTTTGCAAGGTGTTCACAGTGTTGCACTCCTAATTTTTTCTCAACTCTAGAACCTCGCATCCCTGTGGTGGCGAGTTTTTCGCCACGGGCGGACGGGAGGTCCCAGTGTCGGGCGTGGTGGCTGTCCGAGGTCGATTCGGTGTGGTAAACCGATGGTGAGAATGTCTCTGACTTGTTCCCCGGTTGGCAAGAGGAGCGCGAATGTTCCCTGGAAACTTCGTTGCAACCACGCCCGACAAGCCCGCGGTTATCCGCCCCTCGACAGGGGAGCAGATTACCTACCGGGAATTGGACGGGCGCTCCGCCCGTCTCGCACGGTACCTCCGCTCCCTCGGGCTGAAAGTAGGCGACCACCTAGCTCTCGTGTCGAGCAACGACATCCGGGTGTTCGAAGTGTATTGGGCAGCGCTGCGATCGGGGCTGTACGTCACACTGGTCAATTGGCACCTGAACCCGGAGGAATGCGGATACGTAATCGACGACTGCGGAGCCGAAGTCCTGATCGTCGCGGCGGACGTCGCCAGCGCCGTCCCGTACGAACCGGACCAACTTCCCCGGGTTCGGCATCGCCTCGTGTACGGAGGCGAGCTCCGTGGGTTCGACAGCTACGAGGAAGCTCTCGCCGGGCAGTCGGACAAACCGCTCGACTCGCAACCCCGCGGTCGAGACATGTTGTACTCCTCGGGCACAACGGGACGGCCCAAGGGTGTCAAACCCGCTCTGCCCGATGGTGAAGTGGACGCCGACATGGATCCGTACGCCGCGGCATTCGTTGCGATCTACGGATTCGACTCGGACTCGATCTACCTTTGCCCCGCGCCCCTGTATCACGCAGCCCCGCTGCGGTTCTGCGCCGCGATCAACTCCGTCGGCGGAACCATCATCTTGATGGACCGATTCGATGCCGAGGAATCGCTGCGATTGATCGAGCGATATCGCGTGACCCACAGCCAGTGGGTGCCGACGATGTTCGTGCGGATGCTCAAGCTGCCGAAGGCTGTTCGCGCAAAGTTCGATCTGTCGAGCCAGAAGGTGGCAATTCATGCGGCGGCACCGTGCCCACCCGATGTGAAACGATCGATGATCGAGTGGTGGGGTCCGATAATTCACGAATACTATGCCTCCACCGAAGGGGCGGGTGCCACGTTCATCGACAGCGCGGAGTCGCTTGCCAAGCCAGGATCGGTGGGTCGCGACGGAGTAATGGGTGTCGTCCACATTTGCGACGAGAGTGGCAACGATCTGCCCGCAGGCGAGATCGGCACCGTTTACTGGGAGCAGGAGGAGCGATCGTTCGAATATCACAACGATCCAGTGAAGACACAGGCCGCGACGCATCCCCTCCATCCGGCGTGGACAACGTGTGGCGACATCGGCTACCTCGACTCCGATCGATATCTGTATCTGACCGACCGCGCGGCGTTCATGATCATCTCGGGTGGAGTGAACATCTACCCGCAGGAGTCGGAGAACGTGCTCATCATGCATCCCAAGGTGTTCGATGTCGCCGTGATCGGTGTGCCCGATGAGGAGATGGGTGAACAGGTAAAGGCGGTGGTGCAACTCGTCGACGGTGTCGAACCGTCCGACGCCGTGGCCAGCGAATTGCTCGACTATGTTCGCGATCGGGTCAGCCACTACAAGGCGCCGCGCACCATCGACTTTTCCGACGACCTGCCGCGCACCGCCACCGGAAAGCTGGTCAAGCACCGGTTGAGGGCGAAGTATTTGAAAGCCGGCTGAGCGCCGATATCAGGTCGATCGGCCGATTCGAAGCACTGAGCTTCGCTCACAATCGATTCTGCAGCTTCGCTCACGATCGATTCTGCAGCTTCGCTCAGGATTGATTCCGCAGGTATTCGCCGAGGACTTCGGCGTGACTGTGTCGAAGGTCCTTGGTCGCGGTCAAGAGGACGATCGGCCGCCCATGGGCGAGTTCGCGTACTCGGGAGACGGCTTTCCGGCCGGTAGCCGACTCCAACTCGTGGACGTACCGCTCTCGGAACTCGCTGAAAGCGGCGATGTCGTGCGAGTACCAATGACGTAGCTCCGTCGACGGTGCGAGATCCTTGGCCCAGTCGTCGAAATGGAAGGCATCCCTGCGCAGTCCACGCGGCCAGAGGCGGTCGACGAACAGTCGCAATCCGTCGCCTTCGGTCGGGTGGTCGTAGACCCGCTCGACCACGACAGACGGCTTCTCGGCGACGCTCGGCATGCTCTGTTCTTTCGGCGTTCTCACGATCGAACCTCCGCTCCCGATGCGGGTGCCTACCGCCAGACTACGACGAATCGTATGGTGATCGTTCTCACAAATGGGGCAATTCACTCGTCGGAACCAAAATTCGGATGCGATTGAGACGCGTGCCGCATGCTCATGTACACCACTTCACCCTCCCTCTGGCTATCATCAGCTGGATTCAGTCGTGGTGCGGGACACATGCCTCTCGCCATCGGTTGGTTGCCGCTGCAGACCACTTACGGCAGGAAGTCGAGAGATGGATACATCGCAGAGCACGGCACGGCCACGTCCGACGGTCGGCGTCCCTCGCGAATCGAACGAGGGTGAGCGTCGGGTGGCGTTGGTGCCGAAGATCGTGGCCGCCTTGATCGGCAAGGGGGTGGAGGTAGTGGTCGAGCCGGGAGCTGGTCTCGGCGCTCTGATTCCCGACGATCTGTATGTCGCAGCGGGCGCGAAGATCGCCGATCCGTGGTCGGCGGACGTGCTCGTCAAGGTAGCGCCGCCGTCGGATGCCGAGGTGGCCCGGTTGCATGCGGGGCAGACGCTGATCGGGTTCCTGGCCCCTCGCAGCCAGGACAATCAACTGGCGGCGTTGAAGTCGGCGGGGGTGCAGGCATTCGCGGTGGAGGCGATCCCGCGCATTTCCCGGGCGCAGGTAATGGACGCGCTGTCTTCGCAGGCGAATGTTTCGGGATACAAGGCGGTGCTGCTGGCGGCGTCAGTGTCGACCCGGTTCTTCCCGATGCTCACCACCGCCGCCGGTACCGTCAAGCCCGCGACCGTGCTGGTACTCGGAGTCGGCGTGGCCGGGTTGCAGGCGTTGGCGACGGCCAAGAGGCTCGGCGGCAGGGCCACGGGATACGACGTGCGCCCGGAGGTGGCCGATCAAGTCCGGTCGGTGGGTGCGCAGTGGCTGGATCTGGGGATCGATGCGGTCGGTGAGGGCGGGTACGCGCGGGAGCTCTCCGAAGACGAAAGGGCGCAGCAGCAACAGGCGCTCGAGGATGCGATCAAGACCTTCGATGTGGTCATCACGACCGCGCTGGTTCCAGGTCGTCCGGCACCCCGGCTGGTGACGGCCGCGGCCGTAGCGGGCATGAAACCGGGATCGGTTGTGGTGGATCTGGCGGGAGAGACCGGCGGCAATTGCGAGCTGACCGAACCAGGGCAAACCGTGGTCAAGCACGGGGTCACGATCTGCTCGCCGTTGAATTTACCCTCCACGATGCCCGAACACTCGTCGGAGCTATATGCGAAAAACCTCTCAGCCCTTCTGGAGCTGATGCTGGTCGAAGGCCAGTTGGCCCCTGACTTCTCGGATGAGGTGCTCGCCGCCTCCTGCGTCACCCGTGAGGAGGCGGTGTCCTGATGTACACCGAACTGTTGGCGAACATCGCGATCCTGGTGTTGTCCGGGTTCGTGGGTTTCGCGGTGATCTCGAAGGTCCCGAACACCTTGCACACCCCGTTGATGTCGGGCACGAACGCCATCCACGGCATCGTTGTGCTCGGTGCGCTGGTGGTGTTGGGCAAGGTCGACAACCCGCCGTGGGGTCTGCAGGTGATCCTGTTCGTGGCGCTGGTGTTCGGAACGATCAACGTGGTCGGTGGCTTTGTGGTCACCGACCGGATGCTGGGGATGTTCAAGTCCAGACCCGTGGCGCGCGCTGATGCCCCGTCCGCCGATTCAGTCGACAAGACGGGGGAGAAGTAGTGGAATACCTGGTCGACATCCTCTACATCATCGCTTTCGCGATGTTCATCTACGGTCTGATGGGTCTGACGGGCCCCAAGACCGCGGTACGGGGCAATCAGATCGCGGCGGCAGGCATGCTCGTCGCCGTCGTCGCCACCCTGATCTCGATCCGCGATACCTCCAACTGGGCTCTGGTCGTAACCGGCCTGGTGATCGGTGTGTTGTTGGGGGTGCCACCCGCGTTGCGGACGAAGATGACGGCGATGCCGCAGCTGGTCGCTCTCTTCAACGGGGTCGGGGGCGGCACCGTCGCCCTGATCGCCTATGCAGAGTTCCTGGATTCGGACGGTTTCACCGCGTTTTCGCACGGGGAGATGCCGACTGTGCACATCGTGATCGCCTCCCTGTTCGCAGCGATCGTCGGGTCGGTCTCGTTCTGGGGATCGGTCATCGCCTTCTTGAAGTTGCAGGAAACCCTGCCGGGCAGGCCGATCGGCATAGGGAAGTTCCAGCAACCGCTCAATGCCGTGCTGCTGATTGGAGCGGTGCTGCTGGCAGTGGTCATCGGGGTCAAGGCCATCGACCCCACCGAAGCAACGAGTCAGTGGTGGATCGTTGGCGTCCTGGTCCTCGCGGCGACCCTCGGATTGATGGTGGTTCTGCCGATCGGTGGTGCCGACATGCCAGTCGTCATTTCGCTGCTCAACGCCCTCACCGGTTTGTCCGCAGCAGCAGCCGGTCTGGCCTTGAACAATCAGGCGATGATCGTGGCCGGAATGATCGTCGGCGCGTCAGGCTCGATCCTCACGAACCTGATGGCGAAAGCCATGAATCGGTCGATTCCGGCGATCGTGGCCGGCGGATTCGGTGGCGGCGCCGCGACTGCGGCAGTCGGGGACGGGACGGTGAAGACAGCGAAGTCCACCTCGGCGGCGGACGCCGCGATCCAGATGGCGTACGCGAACCAGGTGATCGTGGTCCCGGGATACGGTCTGGCCGTGGCTCAAGCCCAGCACGCGGTGAAGGACATGGCGAAGCTACTCGAATCCAAGGGTGTGGAGGTCAAGTACGCCATCCACCCGGTCGCAGGCCGGATGCCCGGCCACATGAACGTTCTCCTTGCAGAGGCTGATGTCGAGTACGACGCGATGAAGGAAATGGACGAGATCAACGACGAGTTCGCTCGCACCGACGTCACCCTGGTGATCGGAGCGAACGACGTCACCAACCCCGCCGCACGCAACGATCCTTCCAGCCCGATTCACGGTATGCCGATTCTGAACGTGGATCAGTCGAGGTCGGTGATCGTGCTCAAGAGGTCGATGAACTCGGGGTTCGCAGGGATCGACAACCCACTGTTCTTCGCAGACGACACCGCGATGCTCTTCGGGGATGCGAAGAAGATGGTCAGCGAGGTAACCGAGGAACTGAAGGCGCTGTAGTCGGCTACCGAGAAGTGCGCTAGTGCTCCATCCTTCAGGGTGGAGGTGACGGCGCACGCGGGAGGGCCCTCGGGCCCGAGCGTGCCCTAGACGGGACGGTTCTGTTGTTCTATGTATGGCGGAGCAGGGAGATCGGTGCGCCACCGACCGAGCCGGCGAAGTAGGAGCGGGACCAGAGGCGTTGCGCCCGCTAGTAGTGCTGGACCAGTTCGGGGAACTCCTGCCGCGTCCGGCGAGACGAGACGCCCTCGAGGCTGTTGACCAGTGTGGACAGGGCAACCTTGGGTGGGAAGTTCACCAGCAGGTGCACATGGTTCGATTCCCCGTTGAACTCGACCAGTTCGCACTCGAAGTCCCGCACCCGTCCGGCATGATCTCCTCCGCCCGCCGGAGGTGAGCGTGCGAGAACACCCGGCGGGCGGTACGTGGTCACGAAGACCACATGTGCGTGCGGTGGGGAGGCGTATGTTCTGTTTCACCTCTGGTTGTCGCGTGTTGTCGTAGGCCGATGTTCTACTCTTCTGGTGCAGCTTCGATACAACTACCGGATCTCCCCGACCCCGGGGCAGCGGCAAGCGTTGTCCCGGGCGTTCGGGTGTGCGCGGGTGGTGTTCAACGACGCCCTCGCAGCCCGGTTGTCGGCGTTCGAACAGAAGTTGCCGTACCCGAAGGACGGCGAGCTGTCCCACAAGCTCATCACCGACGCCAAGAAAACCGAGGAACGTGCCTGGCTGAGTGAGGTATCCGCAGTCGTCCTGCAACAAGCCCTCGCGGACCTGAACACCGCCTACCGCAACTTTTTCTCCTCCATCACCGGCACACGGAAGGGTCCGAAGGTCGCCCAACCGCGATTCCGGTCCCGTAAACACAACCGGCAAGCAATCCGGTTCACCAGAAACGCCCGGTTCCAGGTCACCGGCGCGGGCAGACTGCGACTGCCGAAGATCGGGGACGTCAAGGTCAGTTGGTCGCGGGAACTACCCGCGGAACCCTCCTCGGTCACGATCATCAAGGATGCGTCCGGCCGGTACTTCGCCTCGTTCGTGGTGCAGACCGGAGACCACGAAACGCTGCCTTCGACCGACACCGAGGTGGGCATCGACCTCGGGCTCACCTCGTTCGCCGTGACCAGCGACGGCAAGGTGATCGAGTCCCCGAAGTTCTTCCGGCAAGCCGAACGCCGGTTGAAGAAGGCGCAACAAGCCCTGTCCAGTAAACAGAAGGGCTCGAAGAACTGGGAAAAGGCGCGAGTGGAAGTGGCCCGGGCGCACACCAGGGTCGCCGACCGGCGCAAGGACTTCCACCACAAGCTCTCGACGCAGATCATCCGCGAAAACCAAGCGGTGTGCGTCGAGAACCTGTCGGTGAAGGGCCTGAGCCGCACCCGACTAGCCAAGTCGGTACACGATGCCGGGTGGTCGAGCTTCGTCAACATGCTCGAGTACGTCAACATGCTCGAGTACAAGGCGCAGCGGCACGGGCGGACGTTCACCCGGGTCGACCGCTGGTTCCCGTCCACCCGCATGTGTTCGGAGTGTGGGGCGGTCGGGGAGAAGAAGCCGTTGCGCGTCCGCGTCTGGACGTGCCCGTGCGGAGCAGTCCACGACCGGGACATCAATGCGGCGAAAAACCTTCTCGCGGCAGGGCGTGCCGAGAGACTAAACGCCTGTGGAGCAGACGGAAGACTTCGGCCCGCCGAAGCGGTCAGCAGTGAAGCAGGAACCCATCGAGGTGCCGCATGAGCGGCACGGCAGGGAATCCCCGGCCTTCACGGCCGGGGAGGACGTCAAAGGCGGTAGCTGCCCCGGTGTCGGTTGAGGGCTATCACGGCGGTGTCGGGCCTTGCTGCCTCTCGCTCGGCGGCGACCGGGGAGTACAACATGACAGTGGAGGCGAGCGCCCACCAGATTGCGCCTACGAGCAGGCTTGCGACGATACCGAAGACGCTGATCGGATTCACGAGGGCTACGGCGCCGGCAATCGCGATGACCACAGCGAATCCGAGACCCGCGAGCACCGGTCGGAGTCGGGGCGCGGCCACGATAAACGCTGCGCCCCAGAGAGCGATGACTGCGACCAAGTGTCCGCTCGGCAACCATGTCGCAGAGGCATCCGATGCCCACTCCCTGATGCCGACGCTCGTGAGATTCGAGCCGATACACAGCAGCAGGATCGCGGTCATTCCGTAGGGCAGTTTGCGCATCGCCGCAATGATCGACAGCACTGTGGTCGCAGCCAGCACCGAGGTTAGGTTGATGGCAGCGACCGCCGGTTCGGCGACAGGTCTCAGCACTGTCGGGAGAGTGAGCGCCGGCACTTCCGGGCTGATGGCGTACAGCAAGGACAGCGCCACAACGCCCGCCGCGGCGACGGCGAGGCGATAGGCGCTGCGGCGCAGCGAATCGGTCGAATCGATCACGGGGCCCAGTGTGCCAACCGGTCCTGAACGAATCAGGAGAGTCTGCTGTGATTTTGGTGAACGGGGGCCGGTGTGGCGCGCACGGCATCCCCACACGCAGCGACGACGATGACGCACAGCAGCGGAATCGTCATGGCGGTGGTGAGGGGAATCACCTGGCTGATCCAGCCCATTACGGCCGGTCCTGAAAGAAATCCCAGGTATCCGAGCGTGACGACCTTGGACATGTTGGCACCCGGGGGGCCGGACCCCAGGTTGCCCGCGGCGGTGAAGATCTGCGGGAGGCTACCCGACAGTCCCAAGCCGAACAGGGCCCAGCCGACGAGTGTGAGCGTGAGTACTCCCGAGATCAAGATCAGCAGTAGTCCTGTGGCCGCGATGAGCATTCCGTAACGAATCACGGCGACGGGTCCGAAAGCGCCGCTCACACGGTCTGCGGTCAACCGGCCCACCGTCATCGCTACCGAAAACGCGCCGAACGCGAGGGCGGCGACAGCATCCGATGCCCCGAGATCCTCCTTGACCTGCAGCGCGCTCCAGTCGTTTGCGACGCCCTCGGAGAGCATGAGGGCGAACGCGATAGCCCCGAGTAGGAGCACCCGGGTGGACAGTCGCCCCGGCGCCTTCTCGTCGGTAGCGGACTCGGCAGGACGGCGTGCAGGAACTCGCACCACCCAGCGCGAGACCGCGGTGACCGCCACGATGCCGATCCCGCCGGCGGCGGTAAGCGCCGTCACCGGTGCCCATCCCGCGGCCAGTGTCAACGCTCCGAGCAGCGCTCCTGCGGCGCCACCCACGGAGAACAGGGCGTGGAACGCCGCCATGATGGGCCGCTGATAGCGCCGTTCGACCTCGACTGCGTGCGCGTTCATCGACACGTCCAGCGCGCCGACGGTGAACCCGAACACCACGAGGGCGAGCCCTAGATGCCAGGCCCCCGTGGCAAGCCCCGGTCCGATCGTTGTGATCGACAGAACCAGGCCGGCGATGATTGCGGTGCGCCCGCTGCCGACTCGGTCGGCGAGCGGAACAGACAGTTGCATGCCGCCGATCGCGCCGACGCCCAGCACCAACAACAGGGTGCCCAGGGTGCCGTGGTCGATCCCGGTCTGGGCTTCGATAGCCGGGATGTGTACCACCCACATGCCGAACAGGAATCCGCAGGTCCAGAAGATCGTGAATGTCGCTACCCTGGCGCGTCGCAGCGATGCGCTCACCCCTGTCGGCTGGTTGACCGTTTCGGCCGGGGAATCGCTCACCAGATCAAACGTACCGACGGTCAGAGAACTGTGAGCAGCACGGAGCGATCGCGCGGCATCGAGGGCACGGTGCGAAGAACACCCGACCTGCCTGAACGAATCAGGAGAGCGCGCTGTGATTTTGCTGAGCGGGGGCCGGTGTGCTCTGGACGGCACCTGCACACGCAGCGACGACGAGGACGCACAGCAGCGGAATCGCCATCGCGGCGGTGAGGGGGATCACCTGGCTGATCCAGCCCATGATGGCCGGTCCCGAAAGAAATCCCACGTGCCCGAAGGTGACCACCCGAGACAAGTTGACATTCGCGGAGTCGGAGCCCAGATTGCCCGCGGCGGTGTAGATCTGTGGCACGGCGCCCGACAATCCCAAGCCGAACAGGGCCCAGCCGACGATTGTGAGCGTGAGTTGCCCCGAGGCCAAGATCAGCAGTAGTCCTGTGGCCGCGATGAGCATTCCGTAGCGGATCACGGCGACGGGTCCAAAGGCGCCGCTCACTCGGTCGGCGGTGAACCGGCCCACCGTCATCATCACCGAGAATGCGCCGAACGCGAGGGCTGCGACAGCATCCGATGCCCCGAGATTCTCCTTGACCTGCAGCGCGCTCCAGTCGTTCGCGACGCCCTCGGAGAGCATGAGGGCGAACGCGATACCCCCGAGTAGCAGCACCCGGGTGGACAACCGTCCCCGCGACCGTCGTCCGGGTTCCGGCGGTTTCGCTGGACCTTCGGACTCTTCAGGTCTGCCTGCCGGGTCACTCACCACCCAGCGCGAGACTGTGGTGACCGCTACGACGCTGATTCCGCCGGCGGCGGCAAGCGCCGTCACCGGTGCCCATCCCGCGGCCAGCGTCAACGCTCCGAGTAGCGCTCCTGCGGCGCCACCCACGGAGTACAGGGCATGGAACGCCGACATGATGGGCCGCCGATAACGCCGTTCGACCTCGACCGCGAGCGCGTTGACCGAGACGTTCAGCGCGCCGACGCTCAACCCGAACACCACGAGGGCGAGCCCTAGTTGCCAGGCCCGTGTGGCAAGCCCCGGTCCGACCGCTGTGATCGACAGAACCAGTCCCGAGATGATCGCGGTACGCCCGCTGCCGATTCGGTTGGCGAGCGGAACAGACAGTTGCATGCCGCCGATCGCGCCGACGCCCAACATCAGCAGCAGGGTGCCCAGGGTGGCGTGGTCGATCCTGGTCTGGTCCGTAATCGCCGGGATGTGTACCACCCACATGCCGACCAGGAGTCCGCAGATCCCGAAGAGCGTGAATGTCGCTGCGCGGGCTCGTCGCAGCGATGTGCTCACCTCTGCCGGTTGGGTGACCGTTTCGGCTGGGGAATCGCTCACCAGATCAAACGTACCGACGGTCAGAGGTGTAACGGCAGCGTGGCTTGATCGCGCACGAATCAGAAGCGCGCTGCGACTTCGGTTGCCGGTGGGGTTTCAGTTGCCGGTGGCCGCTGTGGCCGCGCGACACCCGCGCAAGCAGCGACGACGAGGGCGCACATGAGTGGGACCGCCATCGCGGTGGTGAGGGGAATCACCTGGCTGATCCAGCCCATGATGGCCGGTCCCGACAGGAATCCCAGGTATCCGAACAAGACCACGCGAGACAAGTTGGCGTTGGTGGAGCCGGAGCCCTGGTTGCCTGCGGCGGTGAAGATCTGTGGGACGGCGCCGGACAATCCCAAGCCGTACAGGGCCCAGCCGAGGATCGTCAGCGGGAGTAGTCCCGAGACCAGAACGAGCAGGATTCCCGTGGCCGCGACGAGCATTCCGTAGCGGATTACGGCGACGGGTCCAAAAGCGCCGCTCACGCGGTCCGCGGTGAAGCGGCCCACCGTCATCGTCACCGAGAAGGCGCCGAACGCGAGGGCGGCGACAGCATCGGATGTCCCGAGATGCTCCTTGACCTGCAGCGCGCTCCAGTCGTTCGCGACACCCTCGGACAGCATCAGGGCAAACGCAAGGCCCCCGAGTACGAGAACGCGTGTGGGCATTCGTCCCCGCGACAGTCGTCGTTGTGACTTCTCGGGAGTAGCGGACTCGTCAGATGGGCGTGCAGGGTCGTGCACCACCCATCGTGAGATTGCGGTGACTGCCACGATGCCGATTACGCCGGCGGCGAGAAACGCCGTCACGGGTGCCCATCCCGCGGCCAGTGTCAAAGCTCCGAGCAGCGCTCCCGCGACGCCGCCCACGGAGAACAGGGCATGGAACGCCGCCATGATGGGCCGCCCATAACGCCGTTCGACCTCGACCGCGTGCGAGTTCATCGACACGTTCAGCGCGCCGTTGGTGAAACCGAAGACCATGAGGGCGAGCCCGAGTTGCCAGGCTCCGGTCGCAAGTCCCGGTCCGACCGTTGTGATCGACAGAACCAGTCCCGCGATGATCGCGGTGCGCCCGCTGCCGACTCGGTCGGCGAGCGGCACAGACAGTTTCATGCCGCAGATCGCGCCCAGGCCCAACATCAGCAGCAGGGTGCCGAGGGTGGCGTGGTCGATCCCGGTCCGGGTTTCGATCGCTGGGATGTGTACCACCCACATGCCGAACAGGAATCCACAGGTCCAGAAGAGCGTGAATGTCGCTGCGCGGGCTCGTCGCAGCGATTCGCTGACCTCTGTCCGCTCGGTGACCATTTTGGCTGGGAAATTGCTCACCAGATCAAACGTACCGACGGTCAGAGGTGTATAAGCAGCCCGTCGGGATCGTGCAGCATCGAGGCCACGGCCGCCAGGAACCTCGACGCCTGCTCACCATCGACCACACGATGGTCGAACGACACGCCCAAGGTGGTCACCCATCGCACCGCCAGTTCGTCCTTGTGAACCCACGGTCGTCTTGTGATGCTGCCCAGGCACAGAATCGCCGATTCGCCGGGGTTGAGGATCGGGGTGCCGGTATCGATGCCGAACACTCCGACGTTTGTGATCGACACCGTTCCTCCGGTGAGTTGCGCGGGCTCGGTCTTGCCCCCTCGCGCAGTTGCGATGAGTTCGGTTATCGCACGGCACAGTTCGACCAGACTCAGCGATTGCGCATCCTTGACATGAGGTACCACCAGGCCTCTCGGGGTTGCCGTGGCGATCCCGAGATTGACGTAGTGCCTGGTGACGATTTCCTGGTTCTCCTCGTCCCAGGAAGCGTTGAGGCTAGGATTCTCCCGTAGAGCCGCGATCATCGCCTTCGAAACGAGACTGAGCGCCGTCAGCGACAGCCCTTCGAACTCGGGGAGTTTCCGCAAGCGTCTGAGCAGTTTCACTGATCGCGTCACGTCGACGGTCACGAATTCGGTGACGTGTGGGGCGGTGAACGCGCTACGGACCACCGCTGCTGCAGTGTGTTTCCGCACGCCGCGGATCGGGGTGCGGGTTTCGCGTTCCGACGACTGCACTGGTGCGCGTTCGCGTGATCGGGCGTAAGTATGCACATCGGCTTTGGTCACGGCCCCGGAAGGTCCGGTTCCGGTGACCGCGGAAAGATCGATCCCGAGTTCACGCGCTGCGATGCGGGCTGCCGGGGATGCGTCCGGCCGCGATTTCGCAGACGCACTGGACGTACTATTCGATGACGTCGTGCGCGATTCGGGCGCCCGGACTTCTCTGCGCCGGGCACGCTTGCTCTCGGCTGGCGCGACAGGCCCGTACCCCACCAGCACGGGGTTGTCCGACGAAGTCTCACCGGCGGCTGTATCCGTGGCGATCCGGATGATCGGCGTCCCCACCGGCACCGTGCTACCTGCGGAAACGAGTAGTTCCTCCACAACCCCCGCGTATGGGGACGGTAACTCGACCAGCGCTTTTGCCGTCTCGACTTCCCCGATCACCTGGTTGAGTTCGACCGTTTGTCCGACTTCGACTGTCCAGGAAACCAGTTCGGCCTCCGTCAGTCCTTCGCCTAGATCCGGAAGACGGAATTCCTCTGCCACGGAAGCTTCCTCTCGTCGGACGATGGAGGTCAGGCCGCCAAACTACGATCGACGGCGTCGAGCAGGCGATCGGCGTCGGGCAGGTGGTGCAGCTCCAGCCTGGCAGGGGGATAGGGGACGTCGAACCCGCCCACCCGCAGGATCGGTGCGTCGAGTTGGTAGAAGCACCGTTCCGAGATGGTAGCCGCGATCTCCGCGCCGAGACCCAGGAACTTGGGTGCCTCGTGTGTGACAACGAGCCTTCCCGTCTTGCGGACCGAGTCTTCGATGGTGTCGAAGTCGATAGGGGCGAGCGAGCGCAGGTCTATCACCTCGAGTGAATGGCCCTCGTCCGCGGCAATCTCCGCGGCGGACAGGGCGGTGGCTACGACGGAGCCGTACGCGACGATCGTGGCGTCGACTCCCTCGTGGACCACGCGCGCACGGTGCAGGGGGAGGTCCGGTTCGGCGTCCGGGTCGAACTCGCCTGTGTCCCAATAGCGCCGCTTGGGTTCGAAGAACACCACAGGGTCATTTGCCGCCACGGACTGCTGAATCATGTGGAATGCGTCAGCAGGGTTGCTAGGGCTCACGACGCGTAGGCCGGCAGTGTGCGCGAAGTACGCCTCCGGCGATTCGGAGTGATGCTCGACCGCCCCGATGCCGCCGCCGTAGGGAATCCGGATCGTGATAGGCACGGTGACCCGGCCCCGGGTGCGGTAGTGGATCTTGGCAACCTGCGCCACGATCTGGTCGAACGCGGGGTAGACGAAGCCGTCGAATTGAATTTCGCAGACAGGCCGATACCCGCGCAGGGCCATGCCGAATGCCGTGCCGATGATCCCGGACTCGGCGAGCGGTGTGTCGATTACGCGATTGTCGCCGAAGTCCTTCTGCAGCGTGTCGGTGACACGAAAGACCCCACCGAGGCGTCCGACGTCCTCACCCATGATCACGACCTTCCGGTCGCGATCGAGTGCGCGTCGCAGTCCGGCGCCCAGCGCTGCGCCCAGCGACATCTTGGTGGTGGTCATGACAGTGCCTCCTCGGTGGCCTCCTCGTTGCGGCCGAAGGCCTCGGCCTCCTCTGCGTCTTTGAAGCCTGCGAGATACGCGGCGTACTGCTCGCGCTCCTCGTCGATGAGTGGGTGGTCCGCGGAATAGACATTGTCGAACAGATCGAGCGGCGCAGGATCGGGTGCGTCGATCGTCCCCGACCGAAGCCTCGCCGCGACGCGGTCGGAGGCATCCTGGATGTGGGCGAGGAAGGTTTCGTCGAGCTGTCCCTCCCGGTCGAGGAGGCGCCTGACCCGGTCGATCGGGTCGCGGGCTTTCCACGCCTCGGTTTCGGCCGCGGACCGGTATCGGGTTGGATCGTCCGAGGTGGTGTGAGGGCCCATACGGTAGGTGATGGCCTCGATGAAAATGGGGCCTCCCCCCTCTCGTACGCGCTGTGTGGCCTGGCGCGTCACCGCGAGGACGGCGAGGACGTCGTTACCGTCCACCCGGACTGCGGGCATGCCGTATCCGGCGGCGCGCTGCGCAATCGGTGCGGGACTTTGAAGGTGTACCGGTTCGCTGATCGCCCAGTGATTGTTCTGGCAGAAGAACACCACCGGTGCGTTGAAGCTCATCGAGAATCCAAGGGCCTCGGCAATGTCACCTTGGCTTATGGCACCGTCGCCGAAGTAGGCGATTGTCGCGATCTCGGCACCGTCGAGGTGGGCACCGATCGCGTATCCGGTGGCGTGCAGCCCCTGGGAGCCGACGACGATCGCGGGGTTGGTGACATTGACCTCGTGCGGATCCCAGGCCGAGTGGGCGCATCCTCGCCACATGTGGGCCATCACGGCCGGATCGACGCCACGGCAGTAGGCGACGGCATGCTCTCGATAGGTGATGAAGGCGTAGTCGTCCGGGCGGAGCGCGCGCGCCGAGCCGACCTGTGCGGCTTCCTGGCCGAGCATGGGCGCCCACAATCCCATCTCGCCCTGCCTCTGCAGGGCGGTCGCCTCGACATCCATCCGGCGGGTGACCACGAGATCCTCGTACAGGCTTCGCAATTGCTGCGTTCCGATGTCACGGACAAGGCTTGTGTAGTCGGGCCGCAGGACCCGTCGGCCGTCGGGCTGGATGAGCTGGACCGGATAGGCAATGTTGTCGACCATCGGATTCACCTCGCGTTGTCGGGTCCTGGAAACCTTGTGGGTTTCGCAGAACACCCTGTGCCGCGGTCGGGGCGGATATGTGTCCTACTTCACAGCATCCACGAGAACGCGAATTGCGCAAGTGTTACCCCCCGAGTTGAGCATAATGCCCAGAGGCGAGTCCCAAAAGTCTGTCATACTGCGTGATATGACCAGTTTGGACGCCACCGATGCCAGGTTGTTATTGCAGCTGTCCGACCATCCGCGGGCGACCGGTGTGGAGTTGGCCGGCCGCCTCGGACTCTCCCGCAACACGGTCCAGGCAAGGTTGTCGCGATGGGAAGCGGCAGGTGTCCTGGGCTCGTTCGACCGGCTGATCGATCGGAGGGCGCTCGGGTACCCGCTCGCCGCCTATGTCGCCACCCGTGTGGACCAGCACCGACTCGACGACGTGGTGGATGCGCTCGCCGGGATTCCCGAGGTTGTGGAGGTGTCGGGCATGACCGGGGAGGTTGATCTGTCGGTGCGTGTCGTGGCCCGCGACGCCGACGACCTGTATCGGCTCACGGGTCAGATCCTCGAGATCCCCGGCGTCGAGCGCACCAACATGGCGTTGGTGATGCGGGAGTTGGTGGGGCCGCGCATGGCGCCTTTGCTCGAAAGGCTCGCTGGGGAGTAGATCAACCGCCTCGTCCGGCAGCAGACCGCTAGCATCTAGGCCGTGACTGCTGTGGGGCTGGATGAAGATGCCGTTTCCGCGTGGATAACCGGGCTCGGTGTGGGGGCGATCGCGCCGCTGAGTTTCGAGAGGATCGGCAACGGTCAATCGAATCTCACGTACGCGGTCAGTGATTCGGGCGGTGGACGGTGGGTGCTGCGCCGACCGCCGCTCGGCCACCTGCTCGCATCAGCGCACGACGTCGTCCGGGAACATCGGATACTGTCCTCCCTGCAGGGCTCTGGTGTCCCGGTGCCGAAGATTTTGGCCCTCACCGAGGATCCGGACGTAACCGATGCGCCGCTCGTGCTGATGAGCTATGTGGCGGGGACGGTCCTCGACAGTGTCGGGGTGGCGGAGAAACTGACACCCGAGCAGCGGCGAGCGTTGGGGCTCGCGATGCCGAAGACCCTCGCGAAGATTCATGCGGTCGATCTTGCAGACGCCGGTCTGGTCGACCTGGCCAGCCACAAGCCGTATGCGGCAAGGCAGTTGAAACGATGGGCGGACCAGTGGGAGAAGTCGCGTACGCGCGAGGTACCGGCTGTCGAGGAACTGGCCGACGTTCTCCGGCGCAACATGCCTGAGCAGACCGAATTGTCATTGGTGCACGGCGACTTCCATCTGAGCAACGTGATCACCCTTCCTGAGGAAGGTGAGATCGTCGCAGTGGTCGACTGGGAGTTGTGCACCTTGGGAGACCCCCTCGCAGACGTCGGTGCTTTGCTGGCCTACTGGCCCGAAGCGGGCGACGAGTTCGTCGGGCCGTTCCCTACGTCCACGCTCGAAGGGTTCCCCACCCGTTCGGAACTGGTCGAGGCATATGTCCACCACACCAAGCGCGACGTGACCCATGTGGGGTACTGGCACGTTCTGGCTTTGTGGAAGCTGGCGATCATCGCCGAGGGCGTGTTGCGCCGTGTCATCGACGACCCCCGCAACAAGGCCGGCAGCGGTGCACCCACGGCCAAGTTGGTCGACGGGATCATCGCCCGTGCCGTGGCCACCGCGGAGGCAGAGGGCCTGCGCTGACGTCCGAACGGTCCGCGATGCTTACTCGAAGTCCGCTACCACGAGCAAATTTGCAGCGCTTCGTATTTCGTGGGGGACGGGCACTGGCTTCCGGGTCTTCGCGTCCACGTATACGTGGACGAAGCGGCCCTGGGCTGCGAGTTCGAGAGCATCGTTGTTCTCTCGGAAGATCGCGAGCGCGTAGACGATACTCCGAGTACCGAGTTTTTCGACGGACAGCCCTACCTGCAACTGCTGCGGGAACGTCAGCTCGCTGATGTATGTGCAGGAGGTCTCGGCGACCACCCCGATGGCGGGGAGCTCGCGCACATCGGTGCCCGTCGTAGCGATCAGCCAGGCGTTGACGGCCGTATCGAAGTATGAGTAGTAGGTGACGTTGTTGACGTGCCCGTAGTGGTCGTTGTCTTCCCAGCGGGTCTGTACCGGCCAGAGGACGGGGAAGTCCGCGGCGGTCGTCAGGGTTGGGGTGTCCTCATCTCTCACCGCCCCGACCCTAGTCCCACAGAGCTCACCTCACGATCGTGAATACTCCGAGGCCCGTCGAATCTCTTCGGGGGTCGGACGCACACCGGTGTAGAGGACGAACTGCTCTGCTGCCTGCAAGGCGATCACTTCGGCGCCTGTGATGACGGTTTTGCGGCGCTCGGCTGCGGCGCGGATCAGTGGTGTAGCAGCGGGCGCCGCAACTACGTCCATCACGACCTTCGCCTCGTCGATCGCATCGAGTGTGAAGGCAAGCTCTTCGGCCTCGGGGCCGCCCGCCATGCCGACCGGTGTTGCATTGATCAGCAGGTCCGGCCCTGCCGTGCCGAGCTCGCGTCGCCAGTCGA
Organism: Rhodococcus sp. WMMA185; assembly: GCF_001767395.1. NCBI lineage: Bacteria > Bacillati > Actinomycetota > Actinomycetes > Mycobacteriales > Nocardiaceae > Rhodococcus > Rhodococcus sp. WMMA185. The sequence continues at coordinate 2,587,269 of NZ_CP017014.1, read as the reverse complement.
ATCCGTACTGATTCGCCAGGGCGTTGCCCGTATCCTCATTGCGGGCGAGGACGGTGACGTCGGTGAAGCCATAGTCCCGAACGGCCGCGACCACAGCTTTGGCCATGCCGCCGCTACCGGCCACCGCCACGGAGTGCGAGTGCGGCAACCCGTTGTCGCGCAGCAGATTCACGACCGCCTGATAGTCGGTGTTGTAGGCGTGTAGCGTGCCGTTCTCGTTCACCACGGTATTGACGGAGTCGATCGCCGCCGCAGAGTCGTGTAGCACGTCCACATGCTCGATGATCCGTTCCTTGAACGGCATCGAAATCCCTGCGCCGCGAATCCCGAGGGCGCGAATACCACCGACCGCACCCGGAAGATCGCTCGTGGTGAACGCCTTGTAGACGAAGTTGAGGCCCAGCTCGGCGTACAAGTAGTTGTGAAATCGGGTGCCGATGTTGCTGGGTCGACCGGACAGCGAGATGCAGAGCGTAGTGTCTTTGTCGAGCTGGTTCATCCGGCAAATGCTAGTAGCGGACAGTAGTCCACCCCTGCCCTCGGCTCCGAATTACATGGTGACGACGGGAAGGAGCAAGGCGGATGGGTAGCACGATCGGTGACCGGCAACATGCCGCCACGGCGCCCCGCGGAAGAAGCCACCTATTCCTGCGCGCACTTGCCGGAGTGATTTCCGCCGGAGTTGTGCTCGGGGTGGGCGAACTGATCTCCGTGCTGATCGATCCGAACTCCTCGCCCTTCTATGCGGTGGGGTCGACCACGGTGGACCGCAGCCCCGCCTTGATGCGCGAATTTGCGATCGACACCTTCGGCACCAACGACAAGTCCGCGCTGTTTGCAGGAATGGCGATCCTGATCGTGCTGATTGCGGCGGCCGCGGGTATCGCGGAGCGGCCGCGGGCCCCCTTCGGAAGTGCGATCATCGCTGTCCTCGGCGCGGTAGGGGTATTCGCAGCGGTAAGTCGGCCGGGAGCTACCTGGAGTTTCGCGATACCGACAGTGGTCGGTGTCGTCGCAGGGATCCTAGTCCTGCGTGTTCTCACAGCTGCCGGTCAAATACCGGAAGAGACGGATGCGGAGGATTCGTGGATGCCGCGGCGGAGCTTCCTGCTGTTCGCCGGCGCGGCAGCAGCACTGGCGGCAGCGGCCGGCGCCACTGGACGACACCTGGGGCAGCAGATCGCCGGAGCGGTGGAGAACCGCCGCGATTTCACCGTCCCCGTTGTGACGGACACGGCGGCCCCGATCCCGCCCGGTACCGACATCGGCGTGCCGGGTGGCACACCGTTCATCACATCGAACGCGGACTTCTACCGCATCGACACCGCATTGCAGGTTCCGCGCTTGACGACAGACGAGTGGCAGTTGCGCATACACGGCATGGTGGACAACGAACTCACTCTGACGTGGGAGGATCTGATCTCTCGGACTCCCGTCGAGCGGGTGATCACCCTGACCTGCGTCTCGAACCCGGTTGGTGGCGATCTCGCCGGCAATGCGACATGGGTCGGGTACCCGATTGCCGACCTTCTCGACGAGGCGGGCGTGCACCCCGACGCCGACATGTTGCTCTCGAAGAGTAGCGACGGTTTTACGGCGGGCACTCCGGTCGAGGTTCTGCAGGACGGGCGGGACGCGATTTTGGCGGTCGCGATGAATGGGCGGCCATTGCCCTTCGAGCACGGTTATCCGGTGCGTCAGGTGGTACCGGGGTTGTACGGATACGTCTCGGCCACGAAATGGGTGGTGGATTGGGAACTGACGCGATTCGACAGGGCCGAGGCTTACTGGATCCAGCGGGGCTGGTCGGCGGAAGGGCCGATAAAGACCGCCTCTCGGATCGACGTCCCAGCCGCGTCCGCGTCGATCGAACCCGGTCGAGTCCTCGTCGCGGGCACCGCATGGGCGCAGCACCGCGGGATCGAGAGGGTAGAGGTGCGTGTCGACAACGGCCCGTGGCAGACTGCGACTTTGGCAACGCAGTACAGCATCGACACATGGCGGCAGTGGACCTGGGAGTGGGACGCGACATCCGGTCGGCATACCCTGCAGGTGCGGGCGACTGACCTCGACGGCAATGTTCAAGTGCAGGAGCGGACCCAACCGGTCCCGAGTGGCGCCACCGGATGGGACACCCGGTCGGTGAGGGTGCCCTGAGCCGTTCAACGGCAGTGTGTCCTGAGCCGTTCAACGGCAGTGCCGCGCCACGTCGGTGAGAACCTCGTGATCGGCCCGCGTCACCGGAAGCTTGTACTCGACCGCGACGGAGAGATACTTGCCCGCGTAGAAACAGTGATATGCCGGATTCGGCGGCAGCCAGTCTGCTGGGGTCTGGTCTCCCTTGTCCTGGTTGTCGGCACCGTTGACGGCCAGCAGATTGAACATGATGTCGTTGGCGAATCGGACTCGCAGGTCGTGAGGCCACGTTGATGCGCCCATGTCCCAGGCCGCAGCGAGGGGGTAGACGTGGTCGATCTGGACTTCGTTCGCTTCGCCGCGGTCGAATGAGACGACGTCGCCGGAGTATGGGTCGGCCAGGACCCCACTGAGCACGACGCAGTCGTGGGTGCCTTTGCGGAAAGTGACCGAATGTAGGTCGGTAGCGAGAACGTTGTTGCGGGTGTCGCAGCCGTCGTGCCCGCCGGCAGCGTCCTGATCGTCCGTCCAGGCCGGCCCGAACACACACAATTCCTTGCCGGAACATCCGCGCTGGTATCCGCCCGGATGAGGTCGGAACGCCACGGTCTCGACGCGGTCGAGCAACTCCTCGACCTGCGCGCGGGTCGGGCTGTTCGGTGCCGGACCGGGTCCGCTCAGCTCGAGAATCGACACCCCACAACCGCCGACCGACAGGGCTATTCCAGCGGCCATCACCGCGGCCATCCCCACTAGGGCCGCCCGCAGCACTTTCATTCGTCCCCCCGATCGACGAGTGCGCACTCTCCGCCGGGAGTATGCATCAAGCCGCCGACACGCAATGCGAAACGGTTCCAGCCCCCTCGAAGGTGTGTAGTAGTTCGAGCCTCACTCCGGTGACTCGACGTCCCGGCGGTGAGAACCCCGCTCAGGGAACGGCTGTGCGCGTTCAGCGAACGGTAGACGCACCGCCGCGATCGAGGACAGATGCGCACCGTCGTGCCCGATCACCCAGGAACCACCGTTCTGCCGGCATTCTGCGAGGAGGTCGAGGGTGCGCAGCAGGAAGAAAATCGCTTCGCTCGGCACTGGGCTTACCGCCAGGCGATGCGACTCACCGTGCTTCATGCCGTCGAGCCACACACCGGACTGTCCGTCCAGGCGGATTGTCACGATGTGGGTTGCGTCGACAAACGCATACTTCCGCTGCTCCCACGGAGTGGTGAGCGAGTAGCCCTGTTCGAGAACCTGGATCAGGATGCTCATGGCCGACTCCCGAGTTTCGCCGCCCTAGGAATTGAACCTAGCTCCGTCATTTTCCAGCATCTATCACTGCAGGGCGGAAAGCTAGACCTGCTAACCGAACTCGTCAGTGGCCGTGGGCCTCCACGGCGGCAGTTCAGGAATTGAGCGAACCGGTCTGCCAGTTCCCGAACAACGATTCGAGCGCCAGGACGAACTCGAGAAAAATGGGCGAGATCTCTCCGATGTCTATCATCTGCTCCCCTCCGATGGCCGAAATCGTTTGTGGCAGTCGGCCCGATGACTTCCGGCCCCGATAACTTCCGGACCAGTGCTGCCACCTCCTCGTTCCTCAGAGGAGCGTAGTAGAGGTTGGAACGCTCGGTTGGGGTTTCCCACAACTATCGGGATCTTGGAGCGGACAAACGAAAGCCTCCTGCCGGTGAATGGGTGTCTGAGCACCTCTGTTCACGCGGGCAGGAGACTTGTCGTTGTCTGGCGACCAGTTGCAGCCCGTCACCGTTACGCGACCAGGCTGCCTGGTGGTTGCTTCTACCCGAAGCTACCGCCGATCAAGAATCCCAGGATCGCCCCCAGCACCGAGCCCATATTCACAGAGCCGCCGCCACCCTCGCCAAAGTCGCCAAAGCCTTCCATGTGTACTCCGATCTTTGAATTCACTGTGTCAGTGCGCCGACCAAGTGTCGGCGTGGACACTGCCACGCTTTCCATCCGCAGATCGCAGTCAGAACTCAAGCTGCGGATCATAGACGACGGTACACGAAATTTTGGCGGTTTCCAGGAATGTGTTTTTGCTTTGTGATTACTTTGGTGGAGGTTGCGGCATTATGTGAATGTTCCGATGTCCACCGCATCGGGCCCGAAACACTCGAATGGCCAGCTCTCGTGCCAGTTCCGGCAGAGGCCAGTGAACTCCTGCTCGCGGCGCCTGCCCACGACCGCGATTTGTCGGAAATCTGCCTTCGGTACCGATTTCGTTGCACCGCAACGAGTCGGATCTGGGGTGGATCGGGTCCGGAAGTTGGCGGGGCGGTTTCCACCTATCAACGACGCCTTCGCGATGTTCCCAGCGAGCCAGACAATTTCCACCTTCTGCTTGTGCGGACAGCTGCTTGTGCGGACAGCGAAAAGCCTCCTGCCGGTGAATGGGTGCCTGAGCACCTCTTCGCACGCAGCAGGAGGCTTTCGTTGTCTGGGTGACCAGCGGCAGTGGTCGCCATCCCGCGACCAAGCTGCCTGATGGTTGCTTCTATCCGAAGCTACCGCCGATCAGGTTCTATCCGAAGCTTCCACCGATAAAGAACCCCAGGAGCGCTCCCAAGAGCCCGTCAAAGTCCATGGAGCCGTTGCCGCCGTGGTTGAAGCCTTCCATCTGTACTCCGATCTTTGAATCCGTTGTGTCAGTGCGCCAGCCGAGTGTCGGCGTGGGCACTGACACGCTTTCCATCCGCAGATCGCAGTCAAAGCTCAAGCTGCGGATCCTAGACGACGGTACACGAAATTTTGGCGGTTTCCAGGAATTCGTTTTCGCCTGATTGGATGGGCTCATGCTGCACGGACTCTGGACACCCGGGGCTGGGCTCATGCTCTGGACCGAGGACAGCGATCCGGGCGCTGAGTCCGCGGACCCTGTTGGACGAGTACTTCGGCGGAGGTTTCGGCATCATGTGAATGTCCCGGTGCCCACCGCATCCGGACCCGAGATACTCGAACGGCCAGCTCTCGCGCTGGCTCCGGAAGAGGCCAGTGAATTCCTGCTCGCGGTGTCTGTCCGCGACCACCGGCTCGCCGGGGATCTGAGATACCTCGCTCATCTCGTGCGCGGAATCGAGAGGTGGGTTCGTGCTGGGCGAGTGGTCCCCGAGGTGCGCCGAGCGGAAGGTAGTTGGTGGCCGCGCTGGCGTCTGCTCGGTGGCGAACGCCAGCGCGCGTGGCTGGCGGAACTCGCCGTCGCGATGCCACCCGTCCAGCGCTGCGACACAAGTCCGCGCACGGTGCTCGATGACGTCATCGCTGAACTGACCGACCCGGTCACGCGCCATGTCCTCGCCGAGTGGTCGGTAGGAGACGGCAGCCCCGGCATGCATCCGTTGATCGACGCCCTGATGCAGGGGACCGAGTACGACGACGGCACGGCGGCGCTGTCCGGGTCGCTCGACAGATGGCGGGACAGCCTGACCGTGGATGAACCCGAGTTGGTGCTGCGACTTCTCGAGCCGGACGACGTGCCTGCGGAGCAAGATCGCGATCCCGACACGGTGTTGTGGCGCCTTCAGGTATGCCTTCGTCCCGAAGGTGAAGCACCGGTACCGATTCCGTTGCACCGCAGTGATTCGGATCTGGTGCGTATCGGGGTCCGGAAGCTGGCGGAGGCCGTTGCCGCCTATCCACGCCTGCGTGATGTTCCCAGCGATTCCGAAAATTTCGACCTTCTGCTCCCCGTAGCGGTGGTGATCGATCTGGTCGGGCACGGCGCGATGGCATTGAAAGAGAAAGGGTTCAGCCTGTTACTGCCGCGGGCATGGAGCGAAGCGTCGCCGTCGATGCGACTGCGGGTCAGGTCGCCGGGTACTCCGGCGACCGCGGAGAACCGGTCGGTAGGACAAGACCAATTAGTCAGGTACGACTGGGAGTTGGCTCTCGGCGATACGGTCTTGACAGCGGCGGAGATGAATCGGTTGGGGCAGGCGCAGAGCGATCTCGTGAAACTGCGCGGCGAGTGGGTGCGGGCCGATCATCGAGTTCTTTCCCGCGCAGCCCGCTACGTGGCGGAGTGGAGCGGTAGCGGCGACCGCGCGATTGTTGACGTCTTGAAAGATCTCATCGCAGGTGACATCGCCGATCTCCCAATCGAGGAAGTGACCGCGACCGGATGGGCGGCTGCACTGCTCGACGGCGACACCAGGCCACAGGACGTGCCGATTCCGGAGGGCCTGGACGCGACGCTGCGGCCGTATCAGAAACGTGGTCTCGACTGGCTTGCGTTCATGAGTAGTCGAGGCCTCGGCGCTGTCCTCGCCGACGACATGGGCCTCGGGAAGACGCTGCAACTACTCGCGCTGCTCGCGCACGAGAACGCCGACACGCCGACGTTGCTGGTGTGCCCGATGTCCGTGGTCGGCAACTGGCAGCGAGAGGCCGCCCGATTCGTTCCCGCACTGAGGGTGCTCGTCCACCACGGCCCGCAGCGGCGCAGCGGCGACGCTTTGCGCGAATCGGTCGCGCAAAGCGACTTGGTGATCACTACGTACACACTGCTGGCCCGTGACGTCGCGGAGTTGAAGGAGAATGCCTGGCGGCGGGTCGTGCTGGACGAGGCCCAGCACATCAAGAACCCGAAGACGTCGCAGGCGCGCGCCGCCCGGGGTATCCCCGCCGCACACCGCATCGCACTGACCGGGACGCCGGTCGAGAACCGCCTCGACGAACTGCGCTCCATTCTCGATTTCGCGAATTCGGGGATCCTGGGTTCGGAGACGATGTTCCGCAAGCGCTTCGTGGTGCCCATCGAGCGCGAGCAGGACGAGCGGGCGCTCGCCCGGCTCCGCGCGGTTACCTCGCCTTTCGTACTGCGCCGCGTCAAGACCGATCCCGCGGTCATTGCCGATCTGCCCGACAAATTGGAGATGACCGTCCGCGCCAACCTCACCGCGGAACAGGCTGCGCTCTATCGCGCGGTGGTCGACGACATGTTGACGCAGATCCGAGACCGGAAGGGGATGAAACGCAAGGGGGCCGTTCTCTCTGCGCTGACGAAACTCAAACAGGTGTGCAATCACCCGTCGCATTTCCTTCGAGACGGTTCGGCAGTGATGCGCCGTGGGCAGCACCGTTCCGGCAAACTGGGGCTCGTCGAGGACATCATGGAGTCAGTGCTCGCGGACGGAGAGAAAGCACTGCTGTTCACCCAGTTCCGCGAATTCGGCGATCTCGTGACCCCGTATCTGTCCGAACGCTTCGGTACATCCGTGCCGTTTCTGCACGGCGGCGTGTCCAAGACGAAGCGCGATGACATGGTGGCCGCGTTCCAAGACGACGGCGGGCCGCCGATCATGATGCTCTCCCTGAAGGCGGGCGGAACCGGTCTCAATCTCACTGCGGCCAACCACGTCGTGCATCTTGACCGGTGGTGGAATCCGGCGGTGGAGAATCAGGCCACGGACCGGGCGTTCCGCATCGGTCAGCGGCGCGATGTGCAGGTGCGGAAACTGGTGTGCGTCGGCACGCTCGAGGAGCGGATCGACGAGATGATCGCTACCAAGCAGGATCTGGCCGATCTCGCGGTCGGAACGGGTGAGAACTGGGTGACGGAAATGAGTACCGAGCAGTTGGGTGAACTGTTTCGTCTCGGTGACGAGGCGGTAGGGGAGTGACCAGCCGCGGACCCGGACCGAACTTCGGTCGATACGGGCGAAAGCGACCTGTCCTGGGCGGGCTCGAGACTCGATCGCAACGGGGGCCGTTCGGTCGCACGTGGTGGGGACGTGCCCTCGTCGACATCATCGAGTTCAACGCCGATAAAGGAAGGATGAGTCGCGGACGGACCTATGCGCGCGGCGGCCAGGTGATCTCGCTGGAGATTTCCAGCGGGATGGTGACCGGGGAAGTGCAGGGCAGCCAGCTTCAGCCGTTCGTCGCGACCGTGTCGGTCGATCGCCTCGACCCTGCGGAAATCGAGGAACTCGCCCATCTGGTTCGACGACAGCCGGGCAGCCTTGCAATGTTGGCAGGTGGGGAAGTGCCGGAAGTTCTGGGGCCGCTCTTGGTGCCCTCCGGGGCGTCAGCGCTGAACTATGGCTGTACTTGCCCGGACGACGGCTGGCCGTGCAAGCATGCGGCGGCGCTCGCATACCTCACCGCCGAGCGTATCGACGAGAACCCGCTCGAGATCCTGACCCTGCGAGGTGTCGACCTCGACCTGCTGATCGACGGCGTATGGAGGAACTCCTCCGACTCCGATACTGACGACTGGTTCGGCGACGGGACACAATTGCCCGCACTGCCTGACGTGGAACTCCGGGCGGCGATCGACGACCTCGATCCCATGCTGCTTCGGAAGGCTCTCCGCGCGGTGAGCGAGGACGAGCGCGAGGTCGACGCGGCGATCAGAGAGTTGAGAGTGCTGTATCAGCGACTGCTGTGAACGTTCAAGACTGCTGCCGGCGAAGAGCTTCGAGATCGACGACCTCGCCGCGATTGATGCTGACCCAATCACGCCCATCCAGATACGGGCGAAGGCGTGTGCCGATGATCTCGAGATCGGCGCCCGACTTCGGTCTTTGCAACTCGTACACATGAGGCAAATCGGCCATACCGGTCACGACGTCCCACAGGATCAGCGCATCCTTGCCCGTGGGCGGGTCGACCAGAACCGGTCCGAACAGGCACTGGTCGCCGAAGAACAGCGTTGGGACGCCGTAACCCCCGGCTGCCGTAACCCGATGGTGGTCGGCTTTGATCTCGTCGTGCGTGCTCGGATCGGCGAGCGCACGGTCGAGTACGTCGGCATCGACTCCGATCTCCTGGAGAATCCGCCGCGCGACTTCCGGGTCGTGCGGTTTCCCGCCGGCTACGTGTAGTTCGTGGCCGATTGCGGCGTACCAACGGTCGAGCAGTGTCATGTCGGCGCGACGCAACAGCACTCCGATCCGCATCAACGACCATCCGTAGGACCAGTCACGTTCCCACGGGTGTTTCTTGCCCTCGACCCGATTGACTTCCTCGAGACTGAAGAATCGCCAGTTGACAGTCACGTCGAGCTGCTCGCGGACCTCACGGATCCACAGCGATGTGTTGTACGAGAACGGGCACATCGGGTCGAAGTGGAAATCCACAGTGGAGTGCTTCATGAAACCTGGTTCTTGTTCGCTGGGCAGGGCTGTCACCTGAAACTACCGCCTGCGTCGAGATATCCGTCGATGGCTTGTTGCAGGCGGTCGAGCGCGGCGCCGTAGGAGGTGAACCCTCCGGTGCTTTGGGCCTCGCGCAGGTTGGCCAGAGCATCGTTGAGTTCGAGCACAGCGGCGGTCAGCTCCTCGGGAACGGGCTCTGTCGGTTGCGCGGGGACCAATTCTCCCGGCTCCGGTAGCGTCTCGGGTTCCGGTGGAGGTGAGGTGGCCGCATCGCCGCCCGGTGCGGTCGCGGCAACACCGGTTCCGATCCCGAACACCTGATCGAGCGCTTCTGCGAGTGTGGGCGCGTACCCGACGAGGACACCGCCGGTGCCCGGATCTCGATAGCTGACGAGGACGCGGGAGAGCTGCGGAAATGTCGATCCGGCAGCGGAACTGGTCAGACGCTCGGTGAATAGGGGTTCGACGTAAAGGATTCCGCCATCGGCGATCGGCAAGGTCAACAGATTGCCGTAGTGGATGCGGTTCGACCGTTCGAGAAGGGTTCGCTCGGACGCCACCCGGGTATCGGAGATCATCGAGTTCTGAGTTTGTTGGGGCCCTTGGGTCTGGGTATCGGTCGGCAGTTGAAGGATCTCGATTTCCCCGTAGCCCTCCGGGTCCGAGCGCGCGGAGATATAGGCGGAGAGGAACTCTCGGTTGAACCCGACCATCGCGCTCGTGAGGCGGAAGGACGGTTCCGCGGTCTCCTGATCTCCCACGAGGATGTAGTACGGCGGTTGTTGACCATTGGTGTCGGCGGTGGGGTTGCTGGGCACCGACCAGAAGGCGTTGTTGGTGAAGAACTCTCGCGGATCGTCGACGTGGTACTTCGCGAGGCGTTCACGCTGGATCCGGAAAATGTCTTGTGGGTAGCGGAAGTGCGCTCGAAGGTCCTCGGAGATCGACTCCGGAGGTTGCACCGTGCCCGGGAAGATCTTCATCCATGCGGCCAGAACCGGATCGTCCTGGTCGATCTGGTACAGGGTGATGGTGCCGTCGTACGCGTCAACGGTCGCCTTGACCGAATTACGGACGTAGGAGACTTCCTCACGCTGAGGGGGGACGCCCGGGGTCGTGACGACGGGTTCGGTAAGGGTTCCGGGCTGAGAGTAGGGGTAGTGCTCGAGGGTTGTGTAGGCATCGACGATCCAGACGATCCGCCCGTCGACGACCGCAGGGTAGGGGTCGGCATCGGTGGTCAGCCAGGGTGCGACGAGTTCGACACGGGTTCGCGGGTCACGGTTGAAGATGATCTTGGAATCGGGCCCGATGGCGCCGGAAAACAGAATATTGCGCTCCGCGTACTTGGCGGCGAACGCCAGCCGGTTGAACAGGTTTCCGACGGGAGCCCCACCGGCACCGGTGTAGGTGTACGTGGTTGTGTCAGTGTCATATTCGCGCGGTGCCTCCCCCTCTCGTGCACCGACGATGGCGTAGTCCGGGCTCGCCTGTGAAATCACCTCACCGAAGTAGATGCGGGGCTGGTCGACCGGGATCAATTGTCGGTCGGTGTCCTGGGAGGCGATGTCGCTGACGGTGTAGATGGGGTATCCGCTGTCGCTGCTGGCACTTTCGCCGACTTCGTCACGGACGGCGGCATTGACACGGTTGGCGGGTGCGGCGACGAAACCGTTGCCGTGCGTATAGACGGTGTGCCTGTTGACCCACTGAGTCTGGTTGCCGCTGAGACTGTTCGGTGACAGCTCGCGAGCCGAGACGATGTAATCGCCGACTTCTCCGTCGATGGTGTAGCGGTCGACGTCCAGAGTCTCGGTGAAACCGTAGAAATTCTTCAGCTGCTGCTGCTGGGTAAAGGTGGGCGAGAGCACATTCGGGTCGAGCAACCGGGCGTTGGCGATGGTGGTGACATCAGCAGGCAGATTTCTGGGGGACTGGGTGCCAATTCCCGGATAGGCCTGATACTCGACCTTATCGGGCCCGAGCCCGTAGGCCTGGCGGGTCGCCGCGATATTGCGTTCGATGTAGGGGCTTTCGCGGTCGGCGGCATTCGGACGCACAGAGAACTGCTCGATCAGTGCAGGGAAGATTCCTCCGACGAGAATCGAGGACAACACCAGCAGGGCGGCGGCCATGGCGGGGATCCGGAGATCTCGGACGACGGTAGCGGCGAAGAAAGCTATCGCACAGATCACGGCGATCGAGAACAGGATCAGCTTGGCCGGGAGCACGGCATTGATGTCGGTGTACCCGGCGCCGGTGAAGGTGGGTTCTTTCCGGCTACCCCAAAGCAACGCGTACCGATCCAACCAGTAGGCGACAGCCTTCAGCGCGATGAACGTGCCCGCGAGGACCGCGAGCTGGATGCGTGCCGAGCGGGTCACCTCGATCCCGCTGCTCTTGGGCTTTTGCGACAGCCTGATTGCGCCGAAGAGATAGTGGGTGCCCAGGCTTATCAAAAAGGCGAGGAAGACAGCGACGAACAGCCAGGTCAGGATTAATCGGTAGAGCGGCAGGTCGAAGACGTAGAAGCCGATGTCGTGCCCGAACTCCGCGTCCACGGTTCCGAAGCTGCCTCCGCGTAGGAAGAGTTGCACCGTGTCCCAGTTCGCTTGTGCACTGAGTCCGAAGGGCAGGGCGAGCAGTAGGGGCAGGCCGATGCCGAACAATCGCGTTCGCCTCATGACCACGGTCCGATACTGCTCGATCGGGTCCCTCGTGGCCGCGGCCGCCGCGAACAGTGGGCGGGAACGATAGGCCGCCGCCAGCGCGGCGAAGATCACGGCACCTATCAGAAGGGTTACTACGGCGAACAGGATCAACCGGGTGACCAGCACGGTGCCCCACACGCTGCGGTAGCCGACTTCGCCGAACCACAGCCAGTCGGTGTAGACGCCGACGAGGCGAGGGCCTATCAGCAATAGAACGACGAAGACCAAGATGGCGGTGATCAGGGCAATCATCCGCCGGGACAGTGGCCGCAGCCGCTGAGACGGTTGCATGCTCACCTCCCGCGTTCCACCACGTTCGAAGGAGCGGGCGCGCCGGGTGCTGACATTTCCACGAAAGACAACGCGCCCCTTTTGCCCCGATTCTACGGGTAGGAGACTGATCCGGGGGAATATCGCCAGGCCGGAAGACTCCTAGGCGAATAGAGCCCGCCGGGGAACGAGAACGATCGGTGGACGTCGGTGTCGGAGGCCAGGCAGACTTCTATGTGTGAGAAGCAACCGACGCCTCCATTCGCTCGGCCTGTTGCTCTCGGATGGTGAACCCTCACCGCGAGTGTCCGGGGCGGCGTTGACCGGGCTGAGAGTCTTGGCCGGGCTGATGTGGTTGTACAACGTCGTGTGGAAGAACCCGCCGGACTTCGGCCGAAACAGCGACACCGGGTTGTATTACTTCACCCGCGCTGCCGTCGATCATCCGGTGTTTCCTCCGTTCAGTTGGGTGGTCGAGCACCTGGTCTTACCGAATTTTCTGATATTCGGGTGGTTGACACTTGTAGTGGAAACAGTGCTGGCGGTGCTGTTGCTCACCGGAACATTCGTCCGGGTCGCCGCGTTGCTGGGGATCGCGCAGTCACTCGCCATCGGTCTCTCGGTTGCCGAGGCTCCTGGTGAGTGGCCGTGGAGCTACTTCATGATGATCGGCATTCACGTAGTTCTGTTGTGTACGTGGTCGACTCGGTACTTTGCGGTGGATGCCCTGCGGGCACAGGCCCGCAAGGGGAACGGTCCCCCCGCTGCTGCGTCACTGCTCCGTACGTGGGGCATTGTGCTCGCCCTCCTCGGTATCGCCGCCTTGATCGCGTCTTTCCAGACCGACCGGTGGGCATCGGTCGGTGGGCTGGTCGGAACCGAAGACCTGGAAATCGGACTCGGCACCTACAACCTCGCCGGTGTGATCGCTCTGCTGGTGATTGCTGCCTGCACGCTCGCCGCGGCAATCAGGGGCAGCGGCGTCCTCGCGTACGCCGCAGCCGCTCTGTCCGTACTGGCCGCTGTGAGTATCTATCTCCAGTCAAGCCGCACAGACGTCTGGCTGGGCGGCACCAATACCACCGCCGCGGTATTCCTGTGTGCCGCGGTCGTGAGTATGGCGGCGGCACGGTGGCTCGGTCGATCCCACGATCTCGCCGCGTCCGCCTCGAACGTTACGCACCAGGGCAGTTCCTGACGCGCCACGCGCCGTGCCCGGTGATCGCCAATCCGAACTCATACACAGAATCGAGGACTGGATGATTCCACACGAAGCCCTTGGCCAGATCACCGAGATCGCTCGCCGAAATGCCGAGCGGGTCGATACAGAGGGGGTATTTCCCGCAGAAGCTGTGGATGCGCTTCGTAGTAGTGATCTGTTGGGGTTGGTTTTGCCGGAGGACGTCGGCGGCTTGGGGTGCGGACCGATGGAGTTCACCGAGGTCCTCGGCGAACTGGCATCGGCCTGCGGGTCCACTGCGATGATCTATCTGATGCATACCGTCGCCGCAGTCACGTTCGCCGATGCGCCGCCACCGGGGATGCCGGATCTGCTCACCGGGATGGCTGAGGGGGCTCTGCTGGGAACGGTGGCGTTCAGCGAGAAGGGCTCGCGCTCGCACTTCTGGGCGCCGGTCTCGTCCGCTTCCGCGAATGGCAGCACCGTTTCTGTGCAGGCTGACAAGAGTTGGGTCACCTCCGCCGGCTATGCCGATGTCTATTTGGTTTCGACGGGTTCGACCTCCGGATCAGCGGGCGAGGTCGACCTGTTCGCAATGTCGAAAGGTGAGGCGGGGATGACGGTCGCCGGCCCCTGGAAGGGGCTGGGGTTACGGGGCAACGCGTCGTCACCGATGAGGATCGACTCGTCGATCCCTGTTGCCCACCGATTGGGTGATGAAGGCGCGGGCTTCGGGTTGATGATGGATACCGGGCTTCCTTGGTTCAACCTGGGCAATGCTGCCGTGTCGCTCGGCCTTTCGTCGGCCGCGAACACTGCCGCGATCTCTCATGTCAGTAGCGCAAGGCTCGAGCACCAAAACGAGGCGCTGTCGGCGTTGCCGACCATCCGGGCTCAGATCGCGCGTATGGGTATCAGCCTTACGGCTCAGCAAGCCTTCCTGGCGCACGCGGCGCGCAGCGTGGGTGACCCGGATGAGGCGACGATGCTGAACGTGCTCGCAGTGAAGGCATCGGCCAACGATGCCGCCCTGGAGATCACCGACACGGCCATGAGGGTGTGTGGAGGTGCTGCATTCTCCAAACATCTGCCAATTGAGCGAGCGTTTCGCGATGCCCGAGCAGGGTCGGTAATGGCCCCCACCGCGGATGTTCTGTACGACTTCTACGGCAAGGCCGTATCAGGCCTGCCACTGTTCTGAGGGGTGCGCAATGACCAGACCACTGATCGTCGGCGCCGTGGCATACAGCCCCAACATGGTGCCTATCTGGGAGGGAATCCGCGACTACTTCCGCGGAACCGACGCCGAGATGGATTTCGTTCTCTTCTCCAACTACGGCCGCCAAGTCGAAGAACTCATCGCAGGGCATATCGATATCGCCTGGAACACCAACCTCGCCTACGTGCGCACGGTCATGCAAACTGGCGGCCACTGCATTCCGCTCGCGCAACGAGACACCGACACCACCTTCTGCACTGTGTTCGTTGCTCCCCCGGGCAGTGGAATTGCCGGACCGGACGATTTCGCGGGAAGACGCCTCGCCCTGGGGTCGGCGGATTCGGCCCACGCCGCTATCCTGCCTCTGCACTACCTCGCCGAGTCGGGAGTCCCGCGCACCGAGCTGTCCGTCAAGCGATTCGACAGCGACATCGGCAAGCACGGCGACACCGGCCGCAGTGAACTCGACGCGATCGGTGCGGTCCTCGCCGGTGATGCGGACGTCGCCGCGATCGGAATCAGCACCTGGAACGCCATGGGAAAAGAAGAACTGATGCCGGACGCGGTCGAGGCGGTGTGGCGTACACCCGAGTACTGCCACTGCATGTTCACGGCCATGGACACCCTGCCCGCCGCGCGATATACGCCCTGGGTGGACTTGCTACTCGACATGGATTGGGACATCCCAGAGCATCGCAAGATCCTCGAACTAGAGGGGCTACGACAATGGGTGCGCCCGCACCTTGACGGCTACAAGAGCCTGTTCGAGGCAGTCGAGAAACAGGGTGTGGATTCACGATGGTGATCCTGGACCTGATGCGACTGATGACGGGACTGTCCGATGGTGGGACCGGTGAGGTTGCAATCAGGTCTGGTGAGGATCTCATAATGGCCCGAAGATGGTGCGCTCACAGCGGAAACACCATAGTTCGGGAGGACGTCGATGCCAGTGATGTCGGGACGCTTGTCGTACGGCGCGGCCATGCTCCCGACCCGCGTGACGTGCTGGGTCCGGATCGGATGCCGGGCGCACGGCTCTGGCTCTACACGAACTTCCACTGCAACCTCGCATGTGACTACTGCTGCGTCTCTTCGTCTCCACGGGCTCCGCGTCGCGAGCTCGGCGTCGATAGGATCGCCCGGCTGGTCGCCGAAGCGGCCGATTGGGGGGTCGGGGAGATCTACCTGACCGGGGGCGAGCCCTTCCTCCTTCCCGACATCGGGGAGATCGTCCGCATCTGCACCGAGGCATTGCCGACCACGGTCCTGACCAACGCGATGGTGTTCAAAGGGCGAGGGCTGCGGTCGCTCGAGTCGTTGCCCCGGCAGGGTCTCGCCTTGCTGATCAGCCTCGATTCCGCCACCCCCGGCCTTCACGATTCGCATCGCGGGTCCGGTAGCTGGGCCAAAGCGGTGGCCGGTATCCGGTTGGCCCTGGAAATGGGGTTCCACGTGCGCATCGCCGCCACCATCGCCTCGCCCCAGCCGGGCACGATCGCCGAATTGCATGAGTTCTGCGATCAACTCGGCATAGGCCGCGACGACCAACTGATCAGACCCATGGCGCGCCAGGGCGCTGCGGTAAAAGGACTGGTCATCTCTACCGAATCACTCGTACCTGAGGTCACCGTCACCGCAGATGGCGTCTATTGGCACCCCATTGCTGCTATCAACGACGAGGCGCTCGTCACGCGCCAGATCGAGCCCCTGCGGCCCGCGCTCGACGAGATTTACGAGAGGTTCACCCAGCAATGGGAGGTCGCAGCCACCGCTGCCGCACTGTTCCCCTGCGCCTGAAACTTCGCTATGTGAAACATTAATCGCGGGGTATCGAACCTGCTCTGAAGGGAGGTGCGAACTATCAACAAGCCGTCTGATGAGAATGGACTCAGCTACCCGCACGTTGGTGCGACCCGTGAGATGCCTTTTCCCGCAGGGTATCACCATCTCGTCGAGCGGAAGGTAATCGGCTCGGATGCGGCGGCATTCGACGCCGCGGTCTCGCACCTCTTCGGCTGGGGAATGCACCGTGGCGCCGGGCTGAATGTGCGGGCCAGTGCGCCGACGGCTACGGCCGGAACCGAGGTCGAGCTAGGTTGGGGGATTG
This sequence comes from Rhodococcus sp. WMMA185, assembly GCF_001767395.1. Lineage (NCBI taxonomy): Bacteria > Bacillati > Actinomycetota > Actinomycetes > Mycobacteriales > Nocardiaceae > Rhodococcus > Rhodococcus sp. WMMA185. The sequence continues at coordinate 2,570,531 of NZ_CP017014.1, read as the reverse complement.
GTTCCGCCCGGTTGCGGTTTCGGTGCCGCGTGATCTACGTCGTCGATGAACCGCACTGCAGTGGATTCGCCTACGGTACGCTCGCCGGACATCCCCAGAGAGGCGAGGAACGATTCGTCGTCGAACAGCGTTCGGACGGAACGGTGCTCGCCACTGTTTCCGCATTCTCGAGGCCGGGGCGGTGGTTCACCAGGCTCGGTGGCCCTGCGGGCCGCGCCGTACAGAAGGCGATGGTGCGTAGGTATCTCGAGGCGCTGGCCGTAGGTGTGAGAACCGGTCATTAGTCCGTGTTGTGCGGATCGTGACCTCCGCCGGCCCGATATGTAGCGCTATACGCAAGTTTTCGCGATTCGGAGTGGGTAGGCCGGACTGCCGCAGGTCGAGTATCCTCAGCATTGGATCGGACCGGATCGGACCTATGAGGCGCCCGATCTGGGTGGAATCCCCGAGAGATCTGGAGTCGCCTGAATGATCGCCGAACATTTGCAAGACAGTGTGATTCCCAAGCACGAGCAGCTCCGTGCGATTCTGTTGCACAAGTGCACCAAGGAGTTGGAACACGGCGACCTCATGACCAGTGAGCGACAACTGATGCAGGACTACGGCGTCAGTCGGATCACCGTTCGTGAGGCCATCGGCCAACTCGTCAACGAGGGGTATCTGGTCCGGGTGCGCGGCAAGGGCACATTCGTGGCGCCCCGTCCCGTGCAATCGAAGCTTCACCTGGCCTCGTTCACCGAGGAGATGCGAGCGCAGGGGCACGCACCGACGACTGTTGTGCTCCTGCGGGAAGAGGACACGGTGCCGGCGGCCACCGCAAAGGCGCTACACCTCGCGCTCGATACACGTGCCTACCATGTCAAGAGACTGCGACTCGCCGACGGCGAGCCGATGAGCGTCGACGACGGGTGGTTCAACGCCACATTGCTTCCCGGGCTGATCGACCTCGACCTCACCGGATCGATCTATCGCGCCACCTCGGACCGGTACGACATGCCCATCGAACGAGCGGAGCAGTCCGTAAGCGCCGACGGTGCCAGCTCGGAGATCGCGACGTTGCTCGGTATCAAGAGGGGAGCTCCGGTAATGCACTTCGACCGGGTCTCCTTCAGCGGCCAGGTCCCCATAGAGCACACCCGCAGCTGGTACCGGTCCGACCGCTATCAACTGCAGATGGAAGTCCAAGGGAACGAGCGCGCCCGCCGTAGTGTGTGAACCGGTCGGCTTATGGCGCCGTCCACTCGAAGAGGTCGTCCCCAGTAGCTACCTGAGCGTCAATCATGTTGGTGATCACAGAATTCGGTTTGGAGTCCATAACAACCACAGGGCAGACGGCCGGGTGTCCCGTCCTGTCGATCTCGTTCGGGTCGAATCGCACGACGGGGTCGCCCGCGTCGACCGTGTCACCTTCCTCCGCCAGCAGCGTGAACCCTTCGCCCTTCAGCTTCACCGTGTCGATTCCCACATGAACCAGCACTCCGCCTCCCGCGGTGCCCAAGATTATGAATGCGTGTGGGTGCAGTTTGAGGATCTTGCCCGAGATCGGGGCCTGCACGTCGAGCGCGCCACGGTCGCGTGCCGGCTCGATCGCGACGCCGGCGCCCACCAGTTGGCCCGCGAACACCTTGTCGGGCACGTCGGCAAGGGCAAGCACCCGCCCGGGGAGTGGGGCGTGAACGGACAGACTCACAGCTCGTCCTCGATGTCGTCGGCCAGCGTTTCCGCTTCGGGGCCGACGACTACCTGAACGACACTGCCGGATTTGAGGACGCCGTGAGCCCCGGCGGCCTTGAGAGCGGCCTCGTCGACCTGGGTGCCGTCCTTGACTTCGGTACGCAGTCGGGTGATGCACGCCTCGATCTCGACGATGTTGTCGGCGCCGCCTAGGCCGTTGATGATTGCGCTCGCTTTGGACATCGGTCCTCCCTTGTCATTTCTTTTCGTACCGTGGATGGAGTGGCCAAGCAGGTAAGCCGGGTCACAGTTTTCTGTTGACATCCAGCGCTCACCTGGTCAGACTGGCAACTGGTTATGACCGGACAGTACCCGTTGCGGGGCTGGTTCACAATAGCTTCCCGAGCGATGGCTTTCGCTGCCGAACACGGGAATTGTCAGGCGCCGATTCGGCGACACGGAGCGCATGGAGAAGGTCGATATGACGGTTGTAGACACGCCGCAGGAGGAGAAGGCTCCGAAGAAGGAATCGAAAGCGTTCGCCGGGCTGCAACGCCTCGGACGCAGCCTGATGCTGCCCATTGCCGTGCTTCCCGCGGCAGGCATCCTGCTTCGACTCGGTCAGGACGACCTGCTCGGGCGTTTCGATTCGCTGCACAGCGCCGCGACCGTCATCTCCGCGGCTGGGCAGTCGGTGTTCACCTGGCTGCCCCTGATTTTCGCGGTCGGCATTGCCATCGGGTGGGCGAAGAAAGCGGACGGTTCGACGGCCCTCGCCGCGGTCGTCGGGTACATGGTCGTGCACGGTGTGTTCGAGGCGATGTCGCCGGTGGTCCTTGCCGGCAAGACCGACCCGAACGGTGGTCAGGCGTTGATCGATTACGGCGTTCTCGCCGGCATCGTGATGGGGGTGCTGTCCGCGATTCTGTGGCAGCGCTTCTACCGCACCAAACTGCCGGACTATCTTGGGTTCTTCAACGGGCGCAGGCTGGTTCCCATTCTCACCGCGGTCGCGGGCCTCGTTGTCGGTGTCCTGATGGCGTTCTTGTATCCGGCGTTCAACTCGGGCCTGACATGGGTGGGCGAGACCGCCGCGGAAAACACCGTAGTTGGCAGCGGCATCTACGGCATGGTCAACCGACTGCTGCTCTCGACGGGGCTGCACCACATCCTCAATTCCACAGTCTGGTTCCTCGTCGGCGACTATCACAACGCGAACGGCGACCTGGTTCGCGGCGACCTCAACCGGTTCTTCGCCGGTGACCCGACCGCCGGCGTCTTCATGACCGGGTTCTTCCCGATCATGATGTTCGCCCTTCCCGCTGCCGCCTTTGCGATCTGGCGGACCGCCAAGCCATCGCAGAAGAAGCTGGTGGGAGGCATCATGCTCTCCACCGCGTTGACCGCGTTCCTCACCGGCATCACCGAGCCTCTCGAATTCGCCTTCATGTTCGTGGCCTGGCCGCTCTATCTGATTCACGCATTCCTCACCGGGACGTCGCATGCGCTGGTCAATGCACTGGGAATCCATGACGGTTTCACGTTCTCGGCCGGTTTCATCGACTACATGCTGAACTTCGGTAAGGCCACCAATGCCTGGATGTTGATTCCGATCGGGCTCGGGTACGCGGTGATCTACTTCGTACTGTTCAGCTTCGTCATCAAGAAGTGGAACCTGCGCACTCCCGGACGCGAGGATGACTCCGAAACCGATTCTTCCGCTTCGGATTTCGACATCCAGAAGGCCGAGAAGTGAACACGGTTGTCGTCTCAGCAGAGGAGCCGCGATGATCCTGCGGGGCAAGGCTGTAGTCGGGGACCGAACAATCGACGACGCCGTAGTGGTTACCGAGCGTGATCGAATTTCCTGGGTCGGCGCCGCCGACGAGTACCGTGGGCCCAGTCCGTTGCCGCAGCCGACTTCCTCGATTTTGCTTCCAGGGTTGATCGACTTGCACTGCCACGGCGGTGGCGGTACCGAATTTTCCAGTTCCGACGCTGCTGGAGCCCGGCACGCTATCAACCACCATCGTGGGCAGGGGACTACCAGCCAGCTTGGCAGCCTCGTCTCGGCGAGGGAGCCGGTACTGCTCCGCCAAGCCGAGATTCTCGCCGGACTGGTCGAAAGTGGCGAGCTTCTGGGAATCCACTTGGAAGGGCCGTTTCTCTCTCGCGCCCGATGCGGTGCGCAGGATCCCGACGCGATCGTGCCCGGCGATCCCGGCTTGTTCGAAAGGGTCTGTGATGCGGCGCGAGGTACGGTCCGGTCGATGACGCTTGCGCCGGAGACCGCGCACTTCGGGAAACTGCTTACCGTGATGCGACGCCGTGGCGTAATACCGAGCCTCGGACACACTGACGCCGACGCCGCCACCACGTCGGCGAGGATCGCCGATGCAGCCGGCCAACCGGTTGTGGCCACGCATTTGTTCAACGCGATGCCGCCGCTGCACCACCGAGCTCCGGGTGCGGCAGGTGCGTGCCTGGCGGCAGCCGGGCGTGGTGACATGATCGTCGAATTGATCGCCGACGGAACACATCTCGCACCCGAAACGGTATCGATGGTGTTCGACACGGTCGATCCGGACCAGATAGTCCTGGTCAGTGATGCCATGGTGGCCGCGGGGATGGCAGACGGCGACTACCACCTCGGTCCATTGGACGTGCGGGTCACGCAGGGAGTCGCGAGGCTCGCGACCAGCGACGGTTCGGAGGGGGCCATCGCGGCCAGCACTGCGCGACTGTTGGACGTCGTCCGCTCGACGGTCGTTGACAGTGGTGTCGACCTCGGTATCGCTGTCGCATCCGCCTCCAGGGTCCCGGCCAGGCTTCTCGGCCTGGAGTTCGAGCGTGGCACCCTGGCGCCGAACCACCGTGCGGATATTGTCGTGACTGATCACCAACTTCGGCTTCGTGGCGTAGTCGTCGGCGGTATGCCTGTGGGGGAGGAAGGAGTCGCATGGAATTCGTGATCCGTCCGACGCTGGCGGAGGTCAGCTCGACCGTCGCGGACATCGTCGAGGGTTACGTGCGTCGAGGCCCGACAACGCTTGGTCTTGCGACCGGATCTTCCCCGCTCGGTAGCTATCAGGAACTCGCGCGCAGGCACCGAGAGTCCGGGCTGGACTTTTCGCAGGCGCAGGCGTTCCTGCTCGACGAGTACGTCGGACTTCCGAGAAGTCATGATCAGTCGTACTTTTCGGTGATTCGATCGGAGTTCGTCGACTACGTGAACCTCGATACCGAACGGGTGCACAGTCCTGACGGGGAATCTTCAGACGTCGCAGCCGAAGGAGAGCGGTACGACGCGGCAATAGCGGAGGCAGGCGGTGTCGATGTGCAGCTTCTCGGCATCGGAACCGATGGCCACATCGGATTCAACGAGCCGGGATCGTCACTGACATCACGCACACGCGTCAAGACGCTTACCGAGCAGACCATCCTCGACAATGCGCGATTCTTCGGCAGCGTCGACGACGTGCCCCATCACGTACTGACTCAAGGGCTGGGAACCATCGGGGAAGCCCGGCACCTGGTGATGATCGCGTTCGGCGAGGGCAAGGCAGAGGCGATCGCCGCGGCTGCGGAGGGACCACTGACCGCATTCTGCCCGGCTTCGGTGATTCAGTTGCACCGGCACGTCACGGTTGTGATCGACGAGGCGGCCGCTAGCAAGTTGCAGCTTCTCGACTACTACCGCTACGCCTTGGATCACAAGCCGCCCTGGCAGGCGTTCTGATCCATGACCCTACTCGAGTTGGCGGTGCAGGACGTCGAAGCTGCCCGGGTTGCCCGACGCGTCGGCGCGGCGCGTGTCGAGTTGTGCTCAGCCCTGGGCGTGACCGGAGGGTTGACGCCCAGCATCGGCATGATCGAAGCGGTAGCTCAGCAAGGGATCGCCGTGCACCCGCTGGTCCGTTGCCGGCCTGGTGGGTACGTGTACGACGCCGACGAGATCGCGGTGATGGCCAGGGACGTGCGAGCGGCTGTTGCTGCGGGCGCGTCCGGTGTTGTGCTCGGTGCGCTCACGCCCGGCGGGTCCGTCGACCGTCAGGCTTTGGCCCGCATGGTCGACGGAATCGACCGATCCGTAGTCGAGGTGACGTTCCACCGCGCGATGGACATCGTGGACGACTGGGAGAAGGCCCTCGATGTGCTCGTCGAGTCGGGTGTCACCCGCGTCCTCACCTCAGGAGGAGCGCCGCGGTGCATTGACGGACTCGAAGCCCTCTCCGGCATCGTGGCTCGCGCGCGTGGGCGAATCCAGGTGATGGCGGGAGGCGGTATCCGCGTCGAGGATGTAGCCCGCGTCGCGGGCACCGGTGTGGATGCCGTTCACCTTTCCGCCCGCCGGACCGTCGCCGACAGTGGTGGGCCTGGCGGTGGTTCCGGAGGATATGAGACGGTCGACGAATCCTTCGCGCGGGCGGTAGCGGCTCTGGTCGCCTGAGGCGTTGCGGTGCTCCAGGTCTAGACATGCATGGACATCCAACTATAGGATGGGCGACATATTCGACAGCTCCGAAGATTCATCGAGCAAGAAACGGGTCCGCACAATGGTTCAAGAGCTATCCCACTTCGTCGGCGGCAAGCGTGTCCCCGGTACCTCGACCAAGTTCGGCGACGTCTACGACCCCAACACCGGTGAGGTGCAGGCGCGCGTGCCTCTCGCGAACAAGGCCGAGGCGGAGGCGGTCATCGCGAACGCGGTGGATGCTCAGCGGGAGTGGGCCGCGTTCAACCCGCAGAAACGCGCCCGCGTGCTGATGAAGTTCCTCCAGCTCGCGCAGGGGGAAATGGAGTCGCTGGCGCGGCTCCTGTCCTCCGAGCACGGCAAGACCATCCCCGACGCCAAGGGCGACGTTCAGCGCGGTCTCGAGGTCATCGAGTTCGCGCTCGGTGCCCCACACCTGCTGAAGGGCGAATACACCGAATCCGCCGGAGACGGCATCGACGTGTACTCGATGCGTCAGCCACTCGGCGTCGTCGCGGGTATCACGCCGTTCAATTTTCCGGCCATGATTCCGTTGTGGAAGGCTGGCCCCGCGCTGGCGGCCGGCAATGCGTTCATCCTCAAGCCATCCGAGCGCGACCCATCGGTACCGCTGCGTCTGGCCGAGTTGTTCGTCGAGGCAGGCCTGCCGGCAGGGGTGTTCAACGTGGTCAACGGCGACAAGGAGGTCGTCGACGTTCTGCTCACCGATGACCGGATCAAGGCCGTCGGCTTCGTCGGTTCGACGCCGATCGCGCAGTACATCTACGAGACCGCGGCCGCCCACGGCAAGCGTGCTCAGTGCTTCGGCGGTGCCAAGAACCACGCGATCGTCATGCCCGACGCCGACCTCGACGAGGTTGCGGATGCACTCGTCGGCGCCGGATACGGCTCCGCAGGCGAGCGCTGCATGGCGATCTCCGTTGCCGTTCCGGTTGGCGAGGAGACCGCTGATGCTCTCGTCGCCAAGCTCAGTGAGCGGGTGGCCAAGCTGAGGATCGGACGCAGTGACGAAGAGGGAGTCGACTTCGGTCCCCTGGTCGGCAAGGACGCTGTCGAGCGGGTGAACAACTACATCCAGATCGGCCTCGACGAGGGCGCCGAGGCGGTTGTCGACGGTCGCGGCTTCACGCTCGAAGGCCACGAGAACGGCTTCTTCGCAGGCGCGACGCTGTTCGACAAGGTCACTACCGATATGCGCGTCTACAAGGAAGAGATCTTCGGGCCGGTGCTGTTGGTCGCACGGGCCGAGGACTACGAGGAGGCGCTGCGTCTGCCTACCGAGCACGAGTACGGAAATGGTGTCGCGATCTTCACCAGCGACGGCGACACCGCACGCGATTTCACCAACCGTGTGAACGTCGGCATGGTCGGCGTCAACGTTCCGATCCCGGTGCCGATTGCGTACCACACCTTCGGCGGCTGGAAGCGCTCCGGATTCGGCGACCTGAATCAGCACGGTCCCGACTCGTTCCGCTTCTACACCAAGACCAAGACAGTGACACAGCGGTGGCCTGCGGGCAAGAAAGAACAGGCCAACCATTTCGTCATCCCCACGATGAACTGATCGGGTCCGCATGTTCACTTTGACCGACGACGAGCGGGCGATTCGTGACACCGCCCGCGACTTCGCGGCCGAGCAGCTCGCGCCCCACGCGGTGGAATGGGATCAGGCCAAGCACTTCCCGGTGGACGTCCTTCGCAAGGCGGCGTCCCTAGGAATGGGAGGCATCTACATCCGGGGGGACGTGGGCGGGTCGGAACTGACCCGGGTCGACGCCGCCCGGATCTTCGAGCAACTCGCCACGGGATGCCCGTCCATCGCCGCGTACATCTCCATTCACAACATGGTCACCTGGATGATCGACAGGTTCGGCACCGACGAACAGCGACGCATCTGGGTGCCGGGACTGTGCGCGATGGACCAGCTCGGCAGCTACTGCCTGACCGAACCCGGTGCCGGCTCGGACGCAGCGGCACTGAGTACCCGGGCGGTACGCGACGGCGACGACTTCGTGCTCAATGGAGTCAAGCAGTTCATTTCCGGCGCGGGAACCTCAGACGTATACGTGGTGATGGCCCGCACCGGTGACAGCGGCCCGAAGGGTATCTCGGCGTTCATCGTCCCCAAGGATTCGCCGGGCCTGTCTTTCGGGGCCAACGAGGTGAAGATGGGCTGGAACGCACAGCCCACTCGACAGGTCGTCTTCGACGACGTCCGAGTTCCGGTCGCAAACCTTCTGGGCCCCGAAGGTGGCGGGTTCCGGATTGCGATGTCTGGTCTGAATGGCGGCCGGCTGAACATCGCGGCGTGCTCGATCGGCGGCGCGCAGGCTGCGCTCGACAAGGCCGTTGCCTACCTCGCCGAGCGCAAGGCGTTCGGCTCGGCGCTGATCGACTCGCAGGCACTGCAATTCCAGATCGCCGACATGCGCACAGAACTCGAGGCGGCGCGGACCCTGCTGTGGCGGGCTGCGGCTGCGCTGGACGAGGGCGCCGCCGATGTCGTCGAGCTGTGTGCGATGGCCAAGCGATTCGCCACGGACACAGGGTTCGACGTCGCCAACAAGGCTCTGCAGCTGCACGGCGGATACGGCTATCTTGCGGAGTACGGAATCGAGAAGATCGTCCGCGACCTCCGTGTCCACCAGATTCTCGAGGGTAGCAACGAGATCATGAGGGTGATAATCGCCCGGAGCATCGTCGGGGGAGCAGGACAGGGAAAGCAAGGAGCACCATGACAGGCACCGATACCGAGCCCGAAGTTCTGGTCGAGAAGAGCCACGGGTTGGGCCGCATCATTCTCAATCGGCCCAAGGCGATCAACGCGCTGAACCACTCGATGGTGCGAGAGATCGCCGCCGCCCTCATCGAATGGTCCGATGACGACGAGGTACGCGCGGTGGTGCTCACCGGTGCCGGCGAGCGAGGCCTGTGCGCCGGCGGCGACATCGTGTCCGTCTACCACGACGCCAAGAAAGAGGGTGGGGGCACGGCCTCGCGTGAGTTCTGGCGCGACGAGTACATCCTCAACGCGGCCATCGCGAACTACACCAAGCCGTATGTTGCGATCATGGACGGCATCGTCATGGGCGGGGGCGTCGGTGTCTCGGCGCACGGCAGCGTCCGCATCGTTACCGAGCGCTCGATGATCGGCATGCCCGAGACCGGGATCGGATTCGTCCCCGACATCGGCGGCACCTATCTTCTCGCCCGCACGCCGGGAGAATTGGGTACACACATCGCGCTCACCACCGCGCGGCTCAGTGCGGGTGACGCGATCGCGTGTGGGTTCGCCGACCACTTCATCCCTTCGAGCAAGATCGCCCTGTTCGTCGAGGGGTTGTCGACGATGTCGGTGGACGAGGCGCTCGACGAATTCGCCGAACCGGCCCCGGCCTCGGATCTACTTGCGCAACAGAGCTGGATCGACGCCGCATATTCGGCTGACGAGCTCTCCGAAATCGTCGCCCGCCTTCGTAGTAGCGGCGTCCCGGAAGCGGCGAAGGCGGCCGCACAGGTGCTGTCGAAGTCGCCGACCGCATGCGCGGTCACGTTGGCTTCGCTGCGCCGTGCACGGGCCGCGAACAGCCTCGAGGAAGTGCTGAACGAAGAGTTCCGCGTCTCCGTAGCGTGCCTGGGATCTCATGACCTGGTCGAGGGAATTCGAGCGCAGGTTGTCGAAAAGGATCGCAATCCGCAGTGGTCTCCGGCCACGATCGAAGAGGTCGACGACGATCGGGTCGACTCGTTCTTCGCTCCGCTCGGCGACCTCGAACTCGGGCTCACGCCGCAGCAGACACCGCACTGATCAGCAGCCACCAGCGTCCAGGAGGGACTCTATGAGCACTACTGTCGGATTTCTGGGACTCGGACACATGGGCGGCCCGATGGCGGCCAACCTCGTGAAGGCCGGCCACACCGTGATCGGGTTCGACCCCGTACCTTCCGCACTCGAGCAGGCCGCGAAAGATGGTGCCACCGCAGCCAATTCTGCGGTCGACGCGGTGCGTGATGCGGACGTCGTCATCACGATGCTGCCGAGCGGCAAGCACGTCCTCGATCTCTACGGCGAGATCCTGTCGGCCGCGAAGCCGGGCACGCTCTTCATCGACTCGTCCACCATCGACGTCGCCGATGCGCGTGCCGCCCACGATGCGGCCGGCAAAGCCGGACACCGGGCGGTCGACGCCCCGGTGTCCGGTGGTGTGGTGGGCGCGACGGCGGGCACGCTGGCCTTCATGGTCGGCGGGTCGGTGGATGCCTTCGACGCCGCAAAGCCGCTGCTCGACGTGATGGGCAAGAAGGTCGTTCACTGCGGCGACCCGGGCAACGGTCAGGCCGCCAAGATCTGCAACAACATGATCTTGGGTGTATCGATGATCGCGATCAGCGAGGCGTTCGTCCTCGGCGAGAAGCTGGGCTTGAGCAATCAGGCGCTGTTCGACGTGGCCTCGAACGCGTCGGGCCAGTGCTGGGCTCTCACCAACAACTGTCCCGTTCCAGGGCCGGTTCCAGCCAGCCCCGCCAATCGGGACTACCAACCCGGGTTCGCTGCCGCACTGATGGACAAGGATCTCGGGCTTGCGGCAAACGCGGTGCGTGCCAACGGTGTGGAGGCGGAACTCGGACTGCACGCGGCCGACATCTACAGTAGGTTTCACGCTTCCGGGAGCGGTGGACGGGACTTCTCGGCCATCGTCAACGACATTCGCCAACGTTCCAGCGAGGTAGGCCAGTGACCGATTTCGAGACCATTCTGCTCGACCGAAAGGGACGCGTAGGGATCATTACCCTCAACCGTCCGAAGGCGCTCAACGCCCTGAATTCGACACTGATGCGCGAGGTCGTCGGGGCAGTGGAGGAGTTGGAGGGCGATTCCGAGATCGGGTCCATCCTGATCACCGGTTCCGATCGTGCGTTCGCGGCCGGTGCAGACATCAAGGAGATGCAGCCGAAGTCCTATATGGACGTCTACCTCGACGACTTCTTCGCGGCGTGGGATCGTCTCGCGGCGACGCGCAAGCCGACGATTGCGGCAGTCGCCGGCTACGCGCTCGGTGGGGGATGCGAACTCGCCATGCTGTGCGACATCCTGATCGCCGCGGACACCGCGAAGTTCGGTCAGCCCGAGATCAAGCTCGGCGTCATCCCCGGCATCGGTGGATCGCAGCGCCTGACGCGTGCGGTGGGTAAGGCCAAGGCCATGGACCTGTGCCTGACCGGCCGGAACATGGACGCCGAAGAGGCCGAGCGTGCGGGGTTGGTGTCGCGCATCGTGCCCGCCGCTGATCTTTTAGACGAGGCCCTGAAGACGGCAACCACCATCGCCGATATGTCTCTTCCCGTCGCGATGATGGCGAAGGAAGCGGTCAACCGGTCATTCGAGACCACCCTCACCGAGGGTGTGCGTTTCGAACGTCGCGTGTTCCATTCGACGTTCGCGACGGAGGATCAGAAGGAAGGCATGGCGGCCTTCGTCGAGAAGCGTTCACCAGTTTTCAAACACCGCTAGACTCTGCTGGCTGGACCCGTGCTGACGAACATCGGCCCGCACCGACGCCTTCGGTGTGCGCCGATTGTGTTGTCACCACCTGCCGGGCGTGTCTCCGGTGTCGAAATCTCCTGCTTCTCGGCGTAGTTCGGCAAGGATCGCGACGAGTTGCTCGAGCTTGTCACCGGACACTCCAGGCTGCGAGAACACCTGTGAGTTGAGCCGTTCGGTCGACTCGACAGCGAGTTTCCTTCCCTCATCGGTAATTTCGATGAGAGTAGCCCGGCGGTCACTCGGGTGTGGCACGCGTCGAACGAGTTTCGCGGCTTCGAGGCGGTCGACCGCATTCGTGACGCTGGTGGGGTGGACCTGGAGGCGTGCGCTCGCCTTTGCCATCGGCAGGGCGCCCGTGCGGGTGAATGTGAGCAGGGTCAGAAGCTCGTACCGGGCAAACGTGAGCCCCGACGGCTTGAGTACCTCTTCGACCCGGGCCATCATGATCTGCTGCGCGCGCATTACCGAGGTCACCGCGGCCATGCCGTCCGCGACGTCGCCCCAGCCGTGCTTTGTCCACTGCCGATGGGCCTCTTCGATGGGATCGAGATGAAGTGGTGACGGTGGTGGCATGTCTCGATCATCCCACGTGGGGCATTTGAGCGCTGTCATGCTGCCGCCGACGGCACGTGTGTTGATCGGATCGGCCGTCTCATCCCCGTCGTGCCATAGGTCCGTGCCATCATTGCCTGATGGCACCGAAGGCCCGGATCACTACGTTCACGCGGGACTCGATGGTCTTCGATGTTCGCGACGAGGGACCGATCGGTGGGGTTCCGGTGGTTCTTCTGCACGGATTCCCGCAAGATTCGCGGTCACGGAACGCGCTGGCGCCCTTGCTGCATCAGCGGGGCTTTCGCACTCTCGCCCCAGATCAGCGGGGTTATTCGCCAGGGGCGCGGCCACGGCCGAGATGGGCGTACCGTCTCTCGGAGTTGCAGCAGGACGTCGTGACCCTCATCGATCAGGCAGGACTGGGCCCGGTGCATCTCGTCGGACACGACTGGGGCGCGGTGGTGGCGTGGGATGTGGCGGCCGCGCGGCCCGACCTTGTACGCACCCTGACGGCGCTCTCGGTGCCGCACCCGGCAGCTTTCGTGCGGGCGCTACTCACCAGCAACCAGATCGTGAAGTCCTGGTACATGTTTGCTTTTCAGTTCCCTTGGATACCGGAGCGGTTGATGTCCGAGAACGGGCTCGTATACCGGAAACTGCGCGCGAGCGGTCAATCGGCCTCCGCTGCGCATCGTGACCTCGAGCCGATGCAGGACCGGGCGCGAGCACGAGGTGCACTGAACTGGTACCGCGCCCTACCCTTCGCCGCCTTCCGATTGTCTTCCGGAAAGGTGCGGGTGCCCACTCTGTTCGTGTGGAGCGACGGCGATATCGCGATCGGACCGGTGGGACCGGAGCTGTCGTCGCGATTCGTCGATGCCCCGTACACCTACGAGGTGCTCCGCGAGGTCAGCCACTGGATTCCGGACGAGGCGGCCGATCGACTCGACGAACTGGTCGCAAACCACGTGCGCCATCGGTCGTGACGGTGTGCCTGCCACGACCGACGACAGTGGACATCACTTGGACGCGGTGAACTGATAGCCGGCGAATCTCTCGTCCACCTGTTGGGCCGTCAGCCCGAACTCCTCGAGGGTGTATTGGTGTGAGGGTCGCCGGTCGCCGCTGCGACTCTCCGCGTGCATCGCCTCCATGGCGGTTTGGGCAGCCGCGCCGAGTTGAAGGCCGAAGTGCGTGTACACCCCTTCGACAGTGTCGAGCGGATCTGCCACGAAATCCGTGTAGTCGACGTCGAGGAACTGCGCGGGATCGTATTTGGCCCGGGCGCGCGTGAACTCCTCGAGCCCTCTGGCCCACAGTTCGAGCTGGCTCTCGCCGATGACGCTGCCCCGGAACTTCTCCGACCAGCCGCTCGTGGCCTGTTCCGCAAGGCTGCACACCGACGGGACGATGGTGCGCGGCGGACGGTGAGTCTGGATGATCAGCGCGTCCGGATAGACCGCCAGCAGTTCGTCGAGCGCGAACAGGTGGCTGGGGTTCTTCAGCACCCACCGGCGATCCTGATCGTGGAGGCCGATGAGCTGGAGGTTCTTCCTGTGTCGCTGGTAGGCGTTGGTCCAGTCCTGCTGCTCGAGCCACTGGGAGTAGGTGGGCAGGTGCGCCAGGCATTCGTAGGAGATGGACTTGAATGTCTGCCGCAGCAGTTGCCAGCACTCCTCGACCTCGCCGGCAGACATGTAGTGCACTCCCATGAACTCGGGTCGTTCGATGTGATGCCGGCTGAAGGACTCCTCGATCTTCGCGAACACGGGATTCGACGCCCAGGTCTCGCGCGGTGGTCGCGGTTGGGGCATCTCGGTCAACCACATCTCGAGGCCCTGATGCGACGGGTCCGCGGTGAGCAAGCGGTGCAGCGCCGTGGTTCCGGTGCGTGGGAGTCCGGTGACGAAGATGGGTCGTTCGATCTGGACCTCCGCGTGCTCGGGGTTCGCTTTCCACGCCGCTTCGCTGAGCAGGCGTGCCACAAGAGCGCCGCGGAGGAAGACGCGAGAAACCTTGCTGCCGAGAGGGGTCAACTGCTCGTCGGAGTGGTAGGAGTCCAACAGAACACCGAGGGCCTCGGTGTAGTCGTCGGTGCCGAAGTCGGTCATTCCGGTCCGGCGCGTGGCCGACGCGTGGAGATCGGCGACGGTGCCGACGGTGGTGCGTTCACTCATGGTTGTCCGCGCTTTCGATCGCTAGTGGTGGAATTCGCCGCAGTTGACATCGAGGCACTGGCCGGTGATCGCTGCTGCCATCGGCGAGGCGAGGAAGATCACGGCGTCCGCGATCTCGTCGCCCTCGGGTAGGCGTTTCAGGTCGGTGTTCGCCGCGGTGTGTTCGTAGATCTGATCCACAGTGATTCCGTACTTCTCGGCCTGGTGGGCGAAGTACTGTTTCAGTGTGTCGCCCCAGATATATCCGGGAGCAACGGAATTGACCCGGATCCCCTGCGGGCCCAGCTCTGTTGAGAGGGACTGGGACATGGCCAGGAGGGCAGCCTTCGCCATCTTGTAACTGCCGTACCGCTCCTGGGAGTGCCTCAGCACCATCGAGTTGATGTTCACCACGGCGCCGTGTGCCTCGGCGAGAGCGGGAGTGAACAACTGCGTGAGACGCAACGCCCCCAGCACCGTCAGTTCGAAGCTGCCACGGATGTGGTCGAAATCGGTGCGGGCCAGTGGTTTCATCGACGGTACCGAGAACGCGTTGTTGATCAACACATCCACCTTGCCGTACGCGTCCACCGCTGTGGACACCAGATTTTCCGCCGAGACCTGATCGGTGATGTCGGTCGGAACCGTCACTGCCCGTTGACCCAGGGCGACGACCTCCTTGGCCACTTCTTCGAGCCGCGTAGCGGTGCGGGCGGCCAGCACCACGTCGGCTCCGGCACCAGCGCAGCGGACGGCGAGTGTGGTTCCCAGGGCCGGTCCGACACCGGATATGACGACTACCTTGCCCTGCAACAGTTTCGATTCGGTCACCGTGATCACCCCAGCATCCGGTCGGCCACGGCGGCTTGCCGTGCGGCGATGCGCGCAGCGAAGTCCTGAGCGGAAATCTTGTTCGCGTCGAAGTAGGGCAGCTTGCGGTGAATTTCGTCGAAATGTACGACCTCGATGTGTGGACCGTCGTCGGCGGACAGTTCACGGGACACGCGTTGCCAGCGGAACTGCAGGTAGCCGCGGAGGTGCCCGACGGTTTCGATCCAGTTGGTGATGCCCGGATTTCGCTCGCTGACGACAAGGCGGATCTTGCCGTCTGGATCCACCTGGGACTGTGACGCGTTCAGAGAAGTCTGGTGGTTGATGTAGTCGAGGGAGATGTACCACATGCTGCCGAGCTGAAATCCCTGGTACGGCACGTCGGCCTTCGGCACGGTGATGACGATGGCCTCGTCCTCGGCAAGCTCGTAGTGCCCGACGGACGAGTACTGAGTGGCCAACCCTCCCGGGGTGAGCCGTGGCTCGGTCATCGTATTCACCGGAAGGTTCAGGTAGAACCACTCGGGGAACTTCAGCCAGGTCTTCACCCTCGAGACGAGGGCGCGACCCGCGCGCGTGTAACGCTTCTCGACCGCCTCGCGGGTCAACGGGGCGGGTGCGGTACCCGCTGTGTCGGCACGCGCGATTCGGAGGGTGCCACGCCGCTGGCTCCAGTCGCTGTATACCTCGCGAACTACCAACTGCGAAGAACCCGGCGCGAGTGTGAAGTAGCCCCGACGGCCGGTATTCTCGCTCGGACCGAATCGAACCTCGAAGGAACCGTCGGGCGCGATGTCGATTTCTCGGTCGTCGAATGCCGACACGCTCCCGGGAACTTCTGCGGCGGTGTAGTTTCCGCTGAGTACCTGAAAGCTCAGATCCGCGGTCGTGCCTCGTGTCCCGGTCACGACGTACTCGACGTCGTCGCTGATCCTCGCGCCGAAGTACAGGGTGTCGGGATTGTCGAGCCCCATTTTCATGTACGGTCCGGTGCCCGAGATGAACGTCGGGTGTGATCTCTCGGTGGCCCAGGCCGCGTGCGTCGTGGCGAGAATGCCGCCGGCGAGGTACTGGTAACCCTCGAGCAGATCTTGTTCGGTGCGGATGTGGGGGGCGCCTTCGATCAGTTTCTCTGCCTCGGCCATGGCGTCGGCGAATGCGTCGGTCAGCACACCGTGCTCCTCACGATGGAGTGGTACAAATATGTACCTGAGTGGTAGAACAATGATGAACCGAGAATAGAACGCGTTCTAAGGAGTGGTCAATGGGGCACGAGGACGAGACGGTGGACAAGGTGAGGGGGCGCCGGTCGCCGCCTACCGAACGCGTCGTGCAGGTGCTCGACTTTCTGGTGGCGCGCAAGGATCAGCGATTCGGACTGTCGGACCTGGCCCGGCAACTCGGTATCAGCAAACCGACATGCCTGGGTATTCTCACCGAACTCGCCCGCGGCGGATACCTGGTCCGCGATCCGGTGTCGAAGACATACGGCCTCGGGCCGGCGCTCATCGCGGCGGGCCGTGCTGCTCAGCGGGGGTTCGCCGCCGGACCGGTCGCGCGTACACATCTTGCCGCCCTCACCGACGAGTTCCTGACCACGTGCACGGCCTCGGCGGTGGTCGGTGATCGCATAGCGGTGCTGGAACTGACCAGCCCGCCCGGGGTGCGTGCCGCGGTCAAGGTCGGTGAGATGTATCCGTTCGCGCCGCCGGTCGGGCTGATGTACGTGCTGTGGGACGGCGACGAGGCACTGGAGTCGTGGCTGCGCCGGGAACCTACCCTGCCGGTTCGGCTCGACCGGGACCGGTTGCGCGAGGTCGTCGACGAATGCTCCCGCACCGGGTATCTCGTGGAGACCCTCACACCCGTCGGGCAACGTTTGCACACGCTCATGGCTGGGGTGGCCGCGCACGATCTGCCGCCGGAGCTGCGGGCAGTTCTCGGCGAGATGGTCTCGAGCCTGGGGGAGCGGGTGTACCTGGAAGCTGAACATGCCGATCCCGAAGCGCCGCACCCGGTCAGTCTCATTGCTGCGCCGACCTACGACGCCGAGGGGCATCAGGCGATGGTTCTGACCCTCTATGTGGGTGCTGAGCTCGGTGCGTCCGAAATCGCGCGCAGGGGCAAGGCACTCGCCGCGGCGGCGGATGCGATCACGACGGAGGTAGGCGGACGCAGGCCCCGCTGAAGCGACCTCGTCGAAGCGAGGCATTGACCAATATTTGAAACACGTTCTATTCTCGGATGCGAGATCATTTTCGAACCGATTTGGTCCAAATATGGACCAATGGCACGGTATGACACTCGCACCGAGGAGCCGCCCATGACCGCTTCGACCACACCGCCCCTGTACGAGCTATCTCACCTCGGCGCGCTCGAAGCCGAAGCCGTTCACATCTTCCGAGAGGTGGCGGCCACATTCGAGCGCCCGGTGCTGCTGTTCTCCGGCGGCAAGGACTCGGTGGTTATGCTCCACGTCGCCGCAAAGGCGTTCTGGCCGGCGCCGCTTCCGTTCGCGGTAATGCACGTCGACACCGGTCACAACTTCGACGAGGTCATCGAGTTCCGCGACCGGACTGTCGATCGACTGGGTCTAGGGATGGTCGTGTCGAGTGTTCAGGACGATATCGAAGCCGGACGGGTCAGCGAAGAGACGGGCCCGCACGCGAGTCGCAACCGCCTCCAGACCACCACACTGCTGCGTGGCATCAGGGACAACAACTTCGATGCAGTCTTCGGTGGCGCCCGCCGCGACGAGGAGAAGGCCCGAGCCAAAGAGAGAGTCTTCAGTTTCCGAGATGCGTTCGGGCAGTGGGATCCGCGGGCGCAGCGCCCCGAGCTCTGGAGTCTGTACAACGGTCGGCACCGCAAGGGCGAGCACATTCGGGTGTTCCCATTGTCGAACTGGACCGAACTCGATATCTGGCAGTACATCAGCGAGCAGCGGATCGAACTGCCTTCGCTGTATTACGCGCATCGCCGTCAGGTTGTGCCTCGCGATGGAATGCTGTTGGCCCACACACGGTTTCTCACACTCCTTCCCGGGGATGAGCCGTACGACGCGCTCGTGCGTTTCCGGACGGTCGGAGACGCCACCTGTACGGGATGTGTCGAGTCATCGGCAACGAGCGCCGAGGCTGTCGTCACCGAGGTGGCGGCGAGCAGATTGACCGAGCGCGGCGCCACCCGCGCGGACGACCGGATCTCCGAAGCCGGTATGGAAGACCGCAAGAAGGAAGGGTACTTCTGATGCCGCAGCTACTCCGCGTCGCGACGGCAGGCAGCGTCGACGACGGCAAGTCCACCCTCATCGGCCGCCTGCTCTACGACTCGAAGGCGATCTTCGAGGATCAACTCGCGGCGGTCGAACGTACCAGTCGTGAGCGCGGTGACGATCACGCGAACCTGGCTCTGCTCACCGACGGTCTGCGTGCCGAACGCGAACAGGGCATCACCATCGACGTCGCCCATCGCTACTTCGCCACTCCGCATCGCAAGTTCATCATCGCGGACACACCGGGTCACGAGCAGTACACGCGGAACATGGTGACCGGCGCCTCGACCGCCGACCTGGCTCTGATTCTCGTCGACGCCCGCAAGGGAATTCTCGAGCAGACTCGCCGCCATGCCTTCATTGCCAGCCTCCTCGGAATTCCCCACCTCGTGCTGTGTGTCAACAAGATGGACCTCGTCGGATGGTCCGAAGAGCGGTTCGAGGAGATCAAGGAGGAGTTCCGGCGATTCGCGATCAAGCTCGAGGTCCACGACCTCACCTTCATCCCGGTCTCGGCGCTGCGCGGCGACAACATCGCGCAGCGAACGGTCAACATGCCTTGGTACGAGGGTGCGTCACTGCTGCACCACCTCGAACAGGTGCACGTGGCGTCCGACCGCAATCTCATCGACGCCCGGATTCCTGTGCAGTACGTGGTCCGGCCGGGGCGCCAGACCGATCCTGCCCTGCACGACTTCCGCGGGTATGCGGGCACGGTTGCCAGTGGTGTGTTCAAGCCGGGCGACGAGGTGGTGGTGTTGCCGTCGGGGTTCACCTCGAAGATCAGCGCGATCTGGGGGCCGGGGGGAGCGGGTCTGAGCGAGGCTTTCGCCGCGTCTGCAGTCTGCGTGCAACTGGCCGATCAGCTGGATGTGAGCCGCGGAGATATGTTGTGTCGCCCCAACAATCGACCTCTGGTCGGGCAGGAACTCGATGCGATGGTCTGCTGGTTCAGTGAGCAATCCTCGATGAAACCGGACGCTCGTTACACGCTGCTGCACACCACGAGGGCGACCAAGGCGTCCGTGGTTCGGCTGGACTACCGGCTCGACGTCAACACTCTGCATCGCGACGAGGCTGCGCAGTCTCTCTCGCTCAACGAGATCGGTCGCATCCAGTTGAAGACGTCGCAGCCGTTGATGTTCGACCCGTACCGCCGCAACCATGTGACCGGCAGTTTCATCCTCGTCGACGAGTCGACGCACAACACTGTCGCCGCGGGCATGATCACGGGGCCGACGCTGTCGAAGTCCAAGGTGGTCTGGCACGCCGCTGCGGTACAACGAGAGGAACGGGCAACTCGCGGGCTCACGGTCTGGCTCACCGGGCTCTCGGCTTCTGGGAAATCGACGGTCGCGGTGGAGTTGGAGCGGCGTCTGGTCGCTTCCGGTGTGCCTGCCTACCGTCTCGACGGGGACAACCTGCGGCACAGCCTCAACGAGGACCTGGGATTCAGTGCGGAGGATCGCGACGAGAACGTGCGACGCGTCGGCGCGGTTGCGCAATTGATGGCAGACTCCGGCGTCGTCGCGATCGCATCGCTGATCAGCCCGTATCGCGCGCAGCGAGAACGCGTACGGGAAGAGCATCGCGCCGCGGGCCTGGAATTCATCGAGGTATACGTCGATACCCCGATAGAGCAGTGTGAGGCGCGAGATCCCAAGGGCATGTATGCGAAGGCGCGGGCGGGGGAGATCAGGGGGTTCACCGGAGTGGACGACCCGTACGAGGCACCCACGAACGCCGAACTGGTGCTCCGTCCCGAGGACGGTACTCCTGCCGAACAAGCCGCGAAGATTATGGAATTGTTGAAGGCGTGACCACTGACGCACGACTCGCCGCCGACATCGCATCCGGTGCCGGAGCCCTTCTGCTGGACATTCGCGCCGCCGGGCTGGGATCGGATGCGCGCGAGCTCGGCAGGAGGGGTGACGTCGCCGCTGACGCCTATATTCTCGGCAAACTCTTCGCCGAGAGGCCGGATGACGCGATCCTCTCGGAGGAGTCTGCAGACGATCCGGTGCGACTCGAGAGTTCGCGGGTGTGGATCATCGACCCACTCGACGGTTCCAAGGAATACGGGATCCCAGGACGTTCGGACTGGGCTGTGCACATTGCGCTGTGGGAACGCGATCGCGGAATCACCGCGGCGGCGGTGGCGCAACCGGCGCTCGGCGCCGTCTATGTCAGTGACGACGATTCGCACGCCGTGCATGCCGAACGGATTCCGGCGCGCCCACGCATTGTCGTGAGTGCGAGCCGACCTCCCGACTTCGTCGATGCCGTCGCGACGGCGATCGGCGCGGAGGTCTCGACCATGGGGTCCGCGGGCGCGAAGGCGATGGCTGTGCTCCGCGGCGAGGTGGACGCCTATATCCATTCCGGCGGACAGTGGGAATGGGACTCGGCGGCACCGGTGGGTGTCGCCATGGCCGCGGGCCTGCACTGTTCCCGGATCGACGGAACTCCCATGACCTACAACGAGTCCCATCCCTACCTTCCCGACCTTCTGATCTGCCGGCCGGAGTTGGCGCAGCCTCTACTTGCCGCGATTGCCGAGCACGCCGGCGATACGGCCGACACCGGGCGGGTGGCGATGGCCCGGGCCTATATCGATGCACTCGTCAGCCACGACGCCACCAAGGTGCGCCTCGCCGCTGATGCATGGCGGGTGGAGAACGGCCAGCGCACCGGCGAGTCGGGTGAATTCATCCGGGACGAGCTGGAGAACGGCTTCCAGTACCAGGCCATCCAGGCCGTGCGGGATCTGTCGTTCCACGAGTGGGGTGACAATGTAGTGGCCCGATTCGAGCTCGACCTGGGAGCGACGCCGAGCGATGTCACATCGGTTCGGATAACGGAGCATTTCGCGATCCCGGCTGGGGAGATTCAATCTGTCATGGCCATCATCGAACCGTCAGCGATCAATAGGGAGAGTCAATGACCCCGGATCAACTGATCACCCAATTCTGCGCAGAATGGCTCGAACCGGATCCGGCCAGAATCGCAGAGTACTTCTCGGAAGATGCTGTATACCATAATATTCCGATGGAACCCGTCACCGGACGTGAGGCGATTCGCGAGTTCATCGCCGGGTTCGTCGGGGCTTTCGGCGCCATCGACTTCCAAGTGAAGCGGCAGATTGCTGACGGGGGGCACGGACCCGACCCACAGCAGTCGAGCGGGGTGGTGATGAACGAGAGAATCGACGTGTTGAACCTGGGTGGAACGGCCGTCGAACTGCCCGTCGTCGGAGTCTTCGAGATCATCGACGGCAAGATCGCCAGTTGGCGCGACTATTTCGACATGGCCCCTATCCGGGCCGCTACCGGCGCGAAATAGGCGGTCGTAGGAATCCGGAAGACACTCCGAACTAAATGTTGACGTCAAATTCAAGTTAGCCCTACCCTTACCCCAGGAGTATGACGACAGTCACACCCGGAGAGGGCGAGCCTTCATGACCCAGATCAACACCGTCCGCGGTCCCGTCGACAGCGCTGAACTCGGACGCACGTACATGCATGAACACGTGTTCGTACTGACGCCGGACGTGCAGCAGAACTACCCGGACGAGTGGGGGAGCGAGGAGGAACGGGTCGCAGACGCGGTGGCGAAGTTGCGGGCGCTCTCCGAGCAAGGTGTCCGCACCATCGTCGATCCGACCGTTGTCGGTCTCGGTCGCTACATTCCGCGAATCCAGCGGGTCGCCGAGCAGCTACCTGAGCTGAATATCGTTGCGGCAACCGGGCTGTACACCTACGACGACGTGCCGTTCTTCTTTCACTACCGAGGTCCGGCGCTAGATGCTGTGGTCGGTGCGAGTGTTCCCGACCCCATGGTCGACATGTTCGTCAAAGACATCGAAGAGGGAATCGCCGACACGGGGGTTCGTGCCGGGTTGCTCAAGTGCGCGATCGATGAGCAGGGGGCGACGCCGGGAGTGGAACGAGTTATGCGGGCAATCGCGAAGGCGCACCGGCGCACCGGGGTTCCGATCACGGTGCACACCCATCCGGGCCACGAGACCGGTCTGCATGTCAAACGTGTGATGTGCGACGAGGAGGGGGTGCGACCGGACCGGATCGTACTCGGACACAGCGGCGACAGTACAGACGTCGAGCATCTGACCGAACTGGCCGAGGCTGGGTTCATCCTCGGAATGGACAGGTTCGGGATCAATCTCGAGACCACGTTCGAAGCGCGAGCCGAAACGCTCATCGAGATGTGCCGTAGAGGGTTCGCCAGCCAGATGGTGCTGTCTCAGGATGCCTCCTGCTACATCGACTGGATCGACCCCAACGTGATCGCGGCCCTGCCACAGTGGCACTACCTCCACATCGAGAACGATGTGCTGCCCTATGTCCGAGAGCGAGGTGTCACAGAGAAGATGATTACGGAAATGCTGGTGGAGGTCCCGAGGCGATACTTCGAGAACGTCGAACCGTACTGACATGTCGAGTCCGCGAACCGCGCACGCGGTGCCGGTTACCGCACGGGGCGTTCGCACTCGGGACCGTCTGGTCGCGGCGGCCCGCGTGGTCTTCGAGCGTGCGGGCTATCTAGACGCCCGCCTTGTCGACATCAGTAAGGAGGCAGGGCTTTCCACCGGGTCGTTCTATACCTACTTCGCCAACAAGGAGGAGGTATTTGCGGCCGTGGTCGAGGTGACTCAGAACGATCTTCTGCACCCGGGTATGGGGCGTGTCGAGGACGAGGCTGATGTTCACGCAGTTGTGGAAGCGAGTATCGGTGCCTATCTTCACGCGTGGCGCCGGAATGCGCGACTGCTGGCTCTGCTCGAGCAGGTTGCACACGTCGACCCCAACTTCCGTGATCTGGCACGGCAACGGGACGACGTGTTCTTCGAGCGCAACGCGCGGTCGATTGCCGACCTCCAGGTTCGTGGTGTCGCAGACTCCTCCCTGGACCCGATGCTCACGTCGAAGGCGTTGTCCGAGATGGTCGGAAGGGTGGCCTACAGCTACTTCACCGGACCACCCAGTGAACAGGAATCGATCACGGTCGATCAATTGACCGCCGGCCTGGCGCGGATGTGGACCAACGCGTTGCGGATTCCGGACCGCGCCCGGGGTCGATGAACGTCTGGGTGGCGACCACGTTCGCTACTCGTCAGTAGATCGAGTTCCGTTGTTGCGGGTGAGATTTCGGGTGTATGTCCCGACCGTCCGAATTTCTGAATTGTTATTGACATCACATCCCCGTTCGAACACACTGGTCGAACATTCACTGAGTTGAAGTTGGCGTCAGGTTCTAAAACGTCGTGCAAGTCCGTACGTAGACCTACTCGAGGAGTGATCGGATGACTACATCTGCGGTGCAGCCGGGTACCGACGCGGAAGCGCAACGCAAGCGCAGGCATCGAAAACTCCTGGCAGCGGGACTCTTCGGTAGCTCGATCGAGTGGTATGACTTCTTCCTCTACGGCACCGCCGCTGCCCTCGTCTTTCCTCAGGTCTTCTTTCCCGAGCAATCGCCGCTCATAGCAACACTGCTCTCGTTCAGTACCTTCTGGGCAGGCTTCGTCGCCCGGCCGATCGGCGGAATCGTGGCGGGGCACTACGGTGACAAGTACGGTCGCAAGCCGGCCGTGGTCGTCAGCCTACTGGCCATGGGTCTCGCGACGTTCCTGATCGGTTTGCTGCCGGGCGCAGCGTCAATCGGCGTTGCTGCACCGATAATCCTGGTCTTCCTCCGTTTCGTTCAAGGTCTCGCCTGCGGCGGCCAGTGGGGCGGAATCGTCCTGCTGCTCACCGAGTCGTCAGGCCCGAAGCGCCGTGGGTTCTCAGGGACATTCGGGCAAATGGGTGTCCCGTTCGGCGTCGTGCTCGGGAATGCGGTGCTACTCGGTGCCACCGGGGCACTGTCGAACGAGGCCTTCCTCAGCTGGGGCTGGCGAGTCCCCTTCTTGGCGAGCGCGCTCCTGTTCCCGATCGTGCTCTACATCCACAACAAGGTCGAGGACACCCCTGAGTTCCGTGAACTCCAGGAAGAGGCGAAGAAGAAGCGGGAGGCCGTTGTCAACGCGCCTCTGGCACAAGCGATCAGGAACCACTGGCGCACGATTCTGCTTGCATGCGGGTTGCTGGCGGCCACCAACGCACTGTTCTACATCTCCATCGCAGGTGTGCTCGCCTACGGCACAGAGGAACTGGGCATGAGTCGCAACGACATGCTCGCAGTCTCCCTGCTCAGCGCCGGGCTCACCATCGGGGTGGTGCTGTGGTCCGGGCACATCTCCGACAAGATCGGGCGTCGGCCCATGATCCTGATCGGCGCGGCCGCCATCGTGTTGTGGGCGTTCCCGTACTTCATGTTGGTCAATACCACCAATATCGTGCTGTTCTTTGTCGCCGTGACTGTCGGTAGCATTTTCCAGTCCATGACATACGGGCCGGTTGCCGCGTATATCGGCGAGCTGTTCGCACCGAACGTCCGGTATTCGGGGGCGTCGATGTCGTATCAGCTCGCCGCAGTTACGGTGAGCGGTGGTACACCATTCATCATGACCGCGCTGATCGCCGAGACAGGAAGCACCGTCCCCGTTTCGATCTTCATCGCACTGATGGGGCTCGTCACGCTCCTGAGCGCATGGAAGCTTCGTGAGACCAACCCCGCCGAGGTCCGGGGCGACCCGACGGCGATTCCTGGCGCGCACCTTCACTAGAAGTCCGTGGGGTGGTTGACGACCGGCCACCCCACCGGCTTGCACCCGCTTCGAGGTAGAAGCAGATGTAGCATGCGACGGGAGGGGTTGAGGCCACCGTCCGGCGGAGGCCGCAGGGGTACTCGAAAGGCACGCCAGCGCCCATGGAACTGATGATATTCGCTGTCCCCGGACCGGGATCGGTAAGTTACGAACAGCATCTGCGGTTGGCGCAGTCCGCCGAGGAGTTGGGCTACGCGGGCTTCTTCCAAGGCGACCACTATTTGGGTGATGATCCACCGGGGCCGACCGATGCGTGGGTGACGTTGGCCGGGGTCGCCCGCGAGACTTCCACCATCCGGCTCGGGACGCTGTTGACCTCGGCGACCTTCCGCTACCCCGGTCCATTGGCCATCCAGGTCGCCCAGATCGATCAGATGAGCGGCGGACGGGTCGATTTCGGGGTCGGTGCAGGCTGGGTCGAGGTCGAGCATCGCGCGTATGGCATCCCCTATCCCCCGATGAAGGAGCGCTTCGATCGGCTCGAGGAATATCTGGCAGTGATCACCGGTCTATGGCGCACCCCGCTCGGTGAACGATTCAGCTACCACGGCAACTATTTTCGTCTCGAGGGCTCTCCGGCGCTGCCCAAGCCCTATCAGGGGGGCGGTATACCCATCATCACGGGCGGGTGGGGTACCAAGCGCACTCCAGCGATCAGTGCCCGCTATGCCGATGAATTCAATCAACAGCCAGTGCGGACCGAGTCCGGTGACGTGTCCACGGCGCCGACGGCCGGCATCGACACTGCTGCGCAGCAGTTCGAGCGGGTTCGGGAGGCGTGCCGGGCTATAGGCCGTGACCCCTCCGAACTCACGTTCTCCAACACCTTGACCCTGTGCTGTGGGCGATCCGAGCCAGAGATCGCCTCACGCGCCGAACGCATCGGCCGCAGCGTCGATGATTTGCGCGCCCTC
Source organism: Rhodococcus sp. WMMA185 (assembly GCF_001767395.1). NCBI lineage: Bacteria > Bacillati > Actinomycetota > Actinomycetes > Mycobacteriales > Nocardiaceae > Rhodococcus > Rhodococcus sp. WMMA185. The sequence goes on along the minus strand of NZ_CP017014.1, from coordinate 2,544,360 downwards.
GACGGCAGTGGCTCACCCGCCGAACTGGTCGACATGATCGGCCGATGCGCAGAGATCGGGTCCAGCCGCATCTATTTCAGGATCCACGATTTCGACGACCTCGATCACCTCGAGTTGGTGGCCTCGGAAGTGATGCCACAACTGGACAGCTGATCGCAGCCGGTTCGAGGGCGGCGTCAGTCGTCGCTGATCTTCAGCACCAACTTTCCGGTGTTCGCGCCGTCGAACAGCATCGTCAGCGTGCGGCCGAATGCCTCGACCCCTCCGGACTCCACCTGTTCGCGGGTCACGATCTGGCCGGCACGAATCCACTCGGACATTGCCGCCATTCCCTCTGGGAACCGGTCGAGGTAATCGAACACTATGAAGCCCGTCATCGAGGCCCGGTTGATCAGGAGCGAGAGATAGCGCGACGGGCCGGGCTGTGGTTCGGTGGCGTTGTAGCCAGAGATCGCACCACAGAGCGCGATCCGCGCGTTCTTGCGAAGGTGCGCAAGTGCGGCATCGAGAATTTCGCCACCGACGTTGTCGAAGTAGAGGTCTATGCCGTTCGGCGCGGCGGCGTGCAGGGCTTTGCCGACGGATTCGGACTTGTAGTCGATCGCGGCGTCGAATCCCAGCTCGCCGGTGAGCCAGGCACACTTCTGCGCTCCACCGGCGATGCCGATGACCGTAGCGCCTTTCAGCTTGGCGATCTGCCCGGCGATACTCCCGACGGCTCCCGCGGCACCGGAGATGAGTACGGTATCGCCCTTCTCGAGCTTGCCGACATCGGTAAGCCCGAAATACGCTGTCATGCCGGGGAATCCGAGCGCGCCGAGCCACGTCGGTGCCGGTGCGAGCGACTCGTCCGCCGTGACGACATCACGGCCGTTGCTGAGGGCGAACTCCTGGACCCCGAAAGGTCCGGTGACGAGTTGACCGACAGGGAATGCTGGGTTCTGTGACGCGATCACTCGGCCGACCGCATGCGTGCGCATCACCTCGCCGATCTGGACCGGTGGCACGTAGGATTTCACGTCGTTCAGCCATCCCCGCATGGCCGGGTCGAGTGACACGTAGTCCACCTGCACGGTGAACTCGCCGGACGAGGGTTCGGGGATCGGCTCGGAAGTGATCTCCCAGGTGGAGTCGTCGGGCCTGCCGATTGGACGCTTCGCCAGGCGGACCTGTCTATTGGTTGTTGCCACCGTGTTCACCTTTCATGTACTTCGGCAGGCCGTGTGCTATCGCGCAGCGCTGTCCGGTCGATCGAGCGCTTGAGGATTTTGCCGGTCGACCCTTTCGGCAGGGTGTCGACGACCGAAACGATTCGAGGAATCTTGTATGCGGACAGTCTTTCCCGCGCCCACTCCGTGAGTTGTGCGGTGTCGAGTTCTACGCCCGGGGCGGTGGAGACCACGGCGGCGACCTCTTCTCCGTAGTAGTCGTCCGGTACGCCGACGACCGCGGCTTCGACGATGTCGGGGTATGAGTAGAGGACCTCTTCGACTTCGCTGGGGTAGACGTTGTAGCCGCCACGGATGATCAGATCTTTCGCTCGGTCGACGATGCGAAGGTCTCCGTCCGCGTCGGTCTCCCCGAGATCTCCCGTGCGCAGCCAACCCTCAGTGGACAGAGCTTCAGCAGTATCGGAGGGCCGATTCCAGTAGCCCTTCATCACTGTCGCACCCCGGACGAACACCTCGCCGACGGTGCCGGGTGGGCAGGGGACACCGTCGTGGTCCATCACGACGACCTCCGTTCTCGGCACCGCGCGCCCGGTGTAGCCGATCTTCCCGCCGCGGTCGATGTCGTTGAAAGTGCCGAAGGCTGTGGTCTCGGTGAGACCGTATCCCTCGAGGATCGTGCAACCGAATCTCGATTCGAATTCGCGCGCCACCTTGCCCGGCAGAGACGCGCCCCCGGAGATGGCGATGCGAAGGTTCGCGAAGTCCTGCGGGTTCGCACCGTCGGCGGCATGCAGCATCGCATTCCACATCGTCGGCACGCCGGCCATGATCGTGAGCCGGTCGCGGCGCAGCATGTCGAGCATCGCTATCGGATCGAACCGGGCCAGCAGCGACAAAGACCCGCCGCCCGTGAACGTAGCCATCATGACCGAGGCTTGGCCGAACACGTGGAACAGGGGAAGGGCCGTTCCGGTACGGTCCCGGGTCGAGCCGCGACTGCACTCGATCCCGATCTCGCCGCCCGACAGGAAATTTCCCACAGTAAGTTCTGCGCCCTTCGGGCGTCCGGTAGTGCCGGAGGTATAGAGGATGGCTGCGGTTTCGTCGAGTTCCCGGTCGGCGACGGACCCCGGCGCGACCTCCGCAGTCGGGGCGTCGGGTGTCAGGGTCCAGACCGGGACGTCCAGTGATGCAGCGGCATCGCCGACCGCGGGTCCGAGCTCGTGCCAGACGATGGCGAGTGAGACGCCCGCGTCGGTGAGCACGTATTCGATCTCGGGCCGGGTTGACATCGTGTTCACCGGGACGACGACGCAACCGGCAGCCTGGACTCCCATGTACGCGATCACGAACTCGGGGACCGACGGCGCCGCGAGAAGGACTCGGTCGCCGGGGGAAAGGCCTGCGGAAACGAGGGCACCCGAGTAACGGACGGCCGCGGTCAGCAACTGCCGGTAGGTGAGGGTGCTGTCCGCACCACGAAGTGCGATGTTGTCGGGCGTGGTGTCCGAGTGGCGGCGCACCGGGTCGATCACGTTTGCCATGCTGTCAACCTCCGAGTCGAACGCTGATCTGGTTGCTGGGCGGCTCTGGCTACTGGGCGGCCTCCACCACGCGAGAGAGGGACTCGGCCACGACCACGGGTTTGTCGGACCCCTCGCGCTCGACGATCTGGTTCATCGTCACCTGGATTCCGCCGCCGACCTGCTCGGCGGACACAACGGTCGCGCGCATGCGGATGCGTGAGCCGACCGGAACAGGGGATGGGAACCGCACCTTGTTGTAGCCGTAGTTCAGGCCGTGCGCGAATCCGTCGAAACGCAATAGTTGCGAAGACAGAGCCGGGCCGAGAGACAGCGTGTAGAGCCCGTGTGCGATGGTGCCGCCGAGCGGACTCGCGGCGGCGCGCTCGAGATCGACGTGGATCCATTGGTGGTCGTCGGTGGCGTCGGCAAAATCGTTCACCCGTTTCTGGGTGACGTCGTACCAGTCGGTCGGGCCGAGTTCCTTGCCGATCAATGCGGTCAGTTCCTCGAAGCTGGAAGGACGGACGGGCAAAGTGGTGGCGTCGATCATCTGTCTCCCTAGTTTCCGGTGGAGCATGGCAGGGGTTGTGTTGCGCTGAATTGCGCTACCGCTGGTAGGGCTTTCGCACTTGAACTTGACGACGGATTCAACTATACAAAAGGGAGATGCTAATCACAATGCTCGAAGGATGAGAGGAAATCTCGTGAAGGTTGCAGGGAGGGTCGCCATCGTCACTGGCGGAGGTGGCGGTATCGGCGGAGCGATCGCGGAACGTCTCGCCGAAAACGGCGCGAAGGTGATGGTCGCCGATCTCGACCCGAATGCTGCCGCGTCAGTTGCCGACGGAATCAACGCCCGGTACCCGGGATCTGCTCTCGCCGAAGGCGCCGATGTCGCGAATGTCGATCATATTCGGCGCATCATCGAGCACGCGGAGGCCGAATTCGGCTGTGTCGATTTGTACTTTGCCAATGCAGGTGTCGGCGGTGCGCTCGGACTGGAGGCGAGCGATGCCGACTGGGATCACGTCCTCGACGTCAATGTTCGCGCCCATATCCGGGCGGCGCAGCAGTTGGTCCCGAAGTGGCTCGAGCGTGGCGAGGGCTATTTCGTCACGACGGCGTCCGCCGCGGGTCTGCTCACTCAGATCGGTTCGGCGACGTACTCGGTGACCAAGCACGCGGCCGTCGGGTTCGCCGAGTGGCTGTCGGTCACCTACGGCGACCAGGGGATCGGCGTGAGTTGCCTGTGTCCTATGGGAGTGGACACCGCGATGCTCTACGCGGGCCGGGATTCAGGCGACCCGCGGGGCGTGGCAGCAACGCAGGCGGTCACGTCGGCGGGGGAGGTGCTCCAACCCGCCCAGGTGGCCGACGTCGTGCTCGATGCAGTCGAACGGGAAGCCTTCCTGATTCTTCCGCACGAGCAGGTCCTCGCGATGTTTCAGCAAAAGGGTGCCGACTATGACCGGTGGATTCGGGGAATGCGCCGCTACCAGGGTGCCCTGCTGGGACAGGGGTGACGTGCGAGACGACGCACACGCCACGAACACCGAGTCATTGTCCCGAGCGGAAGGCCTGATGTCGCGGGTTTTCCGCGCACCCGATTTCGTCGAGGGTAGTTGCGGCAACCTCGACGAGCGCACGTCAAATTCTGTCTCACCAACAGTCAGGAGTTCCCATGTCCCTGTTTGACATCTCGGACCGCGCTCGGCAGTACCAGACGGATCTGCTCGAGTTCATGGACACGCACGTGTACCCGGCCGAGGCGGTGTACGACGAGCAGATGCGTGAGTCGGGTGATCCGCATTTCCAGCCGCCGATCCTCGAGGAACTCAAGGCGGAGGCGCGTCGTCGGGGGTTGTGGAACCTGTTTCACCCACATCCCGACTCCGGTCCGGGGCTGACGAATCTCGAGTATGCGCCGTTGGCGGAGATCATGGGCCGCAGCTTCATTGCGTCGGAGGCCTGTAATTGCAACGCCCCGGACACCGGCAATATGGAGGTGCTCGAGTTGTTCGGCACCGAGGAGCACAAGGAGAAGTACCTGAAGCCGCTGCTCGAAGGGACGATGGCGTCGGCGTTCGCGATGACCGAGCCCGCGGTAGCGAGTTCCGACGCCACGAACGTGGAATTGTCGATGGTTCGCGACGGCGACGAATACGTGCTGAACGGCCGGAAGTGGTTCGCGTCGAATGCATTGCACAAGAACTGCAAGGTCATGATCGTCATGGGCAAGACCGATCCCTCTGCGCCCGTGCATCGGCAGCAGTCGATGATGGTCGTTCCGATCGATGCTCCGGGCGTGACGGTGATGCGCGGTCTTCCGGTGTTCGGCTACCAGGACCGAGAGGGACACGCCGAGATCGACTTCGCCGACGTGCGCGTGCCTGTGAAGGACGTGTTGAAGGGGGAGGGCGAGGGATTCGCGATCTCCCAGGCACGGTTGGGTCCCGGTCGTATCCACCACTGCATGCGGGCGATCGGGATGGCCGAGCGGACATTGGAATTGATGTGCCGGCGCGCGTCTTCGCGGGTGACATTCGGGAAGCCGGTCAGTGAGAACGCCAATATCCAGGACTGGATCGCGGAGGCCCGCATTGAGATCGAGATGATCCGGTTGCTGACGCTGAAAGCAGCGCACCTGATGGATACGGTGGGCAACAAGGAGGCGCGGATGGAAATCGCGGCGATCAAGGTGGCGGCGCCGAACATCGCGCTCAAGATCATCGACCGTGCCATTCAGGTGCACGGCGGGGCGGGAGTGACCGACGACTTCCCGCTGGCCATGGCCTATGCGCACATGCGAACGCTGCGGTTGGCGGACGGTCCCGACGAGGTTCACAAGCGAGCCATTGCCAAGCAGGAACTACGCAAGTACCGCGACGTCGCTGCCGCTGCGTCGACCGACGGGCACAAGGTTGCGGTGAGCTGATATGGCCGGACTCGACCTGGCCGGGCGCACCGCGATTGTCACCGGTGCGTCTCGGGGCATCGGTCTTGCCGTGGCGAAAGCCATCGCGGCCGCCGGTGGCAACGTGGTGCTCACCTCTCGGTCCCAGGAATCTGCCGACGCCGCCGCAGCCCAGGTCGAGGGGAATGCGATCGGGGTCGGCGCCCATGCGGTCGACGAAGACGCCGCGCGGCGCTGCGTCGACCTCACCCTCGAGCGCTTCGGGAGTCTGGACATCTTGGTCAACAACGCGGGCACCAACCCCGCGTTCGGTCCGGTGATCGATCAGGACCACGCGCGATTCGCCAAGACCTTCGACGTGAATCTGTGGGCCCCGGTGCTGTGGACGGGGCTGGCAACGCGGGCCTGGATGGGTGAGCATGGTGGAGCAGTGGTCAATACAGCATCCATCGGCGGCATGGCTCACGAGGCACATATCGGCCTGTACAACGCGTCCAAGGCCGCGCTCATCCATGTGACAAGGCAACTGGCGATGGAACTCTCGCCCAAGGTTCGTGTGAATGCCGTGGCACCGGGCGTCGTGCGGACGAGGCTCGCCGAAGCCCTGTGGCGCGACCACGAGCAGGCCGTGGCGGCGTCGACGGCCTTGGGGCGAATCGGGGAACCCGAGGACGTCGCTGCGGCGGTCGCTTTCCTGGTGTCCGACGCCGCGAGTTGGGTAACCGGCGAAACGATGACGATCGACGGTGGTCAACTACTCGGCAACGTGCACCCGTTCAGACAGGGAGCAGATCTCGGTGTCTAGCGCCGACGTGGTCGGGCTCGACACCGATGCGGTGAGCCGCTGGTTCGGCACCCTCGGCGTCGACCGCGTGGGCACGCTGACATTCGACCGGATCGGCCTCGGCCAATCCAACCTCACCTATCTGGTACAGGATCAGGGCGGTCGGCGGTGGGTGCTCAGGCGCCCACCGTTCGGGCACCTACTCGCGTCGGCACACGACGTCGCCCGGGAGGCCCGTATCCTGTCCGCGCTCGAAGGCACTGGTGTTCCAACCCCCCGCGTCTTCGGGCTCACCGACGACCCCGAGGTGACCGACGTTCCGCTCCTGCTGATGGAGTTCGTCGACGGCCAGGTGGTGGATCGGATGTCCGTCGCCGAGTCGCTGACACCGGATCGGCGCAGGGCGATCGGCCTTTCCTTACCGGACACCCTCGTGAAGATCCATGCCGTCGATCTCGAGCAGACGGGGCTGATCGATCTGGCCAGCCACAAACCGTATGCCCGGCGTCAGCTCAAGAGGTGGTCGGGCCAGTGGGAGATGTCGAAGACCCGTGAACTGCCCGCTCTCGACGACCTGACGCGCCGACTCGGTGATTCGGTGCCCGAGCAGCGGGAACTCACGCTGGTGCACGGGGACTTTCATCTCAGGAATGTGATCACCTCGGCCGACACGGGCGAGGTTGTCGCGGCACTGGATTGGGAACTGTGCACTCTGGGCGATCCGCTCGCCGACCTCGGGAGCCTGCTTGCATACTGGCCCGAGCCAGGCGAGAAGACCGGCGGCGATTTCCCCGCATCGACCCTCGAGGGCTTCCCGAGCCGGGAGGAGATCGCCGAGGTCTATCTCGACGCCACCGGACGTGACCCGAAGGTACTAGGGTTCTGGCATGTCCTTGGACTGTGGAAGCTCGCGGTCATTGCAGAAGGCGTGATGCGCAGGGCACAGGACGAACCACAGAACCGGGCGGCGGCAGGTACACCGACCGCTGATCGTATCGACGAAATCGTGGCCAAGGCGTGCGACATCGCCGCCCAGGCCGGAATCTGAACACCACATACTGCCCAGGGAGGGCCACATGACCAGAACGGCAATTGTCACCGGAGCGGCTCGCGGAATCGGCGCTGCGGTAGCCAAACAGTTGGCTGCGGACGGGTACGCGGTAGCCGTGCTCGACCTCGACGAGTCTTCCTGCGGTGCAACGGTCGATGCGATCACCTCTGCTGGTGGTCGGGCGCTGGCAGTCGGCGCGAATGTTGCCGACGAGGCATCCGTCACGGCGGCAGTCGAGCGGGTGGCGAAGGAACTCGGTGCCCCGACGATCCTGATCAACAATGCCGGAATCACCCGCGACAATCTGTTGTTCAAGATGACCGTCGAAGACTGGGACGCCGTCATGAACGTGCACTTGCGCGGCGCCTTCCTGATGTCGCGGGCCGTGCAGCAACACATGGTGGAGGCCAAATACGGCCGCATCGTCAACCTGTCGAGCACGTCCGCTCTCGGCAATCGTGGCCAGGTCAACTATTCCGCCGCGAAGGCCGGTATGCAGGGCTTCACCAAGACGCTGGCGTTGGAGCTGGGCAAGTTCGGTGTGACCGCCAACGCGATTGCGCCCGGCTTCATCGAGACCGAGATGACCGTCGCTACCGCCGAACGTATCGGAGTGGGCTTCGAGGATTTCAAGAAGGCGGCCGCCGCACAGATTCCGGTCAACCGTGTCGGACAGCCCGAGGACATTGCTGCGACAGCGTCGTTCCTGGCAAGTGAGGGCGCGGGATTCGTGTCCGGTCAAGTGATCTACGTGGCCGGTGGACCGAAGGACTGACAACGATCATGACCACGGACGAACAGACAATCGCGCGAGATCTGAGCGCGCGCGTCGCTGCTCTTGTCGAGCAGAACGACCTCTCCGATGCCACACAGTTCCTCGGCGCCCGATTCGATGCCGGTCTGGCGTGGGTCCACTTCCAGCCGGGTCTTGGAGGTCTCGGTCTTCCGCGAAGCTTCCAGGCGCGCGTCGACGCCGAACTGGAGGCGGCGGGCGCGCCGGGACCTGCCAAGGACCGCAACGGAATCGGGCTCGGCATGGCCGCACCTACCATTGCCGCCTTCGGGACCGCGGAGCAGCGGGAGAAGTACCTGCGCCCGCTTTATACAGGCGAGCACATCTACTGCCAACTGTTCAGCGAGCCGGGGGCGGGCTCCGATCTCGCCGCCGTCGCGACACGTGCCGTTCGAGACGGTGACACCTGGATCGTCAACGGGCAGAAGGTGTGGACGTCGGGGGCGCAGAACGCGCAGATGGCCATCCTGGTGGCGCGGACGGATCCGTCTGTGCCCAAGCACGCAGGGCTCACGTACTTTCTGTGCGACATGAGCGATGCCGGCATCGATGTTCGGCCACTGCGCCAGATCACCGGTGAGGCCGAGTTCAACGAAGTGTTCCTGGCTGATGTGCGCATCCCCGACTCGAATCGGCTCGGCGACGAGGGGCAGGGGTGGCAAGTGGCTACCGCAACCCTCAACAGCGAGCGGGTGGCAATCGGTGGTGTCGCTGCTGCTCGTGAGAGCGGCATGATCGGATTGGTCGCTCGAACGTGGCGGGAGCGCCCCGAGCTACGTGATGATGCGATGCACGACGACCTGCTCCACCTGTGGGTCGAGGCAGAAGTCGCCCGATTGACCGGCGAACGCCTGCGGCAACAACTAGAGGCCGGCCATCCGGGCCCGGAGGGATCTGCCATGAAGCTGGCTTTCGCCCGGCTGGCGCAGACCGTCTCGGGCTTCGAAATCGAACTCAACGGAGAGGCGGGACTGCGGTACGACGACTGGACCATGCGCCGACCGGACAAGGTCGACTTCACCGGACGCGAACCGGGATACCGGTATCTGCGTGCCAAGGGCAACTCGATCGAGGGCGGAACGTCCGAGATCCTGCGCAATGTGATCGCAGAACGCGTTCTCGGCCTTCCCCCGGAGCACCGCGTCGACAAGAACATCGCCTGGAAGGACCTGCCTCGATGAGCACCGCAGACCTGCTCTACTCCGACACGGAGGATGCCCTGCGCGACAGCGTCCGCCGGCTGCTCGCCGATCGCTGCCCACCGGAGTCGGTCGCGGCGATGTACGACCAGGCTCCCGCCGACTTCACAGCGGTGTGGAAGGCCCTTGCCGTCGATCTCGGACTTGCCGGCTTGCTCGTGCCCGAGACGCTCGGCGGCGCGGGTGCCAGTGCGCGCGAGGCGGCGGTGGTCATGGAGGAGATCGGACGAGCTGCGGCGCCCGTCCCGTACCTGTCCAGCGCGGTACTCGCCACCGTGGCACTGCTGAAGGCAGGGGACGAGCAGACGGTCGGAGCGCTCGCAGACGGAACGACCACCGGTGCGCTGGCGGTCGGACTCGCGACCGCACCGGGCCGGTTCGCGCCGAGCGTGCGCCTCGATGCAGGCACACTCGTGGGAACCGTGACCAGCGTCGCGGGCGCCTCGGCAGCCGACGTCCTGATCGTGCCGGTCGAGGGATCCGAAGGGCTCGAACTCCACGTCGTCAGCGCGGGTGCCGCCGGCGTCACCGTGGCTCCGGTGCTCTCGCTCGACATGACCCGACCGCTTTCGGATGTCACCTTCGACGGAGTGGCGTCTACCCGCGTCGACGAGGGCACGGCAGCCGAGGCGGTGCGCTCCGCTCTCGGCACAGGCGCCGCACTTCTCGCGTCCGAACAGCTCGGAATCGCGAAATGGTGCTTCGAGACGACGCTCGCTTATGTCAAGGAACGCAAGCAGTTCGGGCGTGCGGTCGGTTCTTTCCAGGCGATCAAGCACCGTATCGCCGATCTCTGGCTCGAGGTCACATCTGCCACGGCGGCGGCCAGATACGCCGCGGACACTTCGGCCCGGGGTGACTCGGACGCAGAGATCGCAGCCGCCCTCGCGCAGGCATACTGCAGCGATGTCGCCGTCCACGCCGCCGAGGAGTGCATCCAACTGCACGCCGGGATCGGCATGACGTGGGAGTACCCGGCGCACCTGTACCTCAAGAGGGCGAAGAGCGACCAGCTTGCGTTTGGAACCCCCTACCGCCACCGGGCACATCTGGCCACCCTGATCGACCTGCCTGCATGACCCATCCCGGCACCGACTTCCCGAAACGAACTTCAAGGAGACAACGATGAAGGCCTGGCGCATCAACGAACTCGGCCAACCGCGCACGGCGCTCGAGCTCGAGGACGTCGAGGATCCGACTGCCGGTCCAGGCGAGATCCTGGTGAAGGTCCTGGCGACGCCCGCGAACTTCCCGGACGTCCTGCTGTGCCGGGGCGAGTACCAGATCAAGCCTCCGCTGCCGTTCACGCCCGGAGTCGAGTTGTGCGGTCGGGTTCTGGCAGTCGGGGACGGCGTGACCCGCGTCGCGGTCGGCGACCGGGTGATCGGCAGTCCCAATCTCCCCGCCGGTGGGTTCGCGGAGATGGCCGTGATGAGCGAGTCCAACGCGTTCGCCGCCCCGGCCGCGCTCGACGACGCCGAGGCGTCCGCACTCACCATCGGCTATCAGACGAGTTGGTTCGCTCTGCACCGACGAACCCAATTGAAGCCGGGCGAGACACTGCTCGTGCATGCTGCCGCTGGAGGAGTCGGTAGTGCCGCAGTACAACTGGGTAAGGCTGCCGGGGCGAAGGTGATCGGCGTCGTCGGAGGTGCCGAGAAGGTCGATTACTGTCGCCGGCTCGGAGCCGACCTGGTGATCGACCGGCACACAGACGATTTCGTGCCGTTGGTCAAGGAGTTCACCGGTGGTCGTGGGGCGGACGTAGTCTACGACCCGGTCGGCGGCGACGCCTACACGAAGTCCACCAAGTGCATCGCTTTCGAGGGCCGCATCCTGATCATCGGCTTCGCGGGCGGCACCATTCCGACACCGGGGCTCAACCACGCGTTGATCAAGAACTATTCGATTATCGGGCTTCACTGGGGCCTGTACAACGCGTACAACCCGCAGGCGATCGCTGACTGTCACGAAGAACTGACCCGGCTTGCAGAATCCGGTGCGATCAAACCGCTCATCAGCGAGCGACTCTCGCTCGCCGATGTGGCCGACGGCATAGGCCGCCTCGGCGACGGCAGCACCGTCGGTCGCGTGGTATTCCAACCCTGAAGGGAGTGCATATGAGCGCGGGTTCGCTATTCGATGTCACCGGTAAGACGGTGGTGGTTACGGGCGGTTCGCGCGGGATCGGCCGGATGATCGCGGAGGGATTCGTGCAGGCTGGCGCTACGGTGATCATCTCGTCGCGCAAGGCGGACGCCTGCGCGGACACGGCTACGGAGTTGTCTGCAAGGGGACCGGGGGCGTGCCTCGCCCATCCTGCAGACCTGTCCACTGCGGAGGGGGTCGACAGCCTCGCTGCCCGAGTGGCGGAGGTGGCCCCGATACTGAACGTGCTTGTGAACAACGCGGGCGCGACGTGGGGCGCGCCGATCGACGAATTCCCCGACTCCGCGTTCGACAAGATCTTCGACATCAACGTCAAGGGCGTGTTCAGCCTGACGCAGAAGCTGCTGCCGAGGCTGCGGGCGGCGGGGACCGATGTTGATCCGGCTCGGGTGATCAACATCGGTTCGATCGACGGAATCGTGTTGTCACGCACAGACAACTTCTCGTACGGAGCCAGCAAGGCGGCAGTCCACATGCTCACCCGCAAGATGGCCGCGACACTGGCTCCGCAGCGTGTCACCGTCAACGCTATTGCGCCCGGACCCTTTCCGAGCAAGATGATGGCCTACTTCCTCGACGATCCGGAGCGACGGAAAGCGGTCGAGAGTGCGGTTCCGCTCGGGCGGGTGGGTACACCCGAAGACGTGGCGGGCACCGCGATCTTCCTGTCCTCGCGTGCCGGCGCCTACCTCACCGGCACCGTCATCCCCGTGGACGGCGGGAGCGCGGGGACACGCTGAGCAACTACGTTCAGCTGCTCGGAACGGAAGTGGAGCGGCGTCTTCCGAAGACAGCCGCACCGAATATTCGTATACGGCCAGTAAGGCGTCTCTGGAGATGCTGACCCGAAAGTTGGCGAAGCAATTGGCTACGGACCGCATAACTGTGAATATGATTGCTCCTGGGCCATTTCCGACGGAGATGCAATCGTTCATCATGAACGACGTGCAGATACGGAAGAACGCGCTCGAGAGAATTCCGCTGAGTCGATTCGGTACGGAGGAGGACGCCGTAGGAGCGGCCGTGTACCTGTCATCTCGAGCAGGGGCTTGCCTGACTGGTGCCGTGATTCCATTGGACGGCGGCATCACGGGTACGCGGTGAGAGCCGCGCGAGTTTCAGAAGGGGGTCTAATTGCTCTTATCCGCTCGTCTGGTGTTCGTTTCGCAGGGCCGCAGTGAATCCGTCTGCTACCCAGCGAATCTGGGTTCGGGCAGACCGCGCACGCCCAGTCCGTGAATCGCGAACACACTGCCGGGTTGCGGGTGCTGCTTCAATTCCTCATCAGTCGCGAAGGACTGCTGCGAGGTGACGAACAGTGTTTCGAAGTCGTCGCTGCCGAACGCCACGCAGGTGGGCGTGCGGACCGGCATCTCGATTTCCCGGTCCAGGCGCCCGTCCGGGGCCACTCGGAGGATCTTGCCGCCGAGGTTGAGAGCGAACCAATAGTAGCCCTCGACGTCGACCGTGGCGCCGTCCACGATCGCCGGCGCGGGTGCGTAGTCTGCGACAGAGAAGAAGGGCCGTCGATTCTGGATGCGGCCTTCGTCGATGTCGAAGTCGAACACGTAGATCATGCCGCCCTTCGTGTCGCCGAAGTACATCCGCGTGTCTTGGGGATCGAAGGCGATACCGTTGCTGCAGATGAATGTGAAGTCCTCAGCCACTCTTCGGTAGGAGTGATCGGCGTCGAAGCGATAGAGGTAGGACGACTTGTCGCTGAGCTTGCCGTCCATACTTCCGCACCAGTACCGTCCGCGGCGATCGATCTTGCCATCGTTGAGACGGTTGAACGGCTTGTCTGGTTCGGGGTCGACAATGCGCTCGAAGGTCCCACGCGCCAGGTCGATCTCGCAGAATCCCGAGTTCGAGCCCCCGATCAAGCCGCCCTGCTCACGGAATCCGAATGAACCGACCTGTTCCGGCATCGGCCACACGGTGCGTTCGCCGGTGGCCAGGTTCAGTCGGCGAATAGACGGCTGTCGTGGACCGACCACGTCGACCAACGGGCCGACGTGGTCGGCCCAATAGAGCGACGACTCCTCGGCGACCCATATCGGCGTTTCGCCAAGTCCGTCGTTGCACTCCCACAAGCACTCGATCTCGACCATCGCAGGCTCCTTTGCCTAGTCTGATCAGGCTCTTTGCTGATAGAGATTAGTCCAACACGCCCTCGGGCAGTCTGATATTCGCCGAGTGGCGTCGTCAACGCGACAAGGGTGCCGATGGCTTGTCCGCGCCCAGTGTCCCCAGGTCGGGGGACACGGAGGTAATCCGTTTTTCTAGCAGATCGGGGGACAAGAAGCTACTGATCGACGGGGCAGGGTAAAGGTTGTTTACAACCCGTAGCCGTTGCAAAGTCCGTGCGGCGCGAGTGTGCCGTGGCCGACATCTCTTGATGTTTGCAAGAGGACAGCCCCTGGGCCGACTGCACGAACGAGAACAGAAGAGAGGTGTTTGGTCATGTCAGCAGAGCGAACGCGGGAAGAAATGTTCGACCTGATTTTTCGGCAGGTGGCGTAGCCAGATTCTCTATGCAGGGGTCAAGCTGAACGTCGTCGAAGCGCTCGCCGGCGGTCCACTGGATGCGAAGTCGATTGCCTCCGCTCTGTCTCTAGACGGTCCGAATTGTTATCGCCTCCTTCGAGGGCTTGCCAATCTCGGCATTTTGGAAGAAAGCCAACACCAGAATTTCAGCTTGACCGGGTCGGGAGAAACCTTCCTCAAAAACCACCCGTACAGTTTGCGTGGCGTGCTTCTTCTCGAAGAGGGGCCCGAACACTATCAGGCTTGGTCACATCTATGCGATCTCATCAGGGAGGGGGTGACGACGGTTTCAAGAGGCAATTCGGGAGTACGCCGTGGAAGTACTCCGAGCAAGACAGAGCATTTCTGGAAACGATGAACGAAGCGACCAGTAACTTCTCCGCCGAGAGTGCTTCGCGGGAAGTCCTGGAAGCATTCGGAGACTATAAGCTCGGAAACGCACTGATTTTCGATGTCGGTGGAGGCCAAGGGCATTTGTTGCGCTCCATCATAAAAGAAAATCCAGATGCGTACGGAATGGTGTACGAACGGCCTGAAGTCCTCGATCTACCAGAATTGTTCTGGGCCGAAAAAATGGCGGTCGAGGAGCGTGTAGAGCATCTTTCGGGAGACATGTTCGAGTCTATACCCGAAGCAGATGTGTATATCATGAAGCACATTTTGCACGACTGGAGCGATGAACAGTGCATCACGATACTGGAAAATATCGGTGCAGCGGCACAGGCCGGTAACCGGCTGTTTGTCGCAGATTTTGTCGTACCTGGACCGAGTGAACGTCACTTTTCGAAGACATTCGATTTGCATATGATGTGTGTCACGTCTGGACGTGAACGGACTGAAGAAGAGTACGGAAATATGTTCGAGAAGTCTGGCTGGCGATATGTCACCACCAGGTATCCGCGGTCGAAGCGCATAGGACTTATGGAGGCCGTCAAACGATAGCGTCGGTGTCGTCATGATCGACTAGAAGCCGGGTCGAGGATCGGTTTCTATCCAGCGAACCTGGGTTGGGGTAGGACACCTGCACTCGGGCCCTGAACCGCGAACAGACTGCCCGGTTGCGGGTGCTGCTTAGGTGGGTGCCCCCGGCAGGATTCGAACCTGCGGCCTTTCGCTCCGGAGGCGAACGCTCTATCCCCTGAGCTACGGGGGCGCGCCGGAATACCGGCGTACCAATTGGGCTGGCCAATCGTAACGCATGGGTAGTGGGGTGGACCAAATCGGTCCCTCAACCACGGTGTCTCGATCCCCGTGCGGGTGCAAACTCGCATAGTGTCGTGGTGACGTGGACACCTGCGAAATCCCGGGAGGGTCGAGAATGGCCGATGGGTTGAATGACGGCGTGCGGAGCTCGGACGCGCAGTATTCCGATCATGACCTCGAACAGGATCTGCGGTGGTGGGCGGCCGCCAATTACCTCACTGTCGCGCAGATCTACTTGCAGGACAACACGCTGCTGCGTGAGCCGTTGCGGCCGGCGCATATCAAACCCCGGCTTCTCGGACATTGGGGGACCAGTCCTGGGTTGTCCATGGTCTACACCCTTCTGAATCGTCTGATCTGCCGGACAGACGCGGATTGCCTGTTCGTGACCGGGCCCGGTCACGGCGGGCCCGCCCTGGTCGCCGCCACGTATCTGGAGGGGACCTACTCGGAGGTGTATCCCGGGGTGTCCCGTGACGCCGCCGGAATCCACCGGCTGTGTCGGCAGTTCTCGACTCCGGGTGGGGTTCCGAGTCACGTCGGTGTGCAGACACCGGGAAGTATCCACGAGGGCGGGGAGCTGGGCTATTCCCTGGCTCACGCGGCCGGCGCAGCATTCGATCATCCGAATCTGCTGGTAGCGTGCGTGATTGGCGACGGCGAGGCTGAGACGGGGCCATTGTCGGGCTCGTGGAAGCTCCCCGCGTTCCTCAATCCGGAGCGCGACGGTGCCGTATTGCCGATCCTGCACGTCAACGGAGCGAAGATCGCGGGACCCACGGTCTATGGCCGCAGTAGCGATGACGACGTCGAGGCATTCCTGAGCGGTCAGGGATGGGCACCGACCGTCGTCGCCGGTGACGACCCGCCCACAGTGTTCCGCGCGCTCGATCGTGCTCTCGGCGATGCGTACAGGGTGATAACCGACATGCAGCGGGAGGCGCGGGCGGGGCGAGTTCAGCGTGACGCGCGCGCGGCGTGGCCCACGGGTGCGAAATGGCCGGCGATCGTGCTGAAGACCCCGAAGGGCTGGACGGGCCCACATACCGTCGATGGCGTTCTTGTCGAGGGAACACATCGTGCTCACCAGGTTCCCTTGTCCGGGGTTCGGACCAACCAGGCCCACCTCCACCAACTCGAACAATGGATGCGGTCGTACTCGCCGGAAGATTTGTTCGATGCGAACGGCTCGCTCGTCTCCGATCTCGCACAGTTGGCGCCGGAGGGTGACAAGCGGATGGGTTCGTCCCCGTACGCCAACGGCGGGCGCCTGAGGGTGGACCTGCCGATACCGCCGTTGGAAAAGTATGCGCTCGCCATCGAGAAACCGGGTGCCACCATGCACGAGACGACTCGCGTACTCGGCGAGTTGCTCCGCGACCTCTATACGGCGACCACCACTCCCGACGGTGGGGGAACCTTTCGCCTGTTCTGTCCCGACGAGACGTCCAGCAACCGACTGGGCGCGGTATTCGAGGCGACCGATCGCTGTTGGCAGCTACCCATCACCGACTACGACGACGGACTGTCACCGGGTGGACGGGTGATGGAAATTCTCAGCGAGCACCTGTGCGAGGGGTGGCTCGAGGGATACCTGCTGTCCGGGCGGCACGGGATTTTCGCCAGCTACGAGGCGTTCGCGATGGTGAGCGTGTCCATGCTCATTCAACATGCGAAGTGGATCCAGCACGCGGTGGATCTGCCGTGGCGGTCACCGGTTTCGTCGCTCAATGTTCTGCTGACCAGCACGTGTTGGCGCAACGACCACAACGGCTTCAGCCATCAGGGTCCGGGCATGATCGATTCCGTCATTCCCCTCGCGCCGGACGTCGTTCGGGTCTGGCTTCCGCCTGATTCGAACACGTTGCTCTCGATTTCCGACCACTGCCTGCGCAGCATCGACCACGTCAATCTCATCGTCGTCGACAAGCAGCCGCATCTGCAGTACCTGACCCTCGAGCAGGCACACGCCCACTGTGCGGCTGGGGCGTCGGTGTGGGAGTGGGCGGGCACTGAGGCCCAGGCAGGTACCGGGCCGGATGTCGTGCTTGCCGCCGCGGGTGACGTTCCGACTCAGGAGATCCTCGCAGCCGCCCAGTTGCTTCGCGAGCACACGCCGGATCTCGTCACAAGGGTGGTCAACCTCGTCGACCTGATGGGGCTGCTCACGCCTACGGAGCATCCGCACGGATTCGACGCTCAGAAGTTCCTCGACTTGTTCACCGCCGATACCGATGTAGTGTTCGCGTTCCACGGATATTCGCGCGCCGTCCACGAACTGATCCACGGGCGTCCCGATCCGGAACGTTTCCACGTCCGCGGTTTCAGCGAACAGGGCGCTACGACCACGCCGTTCGACATGGTCGTGCTGAACCGAATGAGCCGCTACCACTTGGCATTGGAAGCACTCAGACGCGCACGCACGGAACCCGCAGGCGCCGATGCACTCGCCGACTTCTGTCTCAGCCAACTCGAACGGCACGGCGAATACGTAGTCGCGCACCTCGAGGACATGCCCGAGGTGCGCGACTGGACGTGGTCGTGACAGCGATCAGTTGACGGCCGGTCAGTTCATCGGCAGGGGACTCGAGCCCCTTTCAGCGAGCATGTTCGTGATCAACGTCGACTCGCTTTCCTGGGTATCGACCATCTTCTGAGCAAGGTCGCGCGTCACACGTTCGGCGGCGTGCTCGGCCGCATACTCCATCATCGGTAGCCCGCCCTCGTGGTGGCGAAGCATGAGCTGGAGAAACAGGACGTCGGCGGCGGGACCTGTGGCCTGGCGCAAGGCAGTCATATCCTCCGAGGTCGCCATGCCCGGCATCTTCGCCATCGGACCCATGTGCATGGCTTCGTCGGAGTCCTGGCCGTGACCGTCGGATTGCTGTGGCTGCATCCATCCCATGTACCCACCGGACGGCAGCAAGGGCTGACCCCACAGGTCGAGCCAAGCCTGCATCTGTCCGAGTTGGTTCTGTTGCGTGGTGAGGATGTCGTACGCGAGGCTCCGGACCGCGGGGTCGTTGACATCCGCCAGCGCGATCGCCGACATCTCCACGGCCTGGCTGTGATGCTCGCTCATATCTTGGGCGAACCCGACATCAACGGAACCGGCTTCGGGAACGGCCGTATCGTCCTCCGCCGACGGGCGTACCAGGAACCCGACGGCGAAGCCGATGACGAGGGCGCCGATCAACCCGATGACAGTGAGTGCTGTGCGCTGGCTGCGTCGAGGAGGTGTGCTGTCGTCCGCGGGTGCGGTCTCGGGTCCGAGTTCGGAGTCGGTGGAGTCAGCCATTGCTGCCTTCGATCGGCGCCTGCTGGGGCTCAGGCGGAAGCTGCTGGTCGGGCTCCTGCGGGAGCTCAGATGGAACTTGCATGTCGGGCGGGAGCTGCATTCCGCCCACTTCGGACTCGTCCGGGGTGATTCCGCCGCCGTCCATGGGCACTGCGTCCGGGCCGGGTGGGCTCGGATCGAACGGGGGCGGGTTGTCGGGGTCGAAACCGGAGCCCGGAATCGACGAGCAGGTCGCGCCCACCTCGGGATAGGTGTTCGGATTGATCCGCAGCGCGGTGATGAACTGGTCGATTCGAGGGTCGTCGACGCTGTCCAACTTCAGTTGGTGGCCCCACGACTGCAGCGAAACGGGGCTGTCGAGGCCGGGGTACGGCGACAACATCGTGAATGTCTTACCGTCGACCTTGTCCTCGAGGGTCCGCACCTGGTCGCCAGTCACCTCGTCCGGGTTGTAGGTGATCCATACCGCGCCGTGCTCGAGCGAGTGCACGGCATTCTCGCTGCGGATCGCGTTCGGGTACACCGTTCCCGTGCATGTTGCCCAGATTCCATCGTGTGGGCCACCGAACGGAGGCGAATGGTCGTAAGCGACTCGCTGCGACGGTTGGACGTGGATGCCGGCCGGGTAGTCGACCCTGACGACACCGTCGATGTTGACCGAGGGGTCGGGGTCCTCGGCGCTCGGCGCAAAGCGAGAGGCCTCGACGTTGGCCTGGTACTTGGGCACCAGGTTGATCGCAAGAACCGCCACCAAGGCGACTACAGCTCCTCCGGCGCCGATCGTGAGCCAGGGAATCTGTCTCGGAGCGCCGCCGCCCTTGACCTTCCCCGCGCCGCCCGAGGCCTTGTCGCGGCTACTCTTTTTCTGGGCGGCCTTGATGGCCTTGGCCGACTTCGCTCCCGACTTCTTGTCGGGACCACGATTTTCCGAACCGCTTGGCATAAATTGTGATCTTTCGGTGGTGGGTTGCGGGCGCTCTTTTCCCGGTAGCCGGAAGCCGAGGACCGAGTCTCGGGGCGATGCCACTATACTGTTTCCATTCTGTGCCCAACCAGCGAGAGTGACCGCGGACACGCCTGAAGACGCCTCGCGGGGCCTGGGGGTCAGCCGTGGGAAGGCGGATCACCGCTCGAGACGCGATGGCCATAGGATAGATACCTGTGACTCCAGCCGATCTTGCCGAACTGCTCCGTGGAACCGCCGCGGCCGTGCTCGCCGACCGCGGACTCGACGTGTCCGTGTTGCCCGAGACCCTGACGGTCGAGCGTCCGCGGAACCCCGAGCACGGCGACTACGCGACCAATGTCGCGATGCAGGTGGCCAAGAAGGTCGGTACCAATCCTCGTGAACTGGCCACCTGGCTTGCCGAGGCTCTGACTGAGACAGAGGGCATCGACAGCGCCGACATCGCAGGCCCGGGCTTTCTCAACATCCGTCTCGCGGCAGATGCGCAGGGAGCGATCGTCGCCAAGATCCTGGCGGAGGGTGCAGGGTTCGGTTGGGGCGCCGCGCTCGCGGGCAAGAACATCAACCTCGAATTCGTCTCCGCCAACCCGACCGGCCCCATACACCTCGGTGGAACCCGTTGGGCGGCTGTGGGCGACGCACTCGGCCGCATCCTGGCCACACAGGGTGCGGCGGTCACACGTGAGTACTACTTCAACGACCACGGCGCGCAGATCGACCGGTTCTCCCGCTCGCTGATCGCGGCGGCCAAGGGAGAACCCACCCCCGAAGACGGATATGCCGGTGCGTACATCGCCGATATCGCCTCCCAAGTTCTGCGTCGGCGCCCCGACGCGCTCGAGCTTCCCACTGCCGAACAAGAGGAAGTGTTCCGGTCCATCGGCGTGGAACTGATGTTCGCGCACATCAAGCGCACCTTGCACGAGTTCGGTGTCGACTTCGATGTGTACTTCCATGAGAATTCGCTGTTCGAGTCGGGCGCGGTGGAGAAGGCAGTCGAGACGCTGAAGCTCTCCGGGAACCTCTTTCAAGAAGATGGCGCTTGGTGGCTCAAGAGCACCGATTTCGGCGACGACAAGGACCGCGTCGTCATCAAGAGCGACGGCAACGCTGCGTATATCGCCGGTGATATCGCCTACTTCCAGGACAAGCGCTCCCGGGGTTTCGACCTGTGTATATACATGCTCGGTGCGGATCATCACGGCTACATCGGCCGGCTCAAGGCCGCTGCCGCGGCGTTCGGTGACGACCCGGACACCGTGGAGGTATTGATCGGGCAGATGGTGAACCTGGTCCGCGACGGCGTGACCGTGAAGATGAGCAAGCGTGCCGGCACCGTCATCACTCTCGACGATCTCGTCGAGGCCATCGGTGTGGACGCGTCGCGCTACGCGCTGATCCGGTCGTCGGTGGACTCGAGCATTGACATCGACCTCGAGCTGTGGACGAGCACCGGCAACGAAAATCCCGTCTACTACGTGCAATACGCGCATGCCCGCCTCGCGTCGATCGCCCGTAATGCGGCCGATCTCGGGGTTTCCGCTGAGAACCCGGACCTGTCGCTGCTGGTCGCGGATCAGGAGGGCGACCTCATCCGGACACTCGGGGAATACCCACGTGTCGTGTCGAGCGCGGCGAATCTCCGTGAGCCGCATCGCGTTGCGAGGTACCTCGAGGAGCTTGCCGGTGCGTACCACCGCTTCTACGGAGCGGGCCGCCGGATTCTTCCGCAGGGCGATGAGGACCCGGCGCCGATCCACACCGCGCGACTGGCGCTGTGTATGGCGTCTCGCCAGGTGCTGGCCAACGGTCTTGCACTGCTCGGCGTGAGCGCACCGGAGCAGATGTGAACGCGCACCCCGCAGGCCCCAAGCACGCCGAACACCTGCACGCGCCCGGACTGCCCGAGCGCCCCACCGATTCGGCCGAGTTCGCATCGCTCTCCCCGCAGGTATGGCCACGGAACGCGCGCCGAGGCGCTGACGGGGTCGTGAGCCTGGCTGGGGTCCCGGTGACGGACCTGGTGGAGAAATACGGCACACCACTGTTCGTAGTGGACGAAGACGATTTCAGGTCTCGGTGCCGCGACATGGCCGGCGCGTTCGGGCCGAGCGCCAGGGTGCACTACGCGTCCAAGGCCTTCTTGTGCGGCGAGATCGCTCGCTGGGTTGCAGAAGAGGGTCTGTCTCTGGATGTCGCCTCCGGCGGAGAACTGACGGTTGCCCTGCACGCTGGATTCCCGGCTGAACGAATTGCCATGCACGGCAACAATAAGTCGCTTGCGGAGCTGAGTGCAGCGGTGGCGGCAGGTGTCGGGCACATTGTGCTCGACTCTGCGATGGAGATCGATCGCCTCGAAAGGGTAGCCGGTGAAGCCGGCGTCGTCCAGGACGTGTTGATCCGCGTGACGGTTGGTGTGGAGGCGCACACCCACGAGTTCATCTCCACTGCCCACGAGGATCAGAAGTTCGGGTTCTCGCTCGCGGATGGAAAGGCGATCGACGCGGTTCGGCAGGTTTTTGCCGCCGACCACCTGAGGCTCGTGGGCCTTCACAGCCACATCGGCTCGCAGATATTCGACGTCGACGGCTTCGAACTCGCCGCTCACCGCGTCATCGGGCTCCTTCGAGACGTCGTCGCGGCGTTCGGTGTGGAAAAGACGTCTCAGATCTCGATCATCGACCTGGGCGGCGGCATGGGAATCTCCTACGTCCCCACCGACGATCCGCCCCCGGTAGATCAACTTGCCGCAAAGCTCGCTGACATCGTCCGCAACGAGTCGACGCTGGCGGGTCTGCCCGAACCGACGCTGGCAGTCGAACCGGGACGTTCGATTGCCGGACCCGGGACGGTGACGCTGTACGAGGTCGGCACAATCAAGGACGTCACTGTCGGTAGTTCCCTGACCCGCCGGTATGTCAGCGTCGACGGTGGCATGAGCGACAATATCCGTACGGCGCTGTATCAGGCGGAGTACGAAGTGAAGCTGGTCTCGAGGGCGAGCGATGCCGAACCTGTCGTGTCCAGAGTCGTGGGTAAGCATTGTGAGTCGGGCGACGTCGTGATCCGTGACACCTGGATGCCCGAGGACATCGATGCCGGAGATGTTCTTGCCGTCGCCGCCACCGGTGCATACTGCTATTCGATGTCGAGCAGATACAACATGCTGACTCGGCCTGCCGTGGTGGCGGTGCGTGATGGGCGCTCGCGTGTGATCCTCCGGAGGGAAACCGTGGAAGACTTGCTGAGCTTGGAGGTACAGCAGTGACGAGTGAATCGGCGCATCGCGCTATCGGTGTGGCCGTCCTCGGCCTCGGCAACGTCGGGAGCGAGGTGGTGCGCATCCTGCAAGAACACAGCCAAGACCTCGAGGCTCGCGTCGGCGCCCCGTTGATTCTGCGCGGTGTGGCTGTTCGCCGCCCCGGTGCAGATCGCGGAATCCCAGTCGAACTGCAGACCACCGACGCAGCGACCCTCGTGGCTCGCGACGACGTCGACATCGTCGTCGAGGTGATCGGTGGCACGGATCTGCCACGCGAGTTGATTCTCTCGGCGCTGAACTCCGGGAAGTCCGTTGTCACCGCGAACAAGGCTCTGCTCTCCGAACGCACCGGAGAACTGGCCGAGGCTGCGGAGATGCACAGTGTCGATCTGTATTTCGAGGCCGCCGTGGCGGGCGCGATCCCGGTGATCCGGCCACTCTTCCAGTCGCTCGCCGGCGATCGAGTCAACAAGGTCGCCGGAATTGTCAACGGCACCACCAATTTCATTCTGTCGGCAATGGACGAGACCGGGGCGGACTACGCCGCGACGCTCGCCGAGGCCGGACGACTCGGCTACGCGGAGGCAGATCCGACGGCCGACGTGGAAGGCTACGACGCCGCGGCCAAGGCGGCGATCCTCGCGTCGATCGCCTTCCACACCCGGGTGACGGCGGCAGATGTGTACCGCGAAGGGATCACCAATATCACCGCGGAAGATCTGACGTCGGCACGTGCACTCGGTTGCACGATCAAGCTGTTGTCCATCTGCGAGCGGGTTACCACCCACGACGGCGAAGAGCGGATCTCCGCCCGGGTCTACCCAGCTCTTGTGCCGTTGAGTCATCCGCTGGCGTCGGTGAACGGCGCATTCAACGCCGTGGTTGTCGAGGCCGACAACGCGGGGCGCTTGATGTTCTACGGCCAGGGTGCGGGTGGCGCCCCCACCGCGTCCGCCGTGATGGGTGATCTGGTGATGGCCGCGCGCAATAAGGTGAACGGTGGACGCGGACCTCGCGAATCGAAGTACGCCAAGCTGAAGATCTCGCCGATCGGCGAGATTCCGACCCGCTACTACGTCAGCATGAAGGTGGCGGACAAGGCGGGTGTGCTGTCAGCCGTGGCTGCAGAATTCTCCGAGCACGGCGTGAGCATCTCCACCGTGCGGCAGGAAGGCGCAGGCGACTGCGCTCGCCTCGTCGTCGTGACCCACCTCGCGGGGGATTCCGCTTTGTCGGAAACCGTTGCGGCACTGAGTAAGAAAGAATTCGTCACCGCTGTGACCAGCGTTCTGCGACTGGAAGGCACCGAACAATGACCGGCACCTGCAACCCCGTGCACGCCCCGTGGCCGGGGCTGATCGAGGCCTACCGAGACCGACTCTCCATCGGGCCGAACTGGAAGACGGTCACCCTGCGCGAGGGCGGCACTCCGCTGTTGCCCGCCGAGCATCTCTCGGAGATCACCGGGTGCGAGGTCTACCTCAAGGTGGAGGGGCTCAACCCGACCGGCTCGTTCAAAGACCGCGGCATGACGATGGCCGTCACCGACGCGCTGGCTCGCGGGCAGCAGGCCGTCCTGTGCGCATCCACGGGCAACACCTCTGCGTCCGCCGCAGCGTACGCCGCCAAGGCGAAGATGACCTGTGCGGTGCTGGTGCCGCAGGGCAAGATCGCGATGGGCAAGCTTGCGCAAGCCGTCATGCACGGTGCGCGGATCATTCAAGTGCAGGGCAACTTCGACGACTGTCTCGAGCTGGCCAGGAAGACCACAGCGGAGTTCCCCACGATCGGACTGGTGAACTCGGTCAACCCGGTCCGCATCGAGGGTCAGAAGACCGCGGCTTTCGAGATCTGCGACGCACTGGGCAAGGCGCCCGACGTTCATGCGCTGCCGGTCGGGAACGCCGGCAACATCACCGCGTATTGGCGCGGGTACTCCGAGTACTACGCGGATGGAATCACCAGTGTGAAGCCCCGAATGCTCGGCGTCCAAGCCGCGGGTGCCGCGCCGCTGATCCATGGTGCCCCTGTGAAAGATCCGGAGACGATTGCGACCGCGATCCGGATCGGTTCGCCTGCCTCCTGGAACGGCGCTATCGCCGCGAAGGAGGAGTCGCACGGAGCCTTCCGTGCCGCGACCGACGAGGAGATTCTGGAGGCATACCACTTGATCGCAAGAACCGAAGGCGTTTTCGTCGAACCCGCTTCGGCTGCGAGCGTTGCGGGTCTGCTGGCCGCCCGCAAGGAGGGTTGGCTGGACTCAGGCTCGAGCGTCGTCTGCACCGTCACCGGTAATGGACTCAAGGACCCCGACACGGCGTTGGCGGGAATGCCGGAGGTCCAACCGATTCCGGTTGACCCCGTCGCTGTCGCCTCCGCCCTGGAGCTGGCGTAGTGGAGGCGGCCACGCCCACCGCGCCGCAGAATCAGACGGCTTCCATGACACGAACTCTCCCCGAAGGGCTCACCGTTACCGCGCGCGTGCCCGCGTCGAGCGCCAATCTCGGACCGGGCTTCGATACGCTCGGTATCGCTCTGGGGCTGTACGACGAGATCAAGGTCACCACTACCGGTTCGGGGCTGAACATCCGGGTCGAGGGTGAGGGGGCGGACGACGTCCCATGTGGCCCATCTCACCTCGTGGTCCGTGCGATCGAGCGAGGCCTGGAATCGGCGGGTGTCTGGGCTGACGGGTTGGATGTGGTGTGTCACAACGTGATACCTCATTCTCGGGGTCTTGGTTCCTCGGCTTCTGCTGTTGTCGGGGGACTGGCAGCGGCCAACGGCCTCGCGGCGAAGCTCGATCCGGATCTGGAGCTGTCCCGCGATCAGCTCGTGCAGTTGTCGTCCGAGTTCGAAGGTCACCCCGACAACGCCTCGGCGAGTGTGCTCGGCGGAGCCGTTGTGTCATGGGCAAGTGAGGGGGCATCGGCCGACCGTGGTTCGAAAGATGGCGGTTCGAGAGCAGCCCACCCCGTGTACGCGGCGGTGCCACTGAAGGTGCATCCCGCCATTCGTGGGGTCGCTCTCGTGCCCGGAGTGCGCTCGTCGACCGCGCACACTCGGGGTTTGTTGCCGGAGACCGTTCCCCACCGTGACGCGGCATTCAATGTCAGCCGCGGAGCCCTGGCTGTGGTGGCTCTCACAGAACGTCCGGACCTCTTGATGGCGGCCACCGAAGACCGGCTGCATCAGGCGCAGCGCGCTCAGGCGCTTCCACAGACGACGCGATGGATCTCGATTCTGCGGGAGGCCGGTATCGCCGCAGCTGTATCGGGCGCCGGGCCGACCGTTCTCGCGTTGACAACCGAACCGTTCCCCCGCGATTTTCGAGAGATGGCGGAGGCCGACGGGTTGCAGGTGCTAGAGCTCGACATCGCGGGCGGCGTCCAAGTCAGCTGACACGCCGCAGGCCCCCTTCTTGCTCCCGCGGTCCCAGGCAGCTATTCTGGGCATTGTCCGTACATCGTGCGCATCAGACGCCGGTGCTCTACCAGGGCAAATACTCCAGGTCAATCGGGGTTGACGACTCCTGGCATGATCTTCCGCACTATCAGTTGTGTAGGGATTTCGAGCACACGCCTGTTTCAAGGTGGTGTGATGGCGGGCAAGCCGGCAGTTTCTTCGCACGCAACTACGTACGGCACATCCGAATTCGGTACATGACCCGAATTGCGGGACGAACCCTCAACTCTGCGCAGCGCGAGTGAGGGAAGGAAAGGACCTCCGTGACCGATACGGACCTCATCGCCGCTCCTGTGCACGCATCATCGGTGGATACCGTTGGCGCGCAGGCAGGCGACACTTCACAGGCACCATCGACTCCGCCCGGAACAGATGCAGTCGCGGCCTCCAAGATGCGTGCCGAGACACGCCGGGGCGCGGGACTGTCCGGGATGGTATTGACCGAACTCCGCGCCCTCGCGAGCGAGCTGGGCATCAAGGGGATCTCGGGGATGCGCAAGGGTGACCTCATCGCCGCGATCAAGGAGCGCCAGAGCGGCACAGCCGCCCCGGCTGCTGCTGCGCCCGAGCCGACCACCCGTGCGCGGACGACACGCGCAAAGCGTGAACGGTCCACCCAGACCGAGCTCTCGGTGACACCGGATGCGGTGACACCGGATGCAGGGACACGGGATACTGGAACCCCGGATACTGGAACTCCGGGTGCTGGGTCGGCGGGCGCTGTGACTCTGGATGAGCGGCTTCCCGAGAAGGTCGCGGCGCAGAAGGGGGCTGAATCCGCAGTGACCGACACCGAAGTCACCAATACAGCAGTTACCGAACCCGCAGAGAGCGGCCGCCGCGGGCGCCAGCGCCGTGGGGCTACGCGCCGTGCGGGCGCACCCGAGCACGCCGAGCAGGGCGGCACCCCACCGGTCACGGTCCCGCAGAACGCTTCCGAAGCCCCGCCCACCGAGCGCAAGCAGGCCGACGATCGTCAGGATTCGGCCGAGAAGCCCGGCAAGCAGGACGGCACGGGCAGGCAAGATGGCGCCGGAAAGCAGGATGGTTCCGGAAAGCAGGATGGTTCCGGCGACCAACGCGGCGACCGCAATCGACGTGAGCGCGGTGACCGGGGGCAGGGGAACGCCGGCCCGCGAAGCAACGACGGTCGCTCGGGCGACGACGAGGAAGGCGGTCGCGGACGCCGCGGGCGCCGTTTCCGTGAGCGTCGTCGTGGACGCGACCGCGGAGAGGGCGACGCACGCGAGACAGAGATCCGTGAGGACGACGTCCTGCAGCCCGTCGCCGGCATCCTCGATGTCCTCGACAACTATGCGTTCGTGCGCACCTCCGGCTACTTGGCCGGGCCCAACGACGTCTACGTGTCGATGAACCTGATCCGCAAGAACGGTCTTCGCCGCGGCGACGCCATCACCGGTGTCGCTCGGATCGGCCGCGAGGGGGAGCAGGGCAATCAGCGGCAGAAGTTCAATCCTCTCGTCCGGATCGACACCGTCAACGGCGGCGAGGTGGAAGCGGCCAAGAAGCGTCCCGAGTTCGGCAAGCTCACCCCGCTCTACCCGAACGAGCGGCTGCGCCTCGAGACCACTCCGAACGTCCTGACGACTCGTGTCATCGACTTGGTGATGCCGATCGGCAAGGGGCAGCGTGCGCTGATCGTGAGCCCGCCGAAGGCCGGTAAGACCAGCGTGCTGCAGGCTATCGCCAATGCCATCTCGACCAACAACCCCGAGTGCTACCTCATGGTTGTGCTGGTCGACGAGCGCCCGGAAGAGGTCACCGACATGCAGCGTTCGGTGAAGGGCGAGGTCATTTCCTCGACCTTCGACCGTCCGCCGGGAGATCACACCTCGGTCGCCGAGTTGGCGATTGAGCGTGCGAAGCGACTGGTGGAGACGGGCCGGGACGTCGTCGTTCTTCTCGACTCGATCACCCGCCTCGGCCGCGCATACAACAACTCCTCGCCGGCCTCGGGTCGAATCCTCTCCGGTGGTGTCGACTCGACCGCGCTCTATCCGCCGAAGAGATTCCTCGGCGCCGCGCGCAACATCGAGAACGGCGGTTCGCTCACAATCATCGCGACGGCGATGGTAGAGACCGGATCAACCGGCGATACCGTGATCTTCGAGGAGTTCAAGGGCACCGGAAACGCCGAGCTCAAGCTCGACCGCAAGATCGCGGAGCGTCGCGTGTTCCCGGCAGTGGACGTGAACCCTTCGGGTACGCGCAAGGACGACTTGCTTCTCGGCCCGGACGAGGCCGCCGTGATGCACAAGCTCCGGCGTGTGCTCTCGGGCCTGGATTCGCACCAGGCCATCGATCTGTTGATCGACCGCCTCAAGAAGAGCAAGAGCAACATCGAATTCCTCATGCAGGTATCGAAGACTGCTCCGGGCGCGATCGAGGACTGATCGTCAACCGAGCGGGGCCCGGCGACATTGTCGCCGGGCCCCGCCCCTATTCTCAGGAAGAATGACTGGGAACAATGTGCGAGGCCCAGGAAGAATGGCTGGGAACAAAGCGCTTGCCGACCACGTTGATCACTTTGCAAGCGCGCATGCCAGTTGGGCCCACGAGCCTGCAATCTGGCATACTGAGCGGCCGAGTCCGGTTCCGGTTCACGTCTTCGAACGGCGAAGGCGACCCGGCGACCATTGAAAGGGACACCCATGAAGGCAGGTATTCACCCCAACTACGTGGCCACCACCGTGGTCTGCGGTTGCGGAAACACATTCGAGACTTACAGCACCAAGGAGACCGGACGCATCAACGTCGAGGTCTGCTCACAGTGCCACCCCTTCTACACCGGAAAGCAGAAGATTCTGGACACCGGTGGACGCGTCGCTCGCTTCGAGGCTCGCTACGGCAAGCGCGCCGGTAAGGGTGCAGCCAAGGGATCCGAGAAGTCATAGCTGTTCCGCCGACGCCCGTCCTGCGATAATTGCAGGCCGGGCGTCGGCTTTTTTGTGCCCAGTCCCCACATAACGCAGAGCGGAGCGAACAATGGCAGGGACCACCCAGCCTTCGGCCATCGACGACATTCTGGCTGAGTACGCCGGACTGGAGCAGCAGTTGGCCGATCCAGCTCTGCACGATGACGCCGCCGCCGCCCGCAGAGTAGGCAAGCGATTCGCCGAGTTGGCGCCGATCATGGCGACGATTGCCAAGTTGGAATCGGCGCGGGGTGATCTCGACGCCGCGCGTGAGCTGGCTGCTGACGATTCCAGCTTCGCCGGCGAGGTACCTGCACTCGAGGCGGTGGTCGAGGAATTGGACAAGACCTTGACCGACCTCCTCGCTCCGCGGGACCCACACGACGGTGACGATGTCGTGCTCGAGGTGAAGTCGGGTGAGGGCGGTGAGGAATCGGCGCTGTTCGCTTCGGACCTGGCCCGCATGTACGTGCGCTACGCCGAGCGCCACGGGTGGCGCGTCGAGATCCTCGATGCGACCCTCTCCGATCTCGGCGGATACAAGGAAGCGACGCTCTCGATCAAGTCGAAGGGCGACGTCAGGGACGGAGTCTGGTCCCGTCTGAAGTTCGAAGGCGGCGTCCATCGCGTGCAGCGCGTACCCGTGACCGAGTCGCAGGGGCGAGTTCATACGTCGGCCGCGGGCGTCCTTATCTATCCGGAGCCGGAAGAGGTCGCCGAGGTACAGATCGACGAAGCTGATCTGCGCATCGACGTCTACCGGTCCTCGGGCAAGGGTGGTCAGGGGGTCAACACCACCGATTCCGCTGTCCGGATCACGCATCTGCCCACCGGTATCGTGGTGACCTGCCAGAACGAACGCTCGCAGCTGCAGAACAAGGCGCGGGCCATGCAGGTACTTGCCGCCCGACTGCAAGCTGCTGCCGAAGAGGCCGCGGAGGCTGAAGCCTCGGCGGGGCGGCAGAGCCAGGTGCGCACCGTCGACCGTTCCGAGCGCATCCGGACCTACAACTTCCCCGAAAACCGCATCACCGACCACCGCATCGGGTTCAAGTCGCACAATCTCGACGCGATACTGGACGGTGAGTTGGATGCACTGCTCGACGCGCTCGGTAAATCCGACCGCGAGGCGAGGCTCGCTGCCGAGTAAGAGGTTCGCCGCAGATCTCGAGATCGAGCGAGGGTGACTCTCGGTCGTTCGATGCTGTCTGCGCCCCGGGACAAGAGGGACGGGCACATCCGGTAGTAGCGTGCATGGCAGGCTGTACCTGTGAGTCGCCTTCCACTTCGCCTGGCCCTGATGGACGCAACCCGGCACCTCGACGAGGCCGGTGTGCGCAGTGCCCGTGCGGATGCCGAGCTGCTCGCGGCGCACCTGTTGGGTGTTGCGCGCACGCGACTCGGGTTGGTACCCCTCGTCGACGAATCTGTGGTCGAGGCCTACAAGGCCATGGTGGACCAGCGCGCCAAGAGGATCCCGTTGCAGTACATTCTCGGTACGGCGGCCATGGGCGACAT
Organism: Rhodococcus sp. WMMA185; assembly: GCF_001767395.1. Taxonomy (NCBI): domain Bacteria; kingdom Bacillati; phylum Actinomycetota; class Actinomycetes; order Mycobacteriales; family Nocardiaceae; genus Rhodococcus; species Rhodococcus sp. WMMA185. Next base: position 2,513,556 of record NZ_CP017014.1, on the reverse strand, counting down.
CGATGTCCAGGTCGGTCCCGGTGTCTTTGTGCCGCGACCCGAAACCGAGCTGCTGTTGGGGTGGGCCCTCGCATCACTTGGGCATTGCGACCAACGCCCGCCCGTCGTCCTCGACCTGTGTACCGGGTCCGGCGCACTTGCGCTTGCGATAGCCAACGCGCGCCCCGATGCGGTGGTGCATGCCGTCGAACTCGAACCGAATGCTCTGGCGTGGGCGCGGCGCAACGCCGGTGCCCGGGAACAGGCAGGCGACACGCCCATCCGGTTGTATCAAGGTGATGTAACCGATCGCACACTGCTGGCGGGACTCGAGGGCGGCGTGGATCTGATCGTTGCGAACCCGCCGTACATTCCCGAGGGTGCCGAGCTCGAGCCCGAGGTCGCCGAGCACGATCCACACAGCGCATTGTTCGCCGGCCCTGACGGTCTCTCGGTAATAAAGCCGATGATCTCGAACGTCGCACGCTGGTTGCGGATCGGGGGAGCGGTGGGAATCGAGCACGACGACACCAACGGGTCCGCGGTGGCGGCACTGTTCGAGTCCCGCCGTGTGTTCGGTGAGGTCGCCGAGCATCCGGACCTGGCAGGCAAGCCCCGCTTCGTTGTTGCGCGCCGTATCGCCACCGATATCGAGGCGCGGCGTTCGGGGACCGGATTCGAGGGTGAAAGAATGAGCGGGTGAGTACCGTTTACGACTGTGGCCGACCCGACACCCGCTCCGCTGGAATGAATGCGGCCAAGAGTGCGCTGAAGGCCGGACGCCTTGTCGTGCTTCCTACGGACACGCTGTATGGAATCGGCGCCGACGCCTTCGACGGTGCCGCCGTGGCATCGTTGCTACAGGCCAAGGGGCGGGGGCGTGACATGCCGGTGCCGGTGCTCGTCGGCTCGTGGAAGACGGTCGACGGACTCGTCTACAGCGTGCGCTCCCAGACCCGTGATCTCATCCGGGCGTTCTGGCCGGGTGGCCTGAGTCTGGTTGTGGAGCAAGCACCTTCGCTCGCTTGGGACCTCGGTGACACGCGTGGCACCGTGATGCTGCGCATGCCGCTGCACCCGGTTGCACTGGAACTGCTACGGGAAGTCGGACCACTGGCGGTGTCGAGCGCCAATGTCTCCGGCCAACCGCCCGCCACCACCGTCAACGAGGCTCGCGGGCAACTAGGCGGATCGGTAAGCGTGTATCTGGACGGCGGACGTGCGCAGAAGGCGCAGGCATCGACGATCGTCGACCTCACTGGCGAGAACCCCAGGATCCTGCGTGAAGGCGCGGTGTCCACCGGCGACGTCGCCGACGTGCTCGGAGTGACGGCGGAGAGCCTGTCAACCCAGTGAGCGCGGCCGAATCGGCCGGCGTGGTGCTGGCTCAAGCAGGCGGGGGGGCTGGAGTCCCGCTGCGTGAACTCCTTCTCGTCCTGTTCACTGCCGCAGTGGTTACATATCTGGCCACCGGTGCTGTGCGATTGCTCGCCCTGAGATCCGGGGCGGTCGCTGTTCCGCGTGAACGAGACGTCCACGTCACGCCCACACCTCGCCTCGGAGGCGTCGGAATCTATCTGGGCCTCCTCGTCGCCCTGCTGTTCGCGCACCAACTACCAGCTCTCACCAGGGGCTTCGAGTTCACCTCCGACGTTCCTGCGGCACTGGTCTCAGGCTTGGTGATCGTGCTGGTAGGAGTGATCGATGATCGGTGGGGGCTCGACGCGCTCACCAAGTTCGTCGGTCAAGTCACCGCCGCGGGAATCCTCGTGGTGATGGGGGTGAGCTGGTTCATCATCTACCTGCCGTTCGGCGATGGCAGCACCGTGATCCTCGACCAACTTCAAGCCGGGCTGGTCACTGTGGCGATCGCGGTCGTGATGGTCAACGCCATGAACTTCGTCGACGGACTCGACGGACTTGCCGCGGGTCTCGGCTTGATTTCCTCGCTCGCGATCTGCGTGTTCTCGGTCGGGCTCCTTCACGACCAGGGCGGCAACGTCAACGCGTATCCGCCGGCGATGATTGCGGCGGCGCTCGCCGGCGCATGCCTCGGATTCCTACCGCACAACTTTCGGCCCGCCCGGATATTCATGGGCGACTCGGGCTCGATGCTGATCGGACTGATGCTCGCGGCGATCGCGACGAGTGCGTCGGGGCGCATCTCGCTCACCGCTTACGGCACGCGCGACCTTCTCGGTCTGCTCTCACCGCTGCTGCTGGTCGGTGCCGTCATGTTCATCCCGATCCTCGATCTGTTGCTCGCGATCGTTCGTCGCACCCGAGCCGGGGTGAGTCCGTTCAGTCCGGACAAGATGCACCTGCATCACCGACTCCTGCAGATCGGGCACTCGCACCGTCGTGTCGTACTGCTGATCTACTTGTGGGTCGGCGTTCTGGCCTTCGGTGCGGTCGGATCAGCACTGTTCGACCGACGTGTCGTCGTGCTCCTGCTAGCAGGTGGCTTGGTTTTCGCTCTCGTCGTAACTGCCGTCCCGTCGATCCGCGGACAGCAGCACGATCGTCAAAGCTGACCGGAGGTTTGTGGCGGACAGGTAGCGATCCACTACCCTTGGTGACCGTGACATTCACTCCAGCATCCACCCCCGATCAGACCGCGGCCTTGAGGGCTGCCGTCCGATACGGGATTCTCGGACTGTTCGCGCTGGCAGCGGCCGGTTCAGTCGTCGCAGCTCTCCTCGCGGGTAAGCCTGGCCTCTATGGTGCGCTGCTCGGTGCGGCCGTCGGGGGCGGGTTCATTCTGTGCACGGCACTCGGCGTGTTGTTCACTGCGAAGCTGCCGGCCATGACCGCGGGAGCCGTGCTACTCGGTACCTGGTTGCTGAAGATGATCCTCGCGATCACCGTCTTGGCGATCCTCAAACCGCTCGACTTCTACAACGACACAGCATTGGTGCTGGTCATCGTGTTTTCCTTGGTTATCGTACTGGGCGCGGAAACCTACGGGGTGTTGAGAAGCAAGGTTCCGTACGTCGAACCGAGCACACCGGAAGTTGCCGATTTGCCGGGAGGTGACAGTAAGTAGTACTACGAAAAGTAGTAGCTTCGAACCGACCCATACCCCCGTCTACGCGATGTCGTAGAAGACTTGATAAGGTCTGGGCCAAGCGAGGATAATCAGGCCGCGAGTAAGTTACTCGTGGGTATTGCACCTTGTAGGTGGTCGGCGTTGTACGACCACCGAGTCGACGAGAGTCGCCGACACCGACAGACGCTGGACTGGCTCAGTCTGCAGCAGCTGACGAATAAGCGAGTCGAGCTTGTCGACTTGTATTGATCGTCAATGTCCGATCGAACCGCAGTCGAATGGCTGCGGACCGACTACGGGAGAGAACGCTGAGCGTCACCTTCATGGCCGCGGGTGAATATCAACCGCCGTCCCTCGCTGATTTCTACCCGCCCGCCGTGCTGTTCGAGGGAACGGCCTTCGAGCTCGACCGCTTGGTGCTGATCCGTCTCCTGATGTCGGGCCTGGTCGCGCTGTTCTTCGTCATCGCGATGCGGAGCCCGAAACTCGTTCCGACCGGCGTCCAGAATGTTGCCGAGTTCGCGCTCGATTTCGTTCGGATTCACATCGCCGAAGAGATCCTCGGTAAGGAACAGGGTAAGCGCTTCCTGCCGATCATTACGACGATCTTCTTCATCGTGTTGGCAAGTAATTTTGCCGGCATCATACCTTTCCTGAACATCTCGCCGAACGGGCGAATCGGTATGCCGCTCGTGCTCGCGGCGCTCGCATACATCGTGTTCAACTACGTGGGTATCAAGAAGTACGGATTCTTCAAGTACGTCAAGAGCAGCATTGTTGTTCCCGGCGTCCCGTTGCCCTTGCACTTCTTGCTGATACCGATCGAGTTCATCTCGACCTTCATCCTCCGGCCGTTCACCCTCATGGTCCGTCTCATGGCCAACTTGCTCGCCGGACACATCTTGCTGGTGCTGTTCTTCAGTGCCACGCAGTTCTTCTTCTTCACCTCGGGCGGCTTCCAAGCAGTCTTCGGTGTGGCTTCTCTTGCTGCCAGCATCGGGTTCACCTTCTTCGAGCTGCTGGTGATCTTCCTACAGGCCTACGTTTTCGCGCTGCTCACGTCGGTGTACATCGACCTCGCGTTGCACGCGGATTCGCACTAGAACCACGAAAACTTTCACGACCAGCTACACCAAGAACTGAGCCTCCGGTCGAATCCGGCGGAGGTCAACAGAAAGGGAACGGAACACAATGAGCCTCGCGTACCTGGCACAGGAAACGGTCGAGACCACAGCAAGCGGTTACGGAGCCATCGGCTACGGCCTCGCCGCGATCGGACCCGGCATCGGCGTGGGTATCGTCGTGGGCAAGGCGATCGAGGGCATGGTCCGCCAGCCCGAGATGGCCGGACAGGTTCGTACCACGATGTTCCTCGGTATCGCCTTCACCGAAGCGCTCGCGCTGATCGGCCTCGTTGCCGGCTTCATTTTCTAAGAAGTCACCATGCCAACCACCATCGCATTGCTCGCCGCAGCCGGGGAGGACCAGAATCCCCTCCTGCCCGCGACGTATGACATCACCTGGTCGATCGTCGCCCTGGTCGTCGTCGGCTTGGTCTTCTGGAAGTACGTCCTTCCGATGTTCCAGAAGGTTCTCGCCGAGCGCACCGAGCAGATCGACGGCGGCATCAAGAGGGCCGAAGAGGCGCAGGCCGAAGCCAAGGCAGCGCTCGAGCAGTACCGCGCTCAACTCGCCGAAGCTCGTACCGAAGCCGCGCAGATCCGTGAGGACGCACGTGCCCAGGGGCAGCAGATCATCGATGAGATGAAGGCGCAGGCTCAGGAAGAAAGCGACCGCATCGTGGCTTCCGGCCACAGCCAACTGGTCGCACAGCGTCAGCAGATCGTCACTGAACTGCGTGGCGAGCTCGGTCGCACCGCAGTCGACCTCGCGGAAAAGGTCATCGGGGAGTCTCTCGCCGATGATGTGAAGCGAGCTGGCACGGTCGACCGATTCCTGAACGAGCTCGAGACCATCGGCGCAAACTCCGCAGCAGGGAAGTGAGCACCATGTACGCAGCGAGCCGTGAGGCCTTGACGCAGACCCGTGCTGCGTTGTCGGCGGCCCTGGGGTCCGTCTCCGCCGGAGCGGGCACAGCGGCTGCGGCTCAGACCGGAGCGGAGCTGTTCTCGGTCGTCGAGACCCTGGATGATCAGCGCACTCTTCGCAGCGCGCTGTCAGACAACTCGACGGCCCGAACCGCTCGCGAAGGTCTGGCCGAGCAGGTGTTCAACGGCAAGGTATCGCCGGCGACCCTTGCCGCTCTGAAGGCGGCTGCGGGTCAGGACTGGTCGTCCACCTCCGACCTGCTCAACTCGCTGGTACTCCTGGGGAGGGAGTCGCTCCTGAAGGCGGCTGCCGACCAGAACCAGCTCGACGCGGTCGAAGACGAGCTGTTTCGTCTCGGCCGCATCGTTGCCGGAAACGCGAACCTCGAGCAGGCTCTGTCCGATCGTTCCGTACCGGCGAAGGGCAAGCGTGACCTGCTCTCCAAGTTGCTGTACGGCAAGGTCACCGCTGTCACTGAGGCGCTGGCGAACCAGGCCGTGGGACGATTGAAGTCCGCGCCTGCGGATGCCTTCGACCAATTGGCAAATCTTGCCGCGGCGCAACGGGAAACCGTTGTCGCCAAGGTTCGGAGCGCTTCCGCTCTGACCAGTGAGCAGTCGGATCGGTTGGCCGCCACCTTGACCCGTACCTACGGGAAGCCGGTGACGGTTCACGTGGAGGTCGATCCCGAACTCCTCAGCGGCTTGGTCGTCCGGGTGGGCGACGAGGTGATCGACGGCAGTGCGGCGGGACGTCTCGCCGCGTTGCGGAAGTCCCTCACGTAGTCCTCAGACCGCACACAAACCCCAGATCTTTTCGAAGACCAGACACCGAGAGCAGGAAAAACATGGCGGAGCTGACGATCTCCTCCGACGAGATCCGTAGCGCGATCGACAACTACACCGCGAGCTACTCCCCGGAGGCCTCCCGCGAAGAGGTCGGCGTTGTGACCGACACCAGCGACGGCATCGCACACGTCAGTGGCCTGCCTTCGGCGATGGCCAACGAACTGCTCGAGTTCCCCGGCGGAGTCTTGGGCGTCGCACTGAACCTCGATGCCACCGACATCGGTGCCGTCATCCTGGGTGACTTCGAGAACATCGAAGAGGGCCAGGAAGTCAAGCGCACCGGCGACGTCCTGTCGGTGCCCGTGGGTGACGGCTTCCTCGGCCGTGTCGTGAACCCACTCGGCCAGCCGATCGACGGCCTCGGCGAAATCGAGAGCTCCGAGACCCGAGCCCTCGAACTGCAGGCTGCTTCGGTGCTCGAGCGCCAGCCCGTCGAGGAGCCGCTCCAGACCGGCATCAAGGCCATCGACGCGATGACCCCGATCGGCCGTGGCCAGCGCCAGCTCGTCATCGGCGACCGCAAGACCGGCAAGACCGCCGTCTGCATCGACGCGATCTTGAACCAGAAGGCGAACTGGGAGACCGGCGACCCCAAGCAGCAGGTGCGCTGCATCTACGTCGCGATCGGCCAGAAGGGTTCGACCATCGCGGGCGTCAAGGCAGCGCTCGAGGAGCAGGGCGCGATGGAGTACACGACCATCGTCGCGGCCCCTGCCTCCGACTCGGCTGGTTTCAAGTGGCTCGCGCCCTACACCGGTTCGGCGATCGGTCAGCACTGGATGTACCAGGGCAATCACGTCCTCGTCGTCTTCGACGACCTGACGAAGCAGGCCGAGGCTTACCGCGCGATCTCGCTGCTGCTTCGTCGTCCGCCGGGACGTGAGGCATACCCCGGTGACGTCTTCTACCTGCACTCCCGGTTGCTCGAGCGTTCGGCCAAGCTGTCCGACGCGCTCGGCGGCGGCTCGCTGACCGCGCTGCCGATCATCGAGACCAAGGCCAACGACGTCTCGGCGTACATCCCGACCAACGTCATCTCCATCACCGATGGTCAGGTGTTCCTCGAATCCGACCTGTTCAACAAGGGCGTCCGGCCGGCGATCAACGTCGGTATCTCGGTGTCCCGTGTCGGTGGTGCCGCGCAGACCAAGGGCATGAAGAAGGTGTCCGGTTCGCTGCGTCTCGAGCTGGCGCAGTTCCGTGAGCTCGAGGCATTCTCGGCCTTCGCTTCGGACCTCGATGCCGCATCGAAGGCCCAGCTCGAGCGCGGTGCTCGCCTTGTCGAGTTGCTCAAGCAGGACCAGTACAGCCCGATCCCCGTCGAGGACCAGATCGTGTCGATCTACCTCGCCGGTGAAGGTGCCTTCGACAGCGTCCCGGTCGCTGACGTCCGTCGCTTCGAAGCGGAACTTCTCGACGATCTGCGCCGTAACGCGTCGTCGGTCTACGACAGCATCAAGGGCGGCAAGGCTCTCGACGAGGAGAACGCCACCACGCTGAAGAAGGCTGCCGACAAGTTCAAGGAGGGCTTCATCGCCTCCGACGGCAGTCGGGTAGTGAACGAGGCCGAGGCCGAGGCTCTGGACGCGTCCGAGGTGGGCCAGGAGCAGGTCACCGTCAAGCGCACCACCGTCAGCAAGTGAGTGGAGTGCCGATGACGCTGCGAAACATGAAGGGAGAGTGATCGATCGATGGCCAGCATTCTCGAGCTCCGCTCGCGCATCAAGTCGGTCAACTCGACCAAGAAGATCACCAAGGCGCAAGAGCTGATCGCGACGTCCAGGATCACCAAGGCGCAAGCCAGGGTTGCCGCGTCGAAGCCGTACGCGGAGGAGATCACCAAGGTTCTCAGCGAACTGGCGAGCGCGTCGGCTTCGCTGGACCACCCGCTACTCAACGAGCGTCCCAATCCCAAGCGTGCCGCGGTCCTGGTCGTCACCAGTGACCGCGGGATGTGTGGCGGATACAACTCCAACGTCCTCAAGGAGGCCGAGGAGCTGTTCCAGCTGCTGCGCAGCGATGGCAAAGAGCCGGTCGTCTACGTTCTCGGGTCCAAGGGCCTGGGGTACTACACGTTCCGCGGTCGCGACCTCGGTGGCGCGTGGACCGGCTTCTCCCAGGATCCGGGCTATGCGGACGCCGCCAAGGCCAGCCGGCACCTCGTCGATCTGTTCATGGCCGGATCAGGCTCGGATGTTCCCGCGCCGAACGGAGAAGGAACGATCGAAGGCGTCGACGAACTGCACATCGTCTACACGCGCTTCGTATCGATGCTGACCCAGTCTCCCGAGGTCCGCCGGATGGCGCCGCTCGAGGTGATGGTTGCCGAGGAGCACGTCGAACTCGGTGACGACATGTTGACCAACGGTCACGGAGATGGCGGATCGGAACCGGTCGCCGGATACAACTTCGAGCCGGAACCTGACAAGTTGCTCGGTACCCTGCTGCCGAAGTACATCAGTACCCGCATCTACTCCTCGCTGCTCGATGCTGCGGCGTCGGAGTCTGCTGCCCGTCGCACCGCCATGAAGGCCGCGACGGACAACGCAAACGAGCTGGTGAATACGTTGAGCCGTCAGGCAAACCAGGCTCGCCAGGCCCAGATCACCCAGGAAATCAGCGAGATCGTCGGCGGCGCGAATGCGCTTGCCTCGAGCGCAGGAAGTGACTAAGCAATGACCGCAGCAGTAACCGAAAACAACGGGGTAGGCCCGGATTCGTCCGTCGCCGGCCGCGTCGTGCGGGTCATCGGTCCCGTCGTGGACGTTGAATTCCCGCGTGGTGCGATTCCTGAACTCTTCAACGCCTTGCACGCCGAGGTCACGCTTCCCTCGGTCGCGAAGAAGCTGACCCTCGAGGTCGCACAGCACCTCGGCGACAACCTGGTGCGCACCATCTCGATGCAGCCGACCGACGGTCTCGTCCGCGGCACCTCTGTGTCCGACACGGGCAAGCCGATCTCCGTTCCTGTCGGTGACGTCGTCAAGGGCCACGTGTTCAACGCCCTGGGCGATTGCCTCGACGCCCCCGGCACCGGTCGTGACGGCGAGCAGTGGGGCATCCACCGCAAGCCGCCGGCCTTCGACCAGCTCGAGGGCAAGACCGAGATCCTCGAGACCGGTATCAAGGTCATCGACCTCCTCACCCCGTACGTCAAGGGTGGAAAGATCGGTCTGTTCGGTGGCGCCGGCGTCGGCAAGACCGTTCTGATCCAGGAGATGATCACCCGTATCGCCCGGGAATTCTCGGGAACGTCGGTGTTCGCCGGCGTCGGTGAGCGCACCCGTGAAGGCACCGACCTCCACCTCGAGATGGAAGAGATGGGCGTCCTCCAGGACACCGCCCTTGTCTTCGGTCAGATGGACGAGCCGCCGGGAACGCGTATGCGCGTCGCCCTGTCCGCGCTGACCATGGCGGAGTACTTCCGCGATGTCCAGGGCCAGGACGTGCTGTTGTTCATCGACAACATCTTCCGTTTCACCCAGGCCGGTTCCGAGGTGTCGACCCTGCTCGGTCGTATGCCCTCGGCCGTGGGCTACCAGCCGACCCTGGCTGACGAGATGGGCGAGCTGCAGGAGCGCATCACCTCGACGCGAGGACGTTCCATCACCTCGCTGCAGGCGATCTACGTGCCCGCGGACGACTACACCGACCCCGCGCCTGCTACGACATTCGCGCACCTCGATGCGACAACGGAGCTCTCGCGTCCGATCTCGCAGATGGGTATCTACCCTGCTGTGGACCCGCTGACCTCCACCTCGCGAATCCTCGAGCCGGGCATCGTCGGCGCCGAGCACTTCCGGGTCGCTAACGAGGTCAAGCGGATTCTGCAGAAGTACAAGGAGCTGCAGGACATCATCGCCATCCTCGGTATGGACGAGCTGCAGGAAGAGGACAAGGTACTCGTCGGCCGCGCGCGTCGCCTGCAGAAGTTCCTCGGCCAGAACTTCATCGTCGCCGAGAAGTTCACCGGTGAGGCCGGCTCCGTGGTGCCGCTGCGCGATACCATCGAGGCGTTCGACCGCGTCTGCAAGGGCGAGTTCGACCACCTGCCCGAGCAGGCGTTCAACAGCTGTGGTGGTCTCGACGACGTCGAGGCTGCAGCCAAGAAGATCGCCGGGAAGTAGTCGACGATGGCTGAGATGACTGTGGAACTCGTCGCCGTGGAGCGACGGTTGTGGTCTGGTTCGGCGACTCTCGTCAGTGCGCAGACGACCGAGGGAGAGATCGGTGTCATGCCTGGGCATGAACCAGTTCTCGGACAGCTGGTCGAGGGCGGCGTGGTGTCGATCACGACGGCCGACGGCGAGCGTGTCGTTGCTGCTGTGCACGGGGGATTCCTGTCCGTGACCGCGAGGACAGTCACGATCCTCGCCGAGTCCGCCGACTTGGCCGAGGACATCGATGTGGTTGCGGCAAGGGCGGCGCTCGAAGAGAGTGGAGACGACCTCGAGGCGGCTGCCGCCGCAAAGGGGCGGATCCGCGCTGTAGAGCGCGCCTAGGCAGCACGCGAGAAACCGCGACGGAGCTGGCGACCAGTGGCAATCGGAATGACGGTGTTGATCATTCTGGTTGTGCTGGTCACCGCTCTCGTCGCGGTTTTCTTGTATCGATTTCTTGTGTTGCGCCGCGGTGGTACCGCGGCCATTCTCCGCGTTATGCCTGCAGAGGCGGGCATCGGATGGCGCCATGGCGTCATCCGATACGGCGAGGATTCCCTCGTCTTCTTCAAACTATCGAGTCTGCGCCCCGGCCCCGATTCGCGCATCGAGCGCCAAGGGGTCGAAGTCGAAAGTCGTCGTAGCCCCGAAGGCTCCGAGTTCGACATCATGTCCGACGAGATTGTCATTCTCTCGGTGACGGACGGGGGGAAGGCCTATGAGATCGCCTTGGACGTCGGTGCGTTGACCGCGTTCCTGTCGTGGGTCGAATCACGTCCGTCCGGCAGGTGGGTTCGCGGCCGGCGCGTCTAGGTCAGGACTGTCCCGAGCCGGGTTTCCACAGCACGTCACCTTCGGGATTGGCAAGCCTGCTCATGATGAACAGAAGGTCGGACAACCGGTTGAGATACTTCGCCGGAAGCGTGCCGGTGTCTTGCGGGTTCGCTTCAACGGCTGCCCACGCGGACCGTTCGGCGCGCCGGGTTATGGTTCGCGCGACGTGCAACAGGGCTCCTAGGGGCGTCCCTCCGGGAAGAATGAACGAATGCAGGGGCTCGAGCCGCTCGTTCAGTTCATCGCACCAGGCCTCGAGGCGGTCGACGTATTCCTCGGTGATTCGTAGTGGTGGATGCTTCGGATCGTCGACCACCGGGGTGGAAAGGTCGGCACCAGCGTCGAATAGGTCGTTCTGAATCTGCTGAAGGATCGACCGAATCTCTTCTGGGGGGTCACCCAGGGAGATTGCGACACCGATCGATGCGTTGGCCTCGTCGCAGTCGGCGTACGCGATCAGACGCGGATCGTTCTTCGAGACGCGAGAGAAGTCGCTGAGCCCAGTGGTTCCGTCGTCGCCGGTCCGGGTGTAGATCTTGGTGAGATGTACGGCCATAACGTTACGGTACCGGCCACCCGGGTCGGGCTCCGTGGCTCTAGGCTGTGTTTCGTGAGCGAACGCTTCCTTGTTACTGGCGGTAGCCGCCTCGTAGGTGAAGTGTCTGTCGGGGGCGCGAAGAACAGCGTTCTCAAGCTGATGGCCGCTGCGCTGTTGGCAGAAGGCACCACAACCGTCACCAACTGTCCGGACATCCTGGACGTCCCCTTGATGGCCGACGTTCTGCGTGGACTCGGGTGTGAGGTGGAACTCGGTGATTCGAGCGTCCGAATCACCACCCCTGCCGAGCCCAAATATCACGCCGACTTTGCAGCGGTTCGTCAGTTCCGCGCATCCGTGTGCGTGCTCGGGCCCCTCGTTGCGCGTTGCCGGCGTGCCGTTGTCGCGCTACCCGGTGGCGATGCGATCGGTTCGAGGCCGCTCGATATGCACCAGTCGGGTCTCCGCTTGCTCGGTGCCCACAGCACGATCGAACACGGTTGTGTGGTGGCCCAAGCCGATGATCTGCACGGCGCGAACATTCGGCTGGCCTTCCCCTCGGTTGGCGCGACTGAGAACATCCTCATGGCGGCCGTCCTGGCCAGTGGTGAGACGGTGATCGACAATGCTGCTCGCGAGCCCGAGATCGTCGATTTGTGCAACATGCTCATCGAGATGGGCGCCAAGATCCAGGGGGCCGGGTCGTCGACACTGACGATTCAGGGGGTCGCAAAGCTCGAGCCGACCACACACCGCGTCATCGGCGACCGTATCGTCGCGGCGACGTGGGGAATTGCGGCATCGATGACGCGTGGCGACATCACTGTCCGTGGAATCAGTCCGAAGCATCTCGGATTGGTTCTCGACAAGCTTCGTGTGGCAGGAGCGACGGTTACCGCCGAGTCCGACGGCTTCCGCGTGGTTCAGGAAGACCGGCCGACCGCCGTGAACTTCGCGACGCTGCCGTATCCCGGGTTTCCGACCGACCTTCAGCCGATGGCAATCGGACTCGCCGCAGTGGCGGAGGGGACGTCGATGATCACAGAGAACGTCTTCGAGGCCCGGTTCCGTTTCGTAGAGGAGATGATCCGGCTGGGCGCGGATGCCCGGACGGACGGCCACCATGCGGTCATTCGCGGAGTCGCGCAGTTGTCGAGTGCACCAGTGTGGTCGTCGGATATCCGAGCCGGTGCGGGCCTCGTGCTGGCCGGACTGGTCGCCGAGGGTGTGACGGAAGTACACGACGTCTTCCACATCGACCGAGGGTACCCATACTTCGTCGAGATCCTTCAGAACCTCGGAGCCCAGATCGAGAGGGTGGGCACTGCTCCGCCGGGAATCGATGGTCACTGAGCTCGAGTGAGTTCGCCGTCACGTTGTGCGATACGACGATGAGGGCTCGGATCGCTTTTGGCTCACCGGATCTGGCTGGCGTGACCTTGTCGGGCGGGGCTGCGACCAGGCGATTTGGTTTTTGTGGTGGGGTGGGCGTAGCTTTGTTCGGGTCAGAGCGACACGGACGCCGACGTTCACCGGTTGGGTGGATGCTACGAGGTTGTACGGGGGCGCCTGATTTCCTGGATGTCGATCGTGTGGTTGGTGTTCGGGGTCCTTCGCGGGTTCTGGTTTGCGCCGGGATGTGTTGGGGGATAGGATGAAACGGTTGCCCCGGATCCGCTGATGTGTGTTGGTGGTGATGGTGTGTGCGTGTTCTTTGAGAACTCAACAGTGTGTCGATGAATGTCAGTGCCAAATTGTTTTTTGGTTTCTCGCATCATTGGTCTGGCCGGCCCCGTGTGGGTTGGTTGGGGTGGTGGTGTGGGGTGTGGGTGCATTCCATTCTTCCGTCTGGGGTGTGCCGACAAATGTTTTTGCTAGTTTGAGTTTTTTTGCTAGTGATTTGACTCGATGTCTTTGACTGATAAGGGTTTTCGGACCTTGTATCGTGAGTCTTCAACGGAGAGTTTGATCCTGGCTCAGGACGAACGCTGGCGGCGTGCTTAACACATGCAAGTCGAGCGGTAAGGCCCTTCGGGGTACACGAGCGGCGAACGGGTGAGTAACACGTGGGTGATCTGCCCTGCACTTCGGGATAAGCCTGGGAAACTGGGTCTAATACCGGATAGGACCTCCGGCCGCATGGTGGGGGGTGGAAAGGTTTACTGGTGCAGGATGGGCCCGCGGCCTATCAGCTTGTTGGTGGGGTAATGGCCTACCAAGGCGACGACGGGTAGCCGACCTGAGAGGGTGACCGGCCACACTGGGACTGAGACACGGCCCAGACTCCTACGGGAGGCAGCAGTGGGGAATATTGCACAATGGGCGAAAGCCTGATGCAGCGACGCCGCGTGAGGGATGACGGCCTTCGGGTTGTAAACCTCTTTCAGCGCCGACGAAGCGTAAGTGACGGTAGGCGCAGAAGAAGCACCGGCCAACTACGTGCCAGCAGCCGCGGTAATACGTAGGGTGCAAGCGTTGTCCGGAATTACTGGGCGTAAAGAGCTCGTAGGCGGTTTGTCGCGTCGTCTGTGAAAACTCGTAGCTCAACTACGGGCGTGCAGGCGATACGGGCAGACTCGAGTACTGCAGGGGAGACTGGAATTCCTGGTGTAGCGGTGAAATGCGCAGATATCAGGAGGAACACCGGTGGCGAAGGCGGGTCTCTGGGCAGTAACTGACGCTGAGGAGCGAAAGCGTGGGTAGCGAACAGGATTAGATACCCTGGTAGTCCACGCCGTAAACGGTGGGCGCTAGGTGTGGGTTTCCTTCCACGGGATCCGTGCCGTAGCTAACGCATTAAGCGCCCCGCCTGGGGAGTACGGCCGCAAGGCTAAAACTCAAAGGAATTGACGGGGGCCCGCACAAGCGGCGGAGCATGTGGATTAATTCGATGCAACGCGAAGAACCTTACCTGGGTTTGACATATACCGGAAAGCTGCAGAGATGTGGCCCCCCTTGTGGTCGGTATACAGGTGGTGCATGGCTGTCGTCAGCTCGTGTCGTGAGATGTTGGGTTAAGTCCCGCAACGAGCGCAACCCTTGTCTTATGTTGCCAGCACGTAATGGTGGGGACTCGTAAGAGACTGCCGGGGTCAACTCGGAGGAAGGTGGGGACGACGTCAAGTCATCATGCCCCTTATGTCCAGGGCTTCACACATGCTACAATGGCCGGTACAGAGGGCTGCGATGCCGTGAGGTGGAGCGAATCCCTTAAAGCCGGTCTCAGTTCGGATCGGGGTCTGCAACTCGACCCCGTGAAGTCGGAGTCGCTAGTAATCGCAGATCAGCAACGCTGCGGTGAATACGTTCCCGGGCCTTGTACACACCGCCCGTCACGTCATGAAAGTCGGTAACACCCGAAGCCGGTGGCCTAACCCCTTGTGGGAGGGAGCCGTCGAAGGTGGGATCGGCGATTGGGACGAAGTCGTAACAAGGTAGCCGTACCGGAAGGTGCGGCTGGATCACCTCCTTTCTAAGGAGCATTCTCCGATGTTGTTGTCACACAGGTGCACAACAACATCGGCAGAGGCCGTTGAGTCCCCACATGTGGGACTGCGGTTGCTCATGGGTGGAACACTGGCAATCCCATCCGCAATTGTGCTCGGACCGTGTTCCGGGTGGTGGGTGGTATATCGGCGCACTGTTGGGTCCTGAGAGAACACGTGATGTGTTTCCTCTCGAGGAAAGAAACGACAGACGATCGTGGTGGTCATACCGGCCGGGTTTTCCGGTGTTCGGTGGTCACGTACATGGTTGGTTTGTGTGTTGTTTGAGAACTGCACAGTGGACGCGAGCATCTTTGTTGTAAGTGTTTAAGAGCGTACGGTGGATGCCTTGGCACCAGGAGCCGATGAAGGACGTGGGAGGCTGCGATAAGCCTCGGGGAGCTGTCAACCGAGCTGAGATCCGAGGGTGTCCGAATGGGGAAACCCAGCACGAGTGATGTCGTGTTACCTGCACCTGAATGTATAGGGTGTGTGGAGGGAACGTGGGGAAGTGAAACATCTCAGTACCCACAGGAAGAGAAAACAAGAGTGATTCCGTTAGTAGTGGCGAGCGAACGCGGATGAGGCTAAACCATGGATGTGTGATAGCCGGCAGGTGTTGCATTCGTGGGGTTGTGGGGTTCGCCTGTGTCGATACTGCCGTGTCGGCCGACAGTAAGAAATTGCCGTGTTAGTGGAAGTGGTCTGGAACGGCCTGCCGTAGTGGGTGAGAGTCCCGTACACGAAAACATGGTGACTGTTGTGGCGGATACCCGAGTAGCACCGGGCCCGTGAAATCTGGTGTGAATCTGTCGGGACCACCCGATAAGCCTGAATACTCCCTGGTGACCGATAGCGGACTAGTACCGTGAGGGAAAGGTGAAAAGTACCCCGGGAGGGGAGTGAAATAGTACCTGAAACCGTGCGCTTACAATCCGTCAGAGCCTGCGAGTCCTTGTGGCTGTGGGTGATGGCGTGCCTTTTGAAGAATGAGCCTGCGAGTTAGTGGCATGTCGCGAGGTTAACCCGTGTGGGGTAGCCGTAGTGAAAGCGAGTCCGAATAGGGCGAGTCAGTGGCATGTTCTAGACCCGAAGCGGAGTGATCTACCCATGGCCAGGTTGAAGCGACGGTAAGACGTCGTGGAGGACCGAACCCACTTAGGTTGAAAACTGAGGGGATGAGTTGTGGGTAGGGGTGAAAGGCCAATCAAACTCCGTGATAGCTGGTTCTCCCCGAAATGCATTTAGGTGCAGCGTCGCGTGTTTCTCACCGGAGGTAGAGCTACTGGATGGTCTAGGGGGCCTACAAGCTTACCGAAATCAGCCAAACTCCGAATGCCGGTGAGTGAGAGCGCGGCAGTGAGACTGCGGGGGATAAGCTTCGTAGTCGAGAGGGAAACAGCCCAGATCGCCGGCTAAGGTCCCTAAGCGTGTACTAAGTGGAAAAGGATGTGGGGTCGCGAAGACAACCAGGAGGTTGGCTTAGAAGCAGCCACCCTTGAAAGAGTGCGTAATAGCTCACTGGTCAAGTGATCCTGCGCCGACAATGTAGCGGGGCTCAAGTACACCACCGAAGCCGCGGCACTCACACATTGCATTCCCTTCACTCTGCGGAGTGTTGGGCAGTGGTGTGGGTGGGTAGGGGAGCGTCGTGTGGCCAGGGAAGCAGCAGTGTGAACTAGTTGTGGAGGCCACGCGAGTGAGAATGCAGGCATGAGTAGCGAAAGACGAGTGAGAAACTCGTCCGCCGAATGACCAAGGGTTCCTGGGCCAGGTTAATCCGCCCAGGGTGAGTCGGGACCTAAGACGAGGCCGACAGGCGTAGCCGATGGACAACGGGTTGATATTCCCGTACCCGTGTGAACGCGCCCCTGGTGAATCAGTGATGCTAAGCGCCCTGAAACCTGTCATGTGCCTTCGGGTGTGTGGTGGGTGGATGCGCGTGAACCGAGCTGGTAGTAGCCAAGCGATGGGGTGACGCAGGAAGGTAGCTGAGCCAGTCAGTGGTAATACTGGTGTAAGCCGGTAGGGCGAACGGTAGGCAAATCCGCCGTTCATATGCCTGAGAGGTGACGCATAGCCGAATGAGGCGAATTCAGTGATCCTATGCTGCCGAGAAAAGCCTCTAGCGAGCTTTCACACGGCCCGTACCCCAAACCGACACAGGTGGTCAGGTAGAGAATACTAAGGCGATCGAGAGAACTATGGTTAAGGAACTCGGCAAAATGCCCCCGTAACTTCGGGAGAAGGGGGGCCCTGTCCGGTGACGGAATTCACTTCCCGAGCTGGGTGGGGCCGCAGAGACCAGTGAGAAGCGACTGTTTACTAAAAACACAGGTCCGTGCGAAGTCGTAAGACGATGTATACGGACTGACGCCTGCCCGGTGCTGGAAGGTTAAGAGGACCGGTTAGCTCTTCGGAGCGAAGCTGAGAATTTAAGCCCCAGTAAACGGCGGTGGTAACTATAACCATCCTAAGGTAGCGAAATTCCTTGTCGGGTAAGTTCCGACCTGCACGAATGGCGTAACGACTTCTCAGCTGTCTCAACCATAGACTCGGCGAAATTGCATTACGAGTAAAGATGCTCGTTACGCGCGGCAGGACGAAAAGACCCCGGGACCTTCACTACAGCTTGGTATTGGTGTTCGGTTCGGTTTGTGTAGGATAGGTGGGAGACTGTGAAGCGGCCACGCCAGTGGTGGTGGAGTCGTTGTTGAAATACCACTCTGATCGAATTGGACCTCTAACCTCGGACCATGATCTGGTTCAGGGACAGTGCCTGGTGGGTAGTTTAACTGGGGCGGTTGCCTCCCAAAATGTAACGGAGGCGCCCAAAGGTTCCCTCAGCCTGGTTGGCAATCAGGTGTCGAGTGCAAGTGCACAAGGGAGCTTGACTGTGAGACTGACGGGTCGAGCAGGGACGAAAGTCGGGACTAGTGATCCGGCACCGGCAAGTGGAAGCGGTGTCGCTCAACGGATAAAAGGTACCCCGGGGATAACAGGCTGATCTTCCCCAAGAGTCCATATCGACGGGATGGTTTGGCACCTCGATGTCGGCTCGTCGCATCCTGGGGCTGGAGTAGGTCCCAAGGGTTGGGCTGTTCGCCCATTAAAGCGGCACGCGAGCTGGGTTTAGAACGTCGTGAGACAGTTCGGTCTCTATCCGCCGCGCGCGTTAGAAACTTGAGGAAGGCTGTCCCTAGTACGAGAGGACCGGGACGGACGAACCTCTGGTGTGCCAGTTGTTCCGCCAGGAGCACTGCTGGTTAGCTACGTTCGGAAGGGATAACCGCTGAAAGCATCTAAGCGGGAAGCCTGTTCCAAGATGAGGTTTCTCACCCCCCAGAGGGGGTAAGGCCCCCGGCAGACCACCGGGTTGATAGGCCAGAACTGGAAGTCCGGTAACGGATGGAGGTGACTGGTACTAATAGGCCGAGGACTTACCACGAAGAAGCTACGCGTCCACTGTGCGGTATCTGAAACAACACACAAATACCCCCGAACCACCCGGCCTCACCGGCTGGTTCCCGGTTCCGGGGGAGTGTGACAGTTTCATAGAGTTACGGCGGTCATAGCGGAGGGGAAACGCCCGGTCCCATTCCGAACCCGGAAGCTAAGCCCTCCAGCGCCGATGGTACTGCACCCGGCAGGGTGTGGGAGAGTAGGACACCGCCGAACACCCGTTAACCGTAAGCCCCCCAACACCGTTGGGGGGCTTACGGCATTCTGGGCACCGGTGAAGGTGGCGTCAGCTCTCGCGATCGCCGGCGGCCAGGGAACTATCGTCTCGGAGTCGCCGTGGTAGGTCACCTGATCTCGATCTCGAAGGAAAGCTGATCAGGTTGATCCCGGCACCCTGAGTTGGTCGACGGCATTCTTCATCTCCGCCGCCGAGGGAACCCCGCGCAGCACGTGCCCGTCGATGACGACGCTGGGCACTGAGTCGATCCCAACGGTGTTCGCCGCAAAGTCATGATCCGCCCGCTGCCGTGCTCGGCGCTCGTCGCTGTGCAGTGCCAGTTCGGCCTCGGTGCGGTCGAGCCCGACGGAGGTGGCGATATCGAGGATGATCTCGTTCTCGCCGATGTTCCTGTCCTCTTGAAAGAAGGCCCTATACATCGCCACGGTGTAGACCTCGGCCCTGTGCTGTTCCTGGGCGAGTTGCAACACCATGAAGGCCTTCTCCGTGCGGGGCTGCGGCGA
Organism: Rhodococcus sp. WMMA185; assembly: GCF_001767395.1. NCBI lineage: Bacteria > Bacillati > Actinomycetota > Actinomycetes > Mycobacteriales > Nocardiaceae > Rhodococcus > Rhodococcus sp. WMMA185. Next base: position 2,494,411 of record NZ_CP017014.1, on the reverse strand, counting down.
GATCGAGGGAAGTGCCATCGGCAGGCCGACACGCTCTGCCATCGGGTACACCGCGTCCTTCCACACCCGGGGCAGGTACTCGTCCTCGGGGCGCAACGTGGGCACCGGGTACGGGCGCAGCTCGAACGGACGAATCGTCACGTCGACATCACGGTCGCGCTTCAGTCCCTCGATGGCCGGTTCGACGAGGAAGCAGAACGGGCAGACGTAGTCAATGAACACATCGACCGGGGTGGTCATCGAGGGGATCCTTTCTCAAAAGAGCCGTGTAAACACGCAGACACGTCCTATGAAGAGCGCCAGAGTCTTGCCTGCGGTGTCAGGGCGCGACCAGGGTGCTGGTTCCATTCCGAACCCGGAAGCCAAGCCGTCCAGCGCCGATGGTAGTGCGTCCGACAAGGTGTGCGCGAGCAAGAGAGATCGTCAGAACCCCGCAGATCGCAAGCTCCAAACGTGGCTCTGAGCATTGTCCGAACCGGGCCCGGCTGTCGGTGTGAACTCGGAGTGTCGACAACCTGACCTCGCGCAGGCCAGGGGTTCACCAGCGACCGGAAGGAGGCAATCCAGCCGGCGTCGCACATCGAGCCGGCTTCGGCGTCCGTCGGGGTGTGGGGGAACATCGCGGACCCCTCACGGATCACGGCCGGGCTGGCCCCGGTGAGTCGGCCTATCGAGCGTCTGAGGGAGACGACCGCACTCTCAGACGTCTCCGTACCCTCTCCGCTTTGTCCGGTTTGCCGCAATATTCGGCAAGTCCACTGGCGCAGAGGAACTTTCAAGCGATAGACCATTTACAGCACCTCGACTAAGTGTTAACCTCGGTTCTCCGAGAGAGGGGCCTGAATCGAGATGAAAGACCGTGAGGCTGGGATGATTTCCTCTGCCTGTAGCTGTACACGGACCTCCGTCCTGTCTCCCTGGACAGCGATAGCACGATGCATGAGCTGAACGAAGAATGATAACCATGCCGCTTCCTGCAGCGTTCAAACATTGATCGATAGGATTGCCGATCGATAGATCTTCAACGTAGTTGTGACACAGGAACATACGTCAGTCTTGGTTGAGGCTTGGCGAAGAACCCGAAGAACTGCGGGTAAGGCATTTCAGACCGTGCGATGGGCACGGGCGTGAATCGCTGGATGATTCGAACAGCAGAGCAGTCACTTAGCTGTACCTATGATGACAGTCTCGACAGGTCACGAAGTGCATTGCGCACCAATGGAAGCCCTCTTCAAGCTGCGGTTCGGATCCGAACTGCTGATTATCCCGACAAAGAGTTGTAAGCCCCTGTGCATGGGGTGGGAAGAACATGACAGACACCGAGAGATGAGTCGATGAATCCCTTTAGACGATGGCCGACGATCGCGGCAACTATCACCCTCAGCGCCGGAACGCTCCTTCTACCCGGCCTTGCGAACGCAGAGCCATTGGCGCCGTGGACGACAACGTCCAAGACCGCCGACGTGAATTTCAAGGTCAGTTGCTGGTCATCAAACGGCCAGTATGACCCTTTCCGTCCGAAGGGTTCTCGTTACGACGATGCCAAAACAAGCAATTGGGGCCTGAAAATCACGGCACCCGAATCCGTCCCGGCAGGACAAGATTTCACCTATACCATTACTCCCGATCCGGTCGACATGAATCGGCAGAATCCAAAGGAGCAGCTGGGTCCGAACTGGATTCGCATGAAATATGATATGGCCATCCCTGCGGGAACGACCTTTCAGAGAGCGGAGGTAAACACCGATTCTGTCTCGAAGCTGCGGGGGGACATTGACGTGACCCGAGTTGGCTACGACGGGGTGCCGAACGATGATGGGCCCATCCTGAGGATGTCAGTCGGCAACATCACCGAAGGCACAACGAAGGATCCGACTGGGAACGGCCCCAACGCTCTGTCAGCAGACTTCAACCATGACAAGAGAATTGGGCTCAACGCCAATTCTGGATCATTCGTAGTCTTTCCGTCCATCAGCGTTACAGTCAGGGCTGGTGAGGCTGGGTCCGTGGTACAGCCGAGTCTTCGCTCCAGCGTGGCAGACCCCGCGGATTCGTTGTCCGACACCTACGGTCGCCCCGAGAACTTCTTCACATACCAGACGGACTTCGGTAAGAATGACGGAAAGTCATTCATGTTCATGAAGGCCACCAACAATAGTGTGCGTTGCGCGCCGCGGGACACCTCGAAGTCCGGCACAGTCAACGCCGGCGGCATGGCGCTGGCGACGATCCCAGTGGTTGAAGCAGTTCGCGGTAGCTACCGGACAACGGGGCCAGTTGGAGGCAACACATGCGACTGGACTCGAACTGACATCAACGGAACCATTGTCGAGCGAGGAACAAGCCCCAACGCAACCACGGTGACGGTCGAACCGACCGACGGAGGGTTTTCGTCGAGTAATTGCGGAGTGTGGAATCCCGTCGATTTGGGAAGTGCCGATTCGAGTGCTCCGAAGATCCCGGGATACAACTTCGTGGGCGCGGTAGGAGTCGATCTCCAACCTGGGTCGTACGTGAGCAATGGCTCGACCGATGGAACCAAATCTTGCCTTTGGTCTCGCCAGGACAGTTCCGGAATGACCTTCAATTCGGGAACGACGGTCAAAGATCCGGTCACGGTGACTATCGAACCTACAGATGGAAGGTTCCAGTCTTTGGGCTGCGGTGACTGGACCCCCCTCAGCCAGTAATCAGGCTCCGTAAGCGTTGCCCCGGGGAATCGGCGTGTGTCTGATTTCCCGGGGCAACGGTCGTGGAGGGTCGAGGACAACCTCCAGGTTCGAGCTCAGGGTGGTGCCAGTTTTCTCAGGGCCAACGCAAGAATGCGCGGCAAATCACCGGCTTCATAGCCTGTTCCGGAATCGCACGTGTGCTCGGCGACCAGGTGGTTGGACATGGCCAGTCCGTGCAGCAGGACCCAGAGCAGTGGACCTACGTCTCGGGGATCGTCGGTTATGAGGGTGTTGCTCTGCTGCGCGTCGACAACGAGTTCATGGAAGTACCTGTTGAAGTCGGTGGCGGCCTCCTGCAGCACCCGGCTCGGCTTGAACGCGTAGTCGCCTCCGAATTCGAGCCGGTAGTGGTGCGGGTAGTCCCATGCGATGCGGACGTAGACAAGGCAGGCGCGCAACAGCGGGGTGGAGGTCTTCGCGGGGCTCGCTGCTGCACGCTGCATCTCTTCCCTGAGAAAAGCCAGGTTCTCGGCGGCCACCGTGCTGAGGAGGTCGTCTTTGTCTCGAAAGTGGCGGTACGACGCGGTTCGCGACACGTTGGCGGCGGCGCCGACTGCTCGCAGCGTGACGTGCATCGGTCCGCCCTGCGCCAGGAGGTCGCTGGCTGCGGAGATCAGAGCACGACGGGTATCCCCGGTCTGTTCCTTCATCTCCGCAGAATAGGAGGAAGTTGACGCTGTCAACAAGTCACTGCTAGGTTGACGCTGTCAACTTGACATTCGGTAGTCCAACCGGCTTGGTGGCAGCCACCAGTGTTCGCTCTACTCGGGGGTTCGATGACATCGCCAACACACGCACAGCCTCTCGACCTGCTCCGCTCTGATCTTGCCGCTTGGAATTCCCTTCATTCGGTGGGTGACTCGAAGAATGTCAGCCTCGTCGACGTCGGTCTGGCAGGGGCGAACTTGGCGGGCGCGAACTTGGCGGACGTCGACCTGACCGGTGCCGACCTGTCGGGAGCGGACCTCACCGATGCCAGCCTCGCGGGTGCCAATCTGGCCTCGGCCGATCTCGTCGGCGCCGACCTGACAAGAGCCGATCTCACCGGCGTGATCGCTCATGACGCCAATTTCACCGGCGCGTATCTCACGCGGGCCGGTCTACGGGATGCTGACCTGACGATGGCGTATCTGACGTCGACCTTCCTCGGGCACGCGGATCTCACGGGAGCGGACCTCTCTGGCGCGTACATGACCGGCGCATATCTCGGTGACGCCGACTTGAGCGGCGCCATCCTGATCAGCGCCTACCTGGGGAAAGCGAACCTGACCGGGGCGAACATCGTGACCGCTGTTCTAGACGGTGCCGATCTGACCGAGGCCACCATGCCGGACGGCACCTCGGCCCACTGACGATCGATGTCGAAGTCCGCCTTGATGTCTTGCAACCGATCGGCCGCATCCTCGTCCCGGACGTCCGGGCCGAATGTTCCCTGTCGGCGTTCTGGCGAGACAGTGACGGTATCATGGTTCTCCCGCGGCCTGCCCGTTGTCATTCGAGACGTGTCAGTGTGATCCCTTAGGGTGACCAGGTGCGCCTAGTGATTGCTCGATGCCGAGTCGACTACGTAGGTCGTTTGACGGCCCACTTGCCATTTGCTCGTCGACTACTACTGATCAAGGCAGACGGGTCCGTCAGCATTCATGCCGACGACCGCGCCTACAAGCCGCTGAACTGGATGAGCCCGCCCTGCTGGCTGGTCGAAGATTCGACGGAAGATGGCAGCGCTCTGTGGCTCGTCACCAACAAGGCCGGCGAGGAACTGCGGATCACTATCGACGAGATCGAGCATGACTCGAGCCACGAACTCGGCGTAGATCCGGGCCTTGTCAAAGATGGTGTCGAGGCCCACCTGCAAGAGTTGCTTGCCGAGCATGTCGAAACCCTCGGCGCCGGTTACACGCTTGTACGCCGGGAGTACATGACTGCGATCGGACCCGTGGATCTGCTGTGCCGAAATGCCGACGGGGAATCTGTGGCCGTCGAGATCAAGCGGCGAGGCGACATCGACGGCGTGGAGCAGCTCACGCGCTATCTTGAACTGCTCAACCGGGATCCGCTGCTGGCGCCGGTCACCGGCGTCTTCGCGGCCCAGCAGATCAAGCCGCAGGCTCGGACTCTTGCTACCGACCGGGGGATTCGGTGCCTGGTGCTCGACTACGAGTCGCTGCGCGGTACCGACAGTGCCGAGTTCCGGCTCTTCTGAGTAATAGGCTGGATTCGTGCCCCGTCGTAAACCGCAGCGGAAGAACTCGCGCCGCAGTGAGCCCCCGAAGAACTCCGAGGGCTCACTGTTCGGCGGTGCGTTGATGCGGCAGGAACCCGGTCCGGCGGGTGCCCGAGACCAGAGCTACATGGTGCGCAGCATTCCTGGGGCGCGAGCGACCAAGTCGTACCGGTGCCCCGGGTGTGACCACGAGATCCGGCCGGGTGTGGCCCACCTCGTCGCCTGGCCCGCGGAATACGGCAATGGCGAAGACCGCAGGCACTGGCACACTGGGTGCTGGTCAGGACGCGGCACCCGGGGGCTGACGCGCAGGTGGTCCTAGTGTCCTGTGGGGACGCTCTGCTGCTCTCCTGAGCTCTTCTCGTCCGGGGATGGGCTCGCGGCGTCCGCGGCGGAGTCGTTCTCAGAGTTCTGGCCCTGAGTGCTATCCGAATCGGGCCCCGCTGCCGGCTTGGAGCCGTTGCCCGATTGCTCGCTCGTCGAGGAGTGCGGCACGTCCTCGTTCGGTGCATCGAGGAGTTCGCTTTCCCGGTTCACGGAGGCCAACATGGCGGGAACGGACTCGAGTTGACCTCGAATGCCAAGGAGCTGAGCCAGGATCCGACCACGAAGTACGCGAAGCTCCTCCGTGAGTTCCTTCGCATGGGTGATCTTGCGCTCCGACTGGTCGGTGGCTACCTGCAGCCTGCGCTCCGCTTCGCGCGTCGCTTCAGTGACGCGTCGATGCGCGTCGGCCTTGCTGGTTCTCTCGAGTTCGTTGGCTTCGGCGACCGCCTTCTGCCGTCGGTCGGCCATCGTGCGATCGAAGTCGTCCTGTACTTGCGACCGGCGCAGTTCGGCCTCGGCGTTCAGGCGATCACGTTCGGATTGAGCAGCGGCGACGATTCTCGCAGCCTCCGTGCGAGCTTTCGTCATCGTCTGCTCATGCTGAACCTCGAGAGCGCGTCGGCGATCCTCTAGCTCCGCGATAAGTGACTCGTAGTGGCCGCGGAGTTGTGCGGCTTCCTGCTCTGCGACAGAGACCGTCTCGGCAGCCTCGGCTTCAGCCTTCGCGCGCACCTCGGAAGCTTCGTCCGACGCAAGGCGGAGCATCCGCGAAATGCGGTCACTCATTCCCTCGGCGGTGGTCGGGGGGACGGACAGGCGATCGACGTCCTTGCGGAGTTCGTCGATCTCGTCGCGCGAATCCTCGAGCTGTTTGGCGAGATCTCGCGCCTGAGCCGATGCCGCATCGCGATCGGCCGCAGTGACGCGGAGTTCTGCGTCGAATCGCTCGAAGTAGTTGCGCACCTCGTCCCGGTCGAACCCCTTACGCACTATGGAGAAGGGAAGAGAGATCGCATCACGGTCCAGCTCGTTTGACATGGATGCAAATCTACCTGGCAAAAGTGGAGCGTGTCTCCGTGCCTACGTTGAGGCCTACAGCGAGCTGACCACGCAGCCTGTCAATGGGCGGTCGGCTCGACAAGTTCGATGAGAACGCCGCCGGCGTCCTTCGGGTGGATGAAGTTGATCTTCGAGTTGGCGGTCCCGCGGCGGGGAGCGTCATACAGCAGCCGGACGCCGCGATCGCGAAGCTGAGCGGAGAGGGCGTCGATGTCCGTGACGCGGTACGCGAATTGCTGCAGTCCGGGACCACGACGGTCGATGAACTTGGCGATGGTCGAGTTCTCATCGAGCGGTGCGAGCAGTTGCACCAACGTGCTGTCATCGGACGAGCCGGCAACCCTGAGCATCGCCTCGCGCACGCCCTGGTCCTCGTTCACCTCCTCGTGTACGGGCACCATGCCGAGGTGCTCGGTGTACCACGAGATGGCGACATCGAGGTCGGGGACCGCGATGCCCACGTGGTCGATGGCGACCACCAGGTCCGAAGACAGGGGTGACGGGATGTGAGCCGGGGAGGACTGGGTCATGTTTCCGACGCTATCGTTGTCGTCTCAGTAGTTCTCATCGGGATGTGACTTCGGCGCAGCGGACCGTACTGCACGCGGACGAGTCCACAGCCGATCGGATCGTGTGGTATCTAGCACTCTACTGCGGACTGTGTTCGATGGTCGGGCACAATAACTGCCATGGCGAACCCTCTCGATCTCGGTACCACGGCCAAGCGCTTCCGATTTGTCGCGATTGCGGAGGCAATCACCTGGCTGGGCCTTCTCGTCGGCATGGCCTTCAAATACCTCCCTGCCGAGAGCAACGAGATCGGTGTGAAGATCTTCGGACCCATCCATGGTGGTGTGTTCATTGTGTACGTGCTGATCGCGTTGTGGACCGCCCGCAAACTGAGCTGGACCCCGCTCACCAGCTTCTGGGCACTCTTCGCGAGTATCCCGCCCTTCGGCACGGTCGTCTTCGAGGTCTGGGCCGTACGCAACGGCCAGATGGCGGAGCTCTCCGCGCCGAGTGCCTCGGAGGCCGAAGCCGCACTCGCCTGAGCCCGGTACCGAGGCCGACCCGCACGTTTCGCCCCGATTGCCCGGCCCGCATTCCGGTGCGTGCGCGAATCGTGACAAACTGGTGAACGTGACTCGACCAGGTTCTCGTCCCTCAACGCGATCCTCTGCAATGGCCGCAGCCATGTCCGGGGCCGTCGACCTCTCCGCACTCAAGGAGCGCGCGGCAGCCCCGCCGCCGTCGACGCCACCGACCGGTGATGGCGGCGCACCGGCGGCCGCTAATGGCACGGGGCTGCAGCCAGTCGTCGATGTCACCGAAGCCACATTCGAGGCAGAGGTCCTCGTTCGCTCTCAGCAGGTCCCCGTCATCGTCGATCTCTGGGCCACCTGGTGCGAGCCGTGCAAGCAACTCTCGCCACTGCTCGAGAAGTTGGCACTCGAGGCGGGCGGCACATGGGTGCTCGCGAAGGTGGACGTCGATGCCAACCCTCGAATTGCACAGGCATTCGGCGTTCAGTCCGTTCCGACGGTGGTCGCGATCGCCGCCGGACAACCTCTCGCCGACTTCCAGGGCGTGCAGCCAGAGCCGCAGTTGCGTCAGTGGCTTGCCGCGATCGCGCAGGCTGTCGCTGGAAAGCTGTCCGGTCCGCCTGCCGGTGCGGGCGAGACGGACGAACCGGAGCCCGAAGACCCACGCTTCGTCGCCGCGGAGGCCGCGCTTGACGGAGGTGACCTGGCCGCCGCGGAAGCCGAGTTCCAGAAGATCCTCGACGAGGAACCCGCCAATGCGCAGGCGTTGGGTGCGATCCGCCAGGTGCGCTTCCTGGCCCGGGTGCAGTCAGTCGATCCCGATGCCGTGTCCGCCGCAGACGCCGCCCCGGACGATCTCGAGGCGCAACTTCGTGCAGCCGACGTCGAGGTCTACTCACAGGCTCCCGATGCGGCATTCGCCCGTCTCATAGCATTCGTCGCCCGCAGCGCAGGGGACGACAAGACCCGAGCGCGGACTCATCTGCTGGAACTGTTCGAACTGTTCGACCCTGCCGAACCCGTTGTCATGACAGCACGCCGGAAGCTGGCTGCGGCGCTGTACTGAGGCCACACCGGATCAGCCCTGCACGCGCTCCACTCGTCCGACGAGGAAGATGTACGCGGCGATCCCGAGCGCGGTCACCACGGTCATGTAGACGAATCCGGGCGCGAAGCTCTTGTCGCTGACCAGCAGGCCGATGACGATGGGCGTGGCGATCGACGACAGGTTGCCGATGAAGTTGAACATTCCACCGGTGAGCCCGAGCAATCGCTCCGGCGCGAGTGCGGACACCAGCGACCACGTGATCGAGGCGAGCCCGTTGCCGAAGAACGCGATGGACAGGAACACGATCACCAGAGCGGTCGAGTCGGTGAAGTTGGCGCCGAGCATTGTGACGGTGAGCAAGAGCCCCACGATGATCGGTCCCTTGCGAGCGGCACCCAGAGATACCCCGTTCCGGAGCAGGAAATCGGAGAATGCTCCGGAGAACAGCACGCCGATCAGTGCCGCGACGAACGGTAGAGAGACCAGGAATCCGGATTCGATGTAGTCCATTCCCCGGTAGTCGACGAGGTACGTCGGGAACCAGGTAAGGAAGAACCACAGGGTCGACGTGAGGCAGAACTGTCCCAGGTAGATCCCCCACAGCTTGCGGCGGCCGAGAACGGTGGCGACGTCGCTGCGGGTCACGGCGGGACGTTGGGGTTGCTGCTTGTGCTCGAGATCCACGAGCCCGCCGCCGTCGCGGATCAGTTCGATTTCGGCCTCGTTCGCCCGCGAGTCGGTCGGTTCACGGTAGACGACGTACCAGATGACGCCCCAAACGATGCCGATCGCGCCGGTCACGATGAACACCCAGTGCCATGACAGCACGGACTGCAGCCAGGCCAGGAACGGAGTCAGTAGGGCCAGACCGATGAACTGCCCTGAAGTGTAGAAGCCGATCACCGTCGCACGTTCACGCTCGGGATACCAGGTAGTCGCAACGCGGTTGTTGATGGGGTAGGCGGGGGCCTCGAACACGCCGACCAGGAGTCGCAGCGCGATGAGCGCCACGAAACCGCCCAGGATCCCCATGAAGGCGGTCGCGACCGACCACAGGATGAGGCACGCGGGGTAGAGCACTCGCGGGGGTATGCGGTCGACGAGCCATCCCCCAGGAATCTGCAGCGCTGCATACGTCCAGCCGAAAGCGGACAGCAGCAGCCCCTGCTGGGCCGTGGAGAGAGCCATTTCGTCGCTGATCGCGGGCAATGCGATAGAAAGATTGGCCCGGTCCATGTAGTTGATGACGACGGTAACGAACAACATCACCGCGATCAGGGCACGCGCCTTCGATGCCTGCGCGGCAACCGGGCTGGAGCGATAGCTCGTCTGGGTCTGCGTCATCGCCCTCACCACTCCGCGAAGGATCCGTCGCTGTGCCGCCAGACCGGGTTGCGCCAGCGGTGTCCCTCGGCCGCCCGCTCGACCACGTACTCTTCGTTGACCTCGATGCCGAGTCCGGGTCCGGTCGGGATTCGGACCTGGCCGTCCGCGTAGGTGAATACGGAGGGGTCGACGAGGTAGTCGAGCAGATCGTTCGAGGTGTTGTAGTGAATGCCCAGGCTCTGTTCCTGGATTGTGGCGTTGTAGCAGCCGGCGTCGATCTGTAGGCAACTCGCCAGGGCGATCGGCCCGAGGGGGCAGTGCAGCGCGAGGGCCACGTCATAGGCCTCGGCCATGCTCGCGATCTTCCGGGATTCGGTGATGCCGCCACAATGAGACGGGTCGGGCTGTATGACGTCGACTGCTCCGGATGCAAGGACCGTTTTGAAATCCCAACGCGAATACAATCTTTCGCCGAGTGCAATCGGGATCGGCGACTGTCGCAGCAGGTCGATGAAACCGTCGACGTGCTCGGAGAGCACCGGCTCCTCCACGAACATCAGCCGGAACGGCTCGAGTTCACGCAGTAGCACCTTGGCCATCGGCTTGTGCACTCGGCCGTGGAAGTCGACGCCGATGCCGATGTTCGGGCCGACCGCATCGCGTACCGCTGCGACGTTGGCCAGGCACCGGTCGACCTTCTCCCAGGAGTCGAGGTACTGCAGTTCTTCGGTGCCGTTCATCTTGACTGCGGTGAAGCCGCGGTCGACCACCTCGCGCGCGGCTTTCGCGGTCTCGGAGGGACGGTCGCCGCCGATCCAGGAATACACCTTGATCCGGTCCCGGACGCGTCCTCCGAGAAGCTCGTATGCCGGTAGGCCGAGGGCCTTGCCTTTGATGTCCCACAACGCCTGGTCTATCCCGGCCAGGGCGCTCATATGGATGCCCCCGCCACGATAGAAACCGGAGCGGTACATGATCGTCCACAGGTCTTCGATCTGGGTCGGGTCCTGGCCGATCAGATAGTCGGACAGTTCCTCGACAGCGGCGGCGACCGAAGCTGCTCGGCCTTCGAGGACCGGCTCACCCCAGCCGACCACACCGTCGTCCGTCTCGATCCGTAGGAACAGCCATCTCGGTGGCACGGCGAAAGTGGTCAGTGACTTGATCTTCATCGGTCCTCCGGTAGCGGGGCGAGGCCGGTGGCCCCGGTGGTGGTGTGCGGGGTCGTTTCAGGCGGATTCGGCCGAAGCCGACCAGATAGTGATGAGGTCGACGGCGCGAGCGTGGACTGTGTCGGCACTGTCCCCGGGTCGGTACAAGCACGATCCGAGGCCTGCGCCTCTCGCGCCTGCGGCGGCCCAGGCGGCCAGATTGGTTCGGTCGACGCCGCCGACGGGAAGGAGTTCGACGTCGACGGGCAGGACGGCCTGCCACGCGTTCATCCCCGCCGTCCCGATGGACCCGGCAGGGAAGAGCTTGATGCTGCGCGCACCCGCAGCGACGGCGCGAAACGCTTCGGTAGGTGTGGCCGCACCCGGATAGGGGTGAAGGTTCCGAGCGACGGCAGCGCCGATGACATCGCTATCGGTGTTGGGAGACACGATGATCTTCGAGCCGGCTTCTTCGGCCCGGGCCACGTCGTCGACACTGAGTACGGTCCCTGCGCCGACGACGCATACGTCACCCAGGGACTTTGCCAGCCGTTCGATCGATTCGAACGGTTCGGGAGAGTTCAGCGGGACTTCTATTGCGGTGAATCCCGCATCGACGAGAGCGGAACCGACCGCGACAATCTCCTCGGGGGTGATCCCGCGCAAGATCGCGATCAACCCGGTTGGTGTTGCAGTCGAGCGGGCGCTCATGGCGTCCCCTTCCCGGGGATCGCGCCTGGTGTCGGCCGGACCAGTCCCGCGGTGACGGCAACATGCCACAACCCGGCTGCCGCAGCTTCCTCGGCGACGGTCTCGGTGACCACACCGTGAGGGCGCAGGCCCTGGGCATAGCGTCTGCAGAGATCGGTGTTTCCGCACAACAGGATTCGGTTGTCGGGGGCATATTCCGGCAACAGATGCCGGATTTCGTCGCCGATGATCACTCCAGAGACGTAGTCGGGGACCGAGGCTGGATCGAGTAGCCCGTCGAGCACGAGAACCCGTGCCCCGAACAGTTCTGCGAGCAATCCATGAGACGGGAGCGATCCTCCCGCAGCGAGTCCTCGTTCGAACGCGGCGTCGTCGCGGATTCCAGCGGCCGCCGTGCGACCGAGGATGCTGTGTTTCATCATCAGGCCGTAGACCTCTCCCGTCATCGACGTGACGAACGAGGCGATCTTGTGGTCTTCGACTCGTGTCCACTTGCTGTGGGTTCCCGGCAGGACGATGGTCACGGGGTGCTCGGTCGGGGGCAGCAGGCCCAGTACCCCGATGATCTGCGTCTCTTCACCACGCATGACGTCGCCTGCCACCGCACGGCCGGTGGCGGAAGCAACCCGAAGACCGGGTACGAGGTGTACTACTCCGCGCGAGTGGGGCACTACGGTCAGGTCCGCCGCGCCGATGTCGAGATCGGTGGGGATTGTGAGATAGCAGGCTTCGCGCCAGCCTTGAGCGCTGCCGACCATGCCGCAGGCGATGGCAGGGAGATCAGGATTGGCATCGAGCCAATTCCCGCACGCCAGGTCGAATGCGATCTCGTAGTCGCGGGCCGGTGATCCGGGGTCGTCGCCGGTGACGCCGAGTACCCCGAATTCCCGTCGGCGGACGGCCAGTATGCGGCCGTCGTCGCCGAGGAGCCACGCGCGCAGCGACGACGTCCCCCAGTCGAGGGCGATCAGACGCGGCGGCGATGTGCCGGGCATTTGCTGAGCCACCCAATCCACTATCGGCAAGAAATTCCAGCTTGACGAATAGATTCTCACTATGCGGGATTCAGCACGTGTACGGCACCATATGCCTGATGGTCGAGGATGGTGACTGAGGGTTAGCGGTAGCGGCTCTCGCAGCTCTGCTCGTTACCGAGAACTCCAGTTCGGAATGCATCGATGCGGGAGAACCCGCTTGGTACGGTCCTGCCGTCGACGTCGCTGGCTGCCAAGCCGTCGGTAAGTAGTCCCGAGACGGCTTCGTCGAGGTCGCCAGGGGAAAGCCACACCCCGCCGCCGTCCGGTGTGGCGGGGTTGTCCGGGCTGAGCGCGGCGGTAATGACGCCGGACAGGCAGGCGGCCCGCAGAGCGGTCTGTGGTGAGCGAAGGTCGTCGCCGCGATCTCTTTGCAACGCGAGGGTGTACCGGGAAGCGAGCAGGAGGTATGCGTTGTAGTCGCCGGTGCGGGTGGCCTGGAAGAGTTCAGTTCTACTCGGGTAGGGTTGCGCGCCGCGCTGAGCGAGTTGGTCGACACTGACCCCGATCGTGTTGGTGGCAGGGCAGTACGACACCGGTTCGGTAACGACCGCATCCTCGCAGCCGAGGTCGGCGCCGCCTAGGTCGAGTTCGGGCTGCTCGCTCAGATCGAAGATCCGTTGGAACGAGGTGAAGAAGGCCTCGATCGACTCCTCGGTGACGGCAAGTTCGCCGTCGTCGTATGCGTCGGTGAATCGCTGCGGTAGATCCGCGCGGCGTGCGTCGATCTCGCTCTCGTCGATACGAATGCACGACGGCGGCCCGTCTGTGAACCCGATCTGCGTGGCGGTGACGCGTTCGAACGGCGAGCCGTGTACGTTTTCCGGATCGTTGGGATCGGTGTCTCCGATAGCCACCGCCGCCGCCAGCACTTTGTTCAGGCCATCCGAGGTGTTGAGCGTGAAATGCGGCGACTTGCCTTCCGCAATGTGCCGCATGAAGGCGCCCGCGAAACAGTCGGCCTGCTGTTCCCGCACGATGCCGCCGGTGGTGTCAGCGTCGGCGATACCGGCTTTCGTCTGTACAGCGTGCCCGTACTCGTGTGCCAACACCGAGACGGCTGCCACGGTGCCGAACTTCTCGGCGACCTCCGGCACAAGTAGCGCCCGGTCCCAGCCGATCGTGTGGTCGAGGCTGCAATAGCCGGCATTGACGACGTCCTCGGTGCTGTCCCCGCAGAAGCGTGGGCCGTCGGAGTCGCGGGGATCCCATGAGATAAGTTCCGTGATCGGTTCGAAGTCGCGCCCGAACAGCGCGGGAAACTCGGTACGCCAATAGTCTTCGATGTCGCTGACCGCATTCGCGACTATGCGGTCGATCTCGCCGCCGTCGGTGCCGGTAACGGGAAGGTCGGCGTCGGGCACCCCCTTCCGGGCGCCACTGGGCCCCGAAGTGACATCCAACCCCGCTACCTTGTACGGGTCGTCATAGGTGGACCTAGCCTCGCCGTCGATCGACAGGGTGCACCCCGAAACGGCGACCGCGGCCGAAGCGAGAACGCCCACACCCGCAGTTCGCAGCCGGCATCTGGTCATAACCCCCGCCCCCTCATCAGCGCTCCAGACTCATCCAGATCGCGCCGTTGGCGGGCAGCGCCACTTCTGCCGAAGCGGGGCGACCGTGCCACGACTGCGACGTTGCCGTCACCGCACCGAGATTTCCCCAACCAGACCCGGCATAGATCTCCGCGTCGGTATTGAGGATCTCACGCCATCTGCCGGGTTCCGGCAGGCCCACACGGTAATTCGAGTGCGGGGAACCCGAGAAATTGAACAGGCACGCCACGATAGACCCGTCCGTGCCGTAGCGCAGGAAACTCAATACGTTGTTCGCGGTGTCGTTGGCGTCGATCCAGGAATACCCGCCCGGCGACGTGTCGAGGGTCCACAGGGCCGGGTGCTCGAGGTAGGTGGCGTTGAGGTCACCGACCAGTCGGAGCAGCCCACGATGGAGGGCCCCGCTATGGGGGTCGTCCAGTTGATTCCAATCGAGTCCGCGCTCCTCGGACCACTCTCTGATCTGTCCGAATTCCTGACCCATGAACAGAAGTTGCTTGCCGGGGTGCGACCACATGTACGCCAACAGGGAGCGGACTCCTGCCGCCTTCGTGTAGTCGTTTCCGGGCATCCGCGTCCACAGCGTGCCCTTGCCGTGAACCACCTCGTCATGGCTGATGGGCAACAGGTAGTTCTCGCTCCACGCGTACATCAGCGAGAACGTGATCTCGTGATGGTGGTAGCTGCGGTGGACAGGGTCGTGGGCGAGGTAGCCGAGAGTGTCGTGCATCCACCCCATGTTCCACTTCATGCTGAACCCGAGACCGCCGACGATGGTGTCGCGGGTGACCCCTGGCCAGGCCGTCGACTCCTCGGCGATGGTGACCACCCCGCGGTGCTGTTTGTGCACGGTGGCATTCATCTCCTGGAGGAACGCCACCGCCTCGAGATTCTCCCGCCCGCCGTGGATGTTGGGGGTCCAACCGCCATCCGGTCGGGAGTAGTCGAGATACAGCATCGAGGCGACCGCATCGACGCGCAGACCGTCGACGTGGAACTCGTCGATCCAGAACAGGGCGTTGGCCACAAGGAAGTTGCGTACTTCCCGGCGGCCGAAATCGAATATGTAGGTTCCCCAGTCGAGTTGCTCGCCCCGCTGCGGGTCGCTGTGCTCGTACAGCGGGGTGCCGTCGAAACGGGCGAGTGCCCAGTCGTCTTTGGGGAAATGGGCGGGCACCCAGTCGACGATCACTCCGATCCCGGCCGCGTGCAGATGGTCGACGAACCACCGGAAATCGTCGGGGGAACCGAATCGCGAGGTTGGCGCGTAGTACGAGGTGACCTGGTACCCCCACGATCCACCGAACGGATGCTCGGCGACGGGAAGCAGCTCGACATGGGTGAATCCCGACCCGGAGACGTGAGCGGCGAGTTGTTCGGCCAGTTCTCGGTAGTTCAGGCCGGGGCGCCACGATCCGAGATGGACCTCGTAGACGCTCATGGGGGATTGCGAAGGCTCGGTGGCCGCGCGCTGCTCGAGCCACGAGTCGTCCTGCCACTGGTAGGTACTGGCCGACACCCGCGATGCGGTGGCGGGCGGCACCTCGGTTGCGAACGCCATCGGATCGGCCTTGTCGCACACGCTGCCGTCCGGGCCGTGGACCTGGAACTTGTACACCGCTCCCACCCCGATGCCGGGGATGAACAATTCCCAGACACCGCTCGAGCCGAGTGCACGCATCGGGAACCGCTGTCCGCCCCACGCATCGAAGTCGCCGATCACACTCACGCCGCGCGCTGCGGGAGCCCAGACGGCGAAGGAGGTTCCGGAGACAGTTCCATCGGGAGTCTCATAGTTCCGGAGGTGTGCGCCGAGGATCTCCCACAGTCGTTCGTGCCTGCCTTCACCGAACAGATGCAGGTCGAGCTCGCCGAGGGTCGGCAGGAATCGGTATCCGTCCGCCGAAACTTCGTTGTGACCGTCCGGCCAAGTCGTTGACAGTCGATAGTCCGCCGGATTCTCCTCGGGCACGACAGTTCCCCACACGCCGTGTGCAATGTGCTCCATCGAGAAGGTGGTTCCCCGAATAACGACTTCGACGGACTCGGCGTGAGGGCGCAGGGCGCGGATCACCGTGCCGCCCGGACCTGGGTGTGCACCCAGGATCGAATGCGGATCGTAGTGAACTCCCGCGGCCAGCAGATTGAGGTCGGCGGCGTCGGGAGCGAGTGCGGCGGGCGGGTCGACGGTCACTTATCTACCTCCGCGGTAAGCCAGCTGCACTCTGGCGGGATAGGGAACAGGCGGAAGTGCGAGGATGTGGGCCACCGCTCGCCAGGGTTCGAGGCGCACGAAATTTGTCTGCCCCCAATGATATTGCTCGCCAGAGACCTCATCGAGAACGGTGAGGTGGTCTTGCCAGTCCCGTCCCAGTGCCGGCATGTCCAGCCACAGGTTTCCCTGCTCGGGGCCGAACGGATTGAGGTTGATCACCGTCAATACCGCATCGCCGGTGGTGGCGTCGAACTTGGAGTAGGCGATCAACGCGTCGTTGTCCAGATGATGGAAGTGGATGTTGCGCAACTGCTGCAGGGACGGGTGTTGACGTCGGATGCGGTTGAGCGCGGTGATCCACGGTTCGAGCGATTCTCCGCGGGCGGCGGCACCCTCGAAATCTCGGGGACGCAACTGGTATTTCTCGGAGTCGAGGTACTCCTCACTGCCTGGCCGGACTGGAAGGTGTTCGTAGAGTTCGTATCCCGAATACACGCCCCAGGTAGGCGACAGTGTCGCGGCCAATGCGGCTCGCAGCGCGAACATTCCTGGGCCTCCCGTCTGAAGGCTTTCGTGCAAAATGTCCGGGGTGTTGACGAAGAGGTTGGGGCGCGCCTCGTCGGCCTTGGCTGCGATCTCGTTGCCGAACTCGGTGAGCTCCCACTTGGCGACTCGCCAGGTGAAGTACGTGTAGGACTGGGTGAACCCCCGCCGGGCGAGCCCGTACAACCGTGCGGGACGGGTGAAGGCTTCCGACAGGAACAACACGTCCGGATCCGACGCCTTGACCTCGGCGATGAGCCACTCCCAGAAATCCGGCGGCTTGGTGTGCGGGTTGTCGACCCGGAAGATCTTCACCCCCGCCGCCACCCAGTGCCGCACGACACGCAGAACCTCGGCGTAGATTCCGTCCCGGTCTTCGTCGAAGTTGACCGGATAGATGTCCTGGTACTTTTTCGGCGGGTTCTCCGCATATGCGATGGTGCCGTCCGGAAGGACGGTGAACCACTCGGGGTGCTCGCGCGCCCAGGGGTGGTCCGGGGCGCACTGGAGCGCCAGATCGATGGCCACCTCCAGGTTCAGCTTCCGGGCGGCGTCGACGAAAGCGGTGAAATCCTGCATGGTTCCCAGGTCGGGATGGATTGCGTCGTGTCCTCCCTCGTCCGAGCCGATGCCCCAAGGCGAACCGACGTCGTCGGGCCCGGGCGTCAGAGTGTTGTTGGGGCCCTTGCGGTTGATCTTTCCGATCGGATGGATCGGCGGCAAATACACGACGTCGAAACCCATCGACGCTATCCGCGGGAGTGCGGCGGCGGCGGTGGCGAGAGTGCCGTGTCTCGGATTGCCATTCTCGTCCCAGCCACCGGTTGACCGCGGGAAGAACTCGTACCAGGAACCGAACAGCGCGCGGGCGCGGTCGACCAGCACGCTGTGGGGTTCACTCTTCGTGACGAGGTCACGCAACGGGTGCGCCCGCAACAGTTCGGTGACGTCCGAGCCGAAGGCCGGGGCGACCCGTTCGGTCAGATGGCGATCGGATCGTAGCGACGCCGCCACGCCGACGAGCAGCGACCGGTTCGCCTGGGGGACGCCCGTCGCGGCCCTTTCGAACAGGCGCGCCCCGATCTCGAGGTCGTTGGACAGTTCGGCCGCGCTCTGGCCGACACCTAGCTTGGCCTCTACGGCATGCCTCCAGGTGGTGACCGGGTCGCTCCAGGCCTCGATGCGGAATGTCCAGAGGCCTTCGGTGGTCGGGGTGAAGGAGCCGTCGACGGTGTCGGGAAGCGGTCCTTCCACCATGGGAACGCGGAACGTGGCCGAAGCACCGGATCGAGCATCGCGCGGGGCGCTGACTGCAAGAGTGGCGGCCACGGCGTCGTGACCTTCACGCCATACCGTGGCCCGAACCGGAAAAACTTCGCCGACAACCGCCTTTGCGGGAAATCGTCCATTTCCGATGTGGGGTTCCACGTCGTCGATGCCGAGTCGACCTGTCACGCTGGGCTCCGTTCCATCGCCGGAAGTTGCCGGCAGCTCCTGCACGGGCCGCCGGTTCAACCGTAATCGAGTGCCTGGCTTCCTGTCGGTATCGCCAGATCGCGCGGCGACCGGTGGACCAATCGCAGCGACGCGCATTCTGCGTTATCGTTCGCGAGGTGAAAGCCTTGCGTCGATTCACCGTGCGAGCCCATCTTCCGGAACGGCTGGCGGCACTGGGTCCGCTGTCCACCAATCTGCGATGGTCGTGGCATGCGCCCACTCGGGAGTTGTTCTCACTGCTCGATGAGGACCTGTGGGGGCAGGTGGAGTTCGATCCGGTCAGAATGCTGGGAGAGGTCGAGCCGTCCAGGCTGGACGAGCTGGCCGGCGACAAGCGCTTCCTCGCCCATCTCGACGCCGCGGCCGCTGATCTCGACGACTACCTCACCCGGCCGCGCTGGTACCAGAACCAGCAACGCAGGGGAGTCTCGTTGGGCGGTGGGATCGCCTATTTCTCAATGGAATTCGGGGTCAGTGAGGTTTTGCCCAACTACTCCGGCGGTCTGGGAATTCTCGCCGGAGACCATCTGAAGGCAGCCTCGGATCTGGGGCTGCCTCTGATCGGTGTCGGTCTGCTCTACCGCTCGGGCTACTTTCGGCAGTCGCTGTCGGCGGACGGCTGGCAGGTCGAACATTATCCCCCGTACGATCCGCAGGGGCTGCCGCTGCGCCTACTCACCGAATCCGGGCCGGACTCGACCGGCGGTGCGCCTGTTCTGATCCATGTCGCACTACCGGGTAACCGGGTGCTGCGCGCCCAGGTGTGGATCGCCCACGTGGGGCGCATCCCGCTTCTGCTGCTCGACTCCGACATCGCCGAGAACGACGCCGAGCTGAGGGGCGTCACCGATCGCCTCTACGGCGGCGACCAGGATCACAGGATCAAGCAGGAGATCCTCGCAGGTATCGGTGGTGTCCGCGCCGTACGGGCCTACACACACACCCACGGGCTGCCCGATCCCGCTGTGTTCCACACGAACGAGGGACACGCCGGTTTCCTCGGCATCGAGCGGATCCGGGAACTGGTGACTGCGGAGGGACTCGAGTTCGACGAAGCTCTGGCCGTGGTCCGCGCCGGTACGGTCTTCACCACGCACACCCCCGTTCCCGCCGGAATAGACCGTTTTCCGATCGATCTCGTGCGACACCATTTCGGCGGTGACAACGGGCAGAACGACTCTTCGCTTCTTCCGGGGCTGACGACGGACCGGATCCTCGCCCTCGGCCGCGAGTCGGATCCGTCAGTGTTCAACATGGCAAGCATGGGCCTGCGGCTCGGTCAGCGCGCAAACGGCGTGTCCAAGCTGCACGGGAGTGTCAGCCGGGCCATGTTTCAGCCGCTGTGGGCGGGATTCGATGCCGATGAGGTTCCGATCGGATCGGTGACCAACGGTGTGCATGCGCCCACGTGGGCTGCACCGGAATGGATCGACCTCGCCACCCGAGTCGTCGGCCCACAACTGATCGAGGAAGCCCGCGGATGGGAGCGCCTGCAGGACCTCTCCGCGCAAGAACTGTGGTCTACCCGCAACGCGCTGCGCGCCAAGTTGGTGGCAGAGGTGCGCCGGCGTGTGCGGGCGTCGTGGATCGAGCGCGGCGCGACCGCCGCAGAGCTGAGCTGGACGGACGAGGTGTTCGACCCTCGGATCCTGACCGTCGGATTCGCACGCCGGGTTCCCACGTACAAGCGCCTCACGCTGATGCTGCGCGACCCGGAGCGGCTGCGGGCACTGCTGCTCGACGAGGATCGTCCGATGCAACTTGTGGTGGCCGGTAAGAGTCACCCCGCCGACGACGGCGGCAAGGCACTGATCCAGCAGATCGTTCGTTTTGCCGACGACGCGGATGTCCGGCACCGGATCGTCTTCCTCCCGGATTACGACATGTCGATGGCCCGGTACCTGTACTGGGGCTGCGATGTGTGGCTCAACAATCCGCTGCGCCCGCTAGAGGCGTGCGGCACGTCGGGCATGAAGTCCGCTCTCAACGGCGGTCTCAACCTGTCGATTCGCGACGGGTGGTGGGACGAGATGTTCGATGGTGAGAACGGCTGGGCCATCCCGACCGCCGACGGTGTGGCCGACGAGACTCGCCGCGACGACCTCGAGGCGAGCGCCCTGTATGAACTGCTCGAACGGTCCGTTCTGCCCCGGTTCTACGACTTCAACGACGACGGCCTGCCCGTTCGCTGGGTCGAGATGGTGCGACGCACGCTGCAGAACCTCGGCCCGAAAGTACTCGCGTCGCGGATGGTGCGGGACTACGCCGTTCAGTACTACGCGCCCGCCGCCGAATCGTCTCGCGCGGTGGTGGCCGACGATTTCGCAGGTGCCCGCGAGCTGGCGGAGTTCCGTCGGCGCGTCGAAGCCGGGTGGCCGTCAATCTCCGTGCTGCAGGTCGACGGTGCGGGTTTGCCCGATACTCCAGTGATCGGGGCGACCTTGGTGCTTCGTGCCCGAATCGGGCTCGGCGATCTGACACTTTCCGATGTCACCGTGCAGGCCGTGCTCGGCCGGGTCGACGAGAACGACGAACTCACCGACGTCGTCACCGTGGACATGGCGCACGCCGGATCGGACGAATCGGGAGAACTGTTCGTCGCCGATACGGCTCTCCCACTGTCCGGTTCGGTCGGGTACACCGTGCGGGTGCTTCCACGGCACCCGCTTCTCGTCGACCCTTCGGAACTGGGTCTGGTCGTGGCGCCGACGTTCTGATCGCGCGCAGTCGTGGCGAACGGCGTTGCGGGCTCTCAGGGTCGTGAGTCGCGGATCCGCCCGAGTGCCTTGCGCACCACCTGTGGATCGGACGTCTCCCAGAACGGGGGCAGAGAGGCGCGCAGATAGCCCGCGTAGCGGGCTGTCGCGAGTCGTGGATCGAGGACGGCGACCACACCCTTGTCGTCGGCGCTGCGCAGTAGACGCCCCACCCCCTGCGCGAGCAATAGCGCGGCGTGATTGGCTGCGACGGAAAGGAACCCGTTGCCGCCGCGCGAGTCGACCGCCTTCTGCCTGGCAGCAAGCAGTGGGTCGTCGGGGCGGGGGAACGGAATTCGATCGAGGATCACCAGGCTCAGGGACGCGCCCGGCACATCGACACCCTGCCACAGTGAGAGTGTTCCGAACAGGGACGTCGACTCGTCGGCGGCGAAGGTCCGCACCAGGGTGCCGGTCGAATCGTCGCCCTGGCACAGGATCGGGGTGTCGAGGCGATCTCGCATCGCCTCGGACGCCGCCTTGGCGGCCCGCATCGACGAGAACAACCCGAGGGTGCGCCCGCCTGCCGCCTCGACGAGTTCGGCGATCTCGTCGAGGTAAGCGGGGGCCAGACCGTCGCGACCCGGTGGGGGAAGGTGCTTCGCGATGTAGATGATTCCGGCGCGGGCGTGGTCGAAGGGGGACCCGACGTCCAGCGCGTTCCATTTGACGGTGCCGGCGTCCGACGGAGCTTCGTACCCGGTGGCCATCACGGCGCGGGCCTCGGCGGGGGCTTCGGGTGGATCGATAGCAGAGGACTCGGCGGGAAGCCCCCAGTTGACCGCCAAGCCGTCGAAGGCACCGCCGACCGTCAGCGTTGCGGAGGTCAGAACCACGGTCGATTCCGCGAACAGTCGCGACCGCAGCAATCCGCCCACCGACAGGGGCGCCATCCGAACGACCCGACGGACCGATCCACGGTTCTCGTCGGCCGACAGCCACACGACATCGTGACGCTTGGCCGGATCCGGCTCGTCGAAAGCACTGAGAACGCGCACGGCACTGTCGTGGACTTCCTCGACCGCGGCGAGTGCGGTGTTGCGTGCCGCTGCAGCCTCAGGATCGCTCAGTGCCATGCCGGGTCGGGACGGACCGATGGCCATACGCAGCGACCATGCAGCATCGCGCACAGCAGCGAGCGCGGGGGCGGCTCCGTGCGGCAATACCTCCCATCGCTGCGGCGGCAACGCCTCGAGTAGGCTGGCCCAGCCTTCCGCGGCTGCCTCGAGGCGGTCCACATCCTGTTCCTCCACGAGTTTCGCGCAGCGCCGTGCGGCGGCGCTGATCGTCGATGCGGCCAATTCCGCGGTCGCGACGTTGGTGACTCGGTCGACCAGCTCGTGCGCCTCATCGATGACGACGACGTCGTGTTGGGGAAGGATCGTCGCCCCCGTGATGGCGTCGATGGCGAGCAGTGCGTGGTTGGTAACCACGACATCGACCTGCGAAGCCTCCGTCCGGGCGCGCTCGGCGAAGCAGTCCTCGCCGACCGGGCAGCGGGACTTGCCCAGGCACTCCCGGGCAGTGACGCTGACCTGACGCCACGCCCTGTCGCTGACTCCGGGCACGAGGTCGTCGCGGTCCCCGGATTCCGTGTCCGAGGACCACTCGGTGAGGCGCTGTACCTCGCGGCCGAGCCGGGAGACCGCGAACGCATCGAACAGTTCGTCTGCGGGCGGCTCTTCTGCCAAACCGGCGTGAACCTTGTTCATGCAGAGATAGTTGTTGCGACCCTTCAAGATCGCGAAGTGCGGCCTCCTACCCAGTGAGTCCTCGAGCGCCTCCGCGAGCCGCGGCATATCGCGGTCGATCAACTGACGCTGCAATGCGATGGTGGCCGTCGAGACGATGACCGTCTTCCCCGACTCGACGGCGTGCCGCAGGCTCGGCACCAGGTAGGCGAGGGACTTTCCGGTGCCAGTGCCGGCCTGCACCGCTAGATGTTCGCCGGTGTCGATCGAATGCGCGACAGCCGACGCCATCGTGAGTTGCTGCGGTCGTTCGGCACCGCCCAGCGACCGCACCGCCGTGCGCAACAGTTCGGGGACGTTGGGGAGGTTTTCCGGCACCCGAGCAGGTTACTCGGGGCCTACGTCAGAAATCGTCACGCGGTCCGAAGGGGTGTCGGTGTCGCGTCCTTGAAGCGCAACGCCCGCTGCTCGCATCCTGGTGAACGCGTCCTCCACCGTCTTGGGGGACACTCCGACGGTGAGTGGGAGAAGGACCCGCGTCCCGAACCCCGCGCCCGCCGCGTCCAGGGCCGTCGCGGCCACACAGTGGTCGGTGGCGATCCCGACCACGTCGATGTCGCTGATCTTCGCCATACGGAGCCATTCCTCCAGGCTCTGGCCGTCGGAGTTCTTGCCCTCGAAGCCGGAGTACGCCGCGGAGAACTCGCCCTTGGAGAAGACCGATTCGATGCGGTTCGTGTCGAGGCCGGGGTGGAACGCGGCGCCCGGTGTTCCCGACCTGCAGTGCTCCGGCCAACTGTCGACATAGTTCGGCTCGTCGGAGAAGTGATCGCCGGGGTCGATATGGTGATCCATCGTGGCTGCGACGGCGTCGTACTCGTTCGACGCAAGGAATCGACTGATCGCGGCGGCGACTGCGGAACCGCCCTCGACGGCGAGGGATCCGCCTTCACAGAAATCGTTCTGGACGTCGACCACCACCAATGCACGAGAGTGACTCCCGGACTCCACGCTCTCGAAATCCGTCATCGAACCCTCCATGAGTCGGGATCGGTGAACCGTACAGGAATCGCCGGTTCTCCGTGAGACAGCTTCAATCCCTCCCAAGGCAGGCTTACGAGGCCCTCAGCCAGGAGGGACCGGCTGTCTTCCAGGGTAGTCGTGTGCGGCGTCGCCACCCCGTCTCGAACCAGCGGAACGAGTAACTCCCGCGACTGGAAACCTTCCGGGTCCGGGGGGTCGGCGTGGGCCGAGTACACGACCTCTTCCACGAGGGTTCCGGTGCCGCGGGAGAACCGTACGGCCCGCTTGGCACCGCCTCGCGAAGCCTTGTTGCTGCTTCGCTTCTCGACGGGGATGCCATCGACCTCGACGAGTTTGTAGACCATTCCGGCGGTGGGGGCGCCGGACCCGACTACAACCGATGTCCCGACGCCGTAGACGTCGACCGGTTCGGAGCGCAACCCGGCAATCGAGTACTCGTCGAGGTCGCCGGAGACGACGATCTTCGTTCCCGTCGCACCGAGGTCGTCGAGCTGGCGTCGAACCTGCCGGGCGTGGACACCGAGATCGCCCGAGTCGATCCGGACCGCACCGAGCTCGGGCCCCGCCACCTCCACGGCGCTGTTCACGCCGTCGGTGATGTCGTAGGTGTCGACGAGGAGCGTCGTTCCCACGCCGAGCGCCGCAACCTGGCCCCGGAACGCCGCCGCCTCGTTTCGTCGGTCCTCGGTCGTGTGCAGCAAGGTGAACGCATGGGCCGCGGTGCCCGCCCCCGGAATTCCGTGCCTGCGGACCGCTTCGAGGTTGGACGTTGCCGCGAAACCGGCGATGAATGCGGCTCGGGACGCCGCTACCGCAGACTCTTCGTGGGTGCGCCGAGAGCCCATCTCTATTATCGGGCGTCCGTCGGCGGCGCTGACCATCCGCGCGGCTGCCGACGCGATTGCACTGTCATGGTTGAGGATCGACAGGCTCAGTGTCTCGAGCAGGATGCACTCGGCGAACGTTCCCCGAACGGAGAGGATGGGGGAACCGGGGAAGTAGAAGTCACCCTCGCGGTAGCCGTCGATGTCACCCGTGAACCGAAATTCGCGCAGCCAAGCGACCGTCGCGTCGTCGAGGAAGCGTGAGACGACTTCGATCTCTGGATCGCCGAAGCAGAAGTTCGACAGCGCGGACACCAATCGCGACGCGCCGGCAACCACTCCGTACCGGCGGCCGTCGGGCAAACGTCGCGCGAATACTTCGAAGCTGCAGCGCCGATGCGCCGAGCCGTCAGCCAGGGCCGCCGACAGCATCGTCAACTCGTACTGGTCGGTGAACAGTGCGGTGCTGTCTGTGGACACTCGGTTACTCTAAGCCCCGGTGTCGTTCAGACGCTGCACGTCGTACCCTGGGGTCATGGCTTATTGCTCGACGACAGCACCGCCGGTGGGCGCAATGCCAGCCTCTCCGCAGGTCACGCCTGCGGAGTCGGAGGTTGAAAAAGTCGGCGTAGTCGATGACAGGCCCTGGGTCACCGTGGTGTGGGACGACCCAGTGAATCTGATGCACTATGTGACCTACATATTCCAGAAGCTCTTCGGATACAGCAAGGCCAGGGCGACGGAACTGATGATGCAGGTGC
The DNA here is from genome assembly GCF_001767395.1 of Rhodococcus sp. WMMA185. Classification (NCBI taxonomy): domain Bacteria; kingdom Bacillati; phylum Actinomycetota; class Actinomycetes; order Mycobacteriales; family Nocardiaceae; genus Rhodococcus; species Rhodococcus sp. WMMA185. The sequence goes on along the minus strand of NZ_CP017014.1, from coordinate 2,468,866 downwards.
ATTCCGAGGGGAAGGCCGTGGTGTCGAGTGGTTCTCGCGACAAAGTCGAAAACGATGTACGCAAACTGCACGCCGCGGGCCTGTGGGCCACGATGCAGCGTGACGGCGACTAACCTTCCGTTCGGACAGTAAGGAACGACAGTAAGGAACTCGGTACCTGACGTGCGAATGTGGACCCGCAAGAACTCGCTCGGTGGCGTGAAGTTGCGTTCGGAGGTGGACCCGCACGAGGCCACGGTGCTGCGTTCGCTGGTCGCCTCCGTCGTGGGTCTCCTCGAGGAGCGGGCGGCATCCGCGCCGGAGGACGAACTCGCGGCTCTGACCGGAATGCGCACCGGGAATACGACGGCCCCGGAGGACGAGGTTCTCGCCCGACTCCTGCCCGACTTCCATCGGACCGATGTCGGGGAGTCGGGGGATGCGGGCGAATCGGGGGACGGCACCCAGGCAGAGTCGCGGGCCGACATCAACGGGGCTCTGCGCGGATTGCACGAACCGGAGATCATCGACGCGAAACTGGCGGCGGGAGCCGTCATCTTGCACACCATCCCCGAGAACGGGGGCAAGGTTCTCCTGACGCCGGAGCAGGCGGACGCCTGGCTCAGCGGAATCAACGACGTGCGGTTGGCGCTCGGTACCAACCTGGGAATAGACGCCGACACCCCTGACCAGCTGGACCCCTCGGATCCCCGGGCGGCCCAATTGGACATCTACCACTGGCTGACCTGGATACAGGATTCACTCGTTCAGGTGCTCGCGCCGTGACGGCCACGGTGCCGGGCCGCACCGACTCCCTTGTCGACGTTGCAGGCCTGCGCGTCGGGCACCATCACGAACTTGACGAAGACGCCACCCTCGGAAGCGGGGCCGCGACCGGGTGCACGGTCGTCTTGGCGCCGCACGGGGTCACCGGTGCAGTCGACGTTCGTGGGGGAGGACCGGGTACTCGCGAGACCGACCTGCTCGATCCCAGCCACAGTGTTCGGAAGGTCCATGCCATCCTGCTGACCGGAGGCAGCGCCTATGGCCTCGGTGCTGCGGACGGCGTGATGCGGTGGCTCGAGGAGCGTGGTCACGGAATCCCGATGGGAGCGCCGGATCAGGTGGTTCCGATCGTTCCCGGTGCGGTGATATACGACCTTCCGGTCGGGGACTGGGGCCGGCGTCCTACCGCCGAATTCGGTTACCGCGCTGCCGACTCCGCGTCGTCGCAGTTGCGTTCGGGTTCGGTGGGAGCGGGGGTCGGTGCGCGTGCGGGGGCCTTGAAGGGGGGCATCGGCACGGCGAGTGTCGTAATCGAAGACGGCCCCGCACGCGGGGTGACCGTCGCGGCGCTGATGGTGGCGAACCCGACGGGATCTGTCTTCGATCCGTCAACGGGACTGCCGTGGGGGGTCGGCGATGCGAAGGCGTCGTCATTCGGATTGCGCCGACCGGAACGGGGAGAATTGGCGGCAGCCAACGAGTTGGCGGCGAAATCGACTGTGCTCAATACGACGATCGGCGTGATCGCCACGGATGCTCCGCTGAACAAGTCCTCGTGTCGTCGGGTCGCGGTCGCCGGACATGACGGCCTGGCCCACGCGATTCGTCCTGCGCACACACCTCTCGACGGGGATACGATTTTCGCTCTCGCCACGGGGACTCGCGATATCGAGGCCCCGGCAGGCGTTCCAGATGCGTTCGCGCCAGACCTGCCGGTCCTGACGGCGGTAACCACCGCTGCGTCCTCCGTCGTTGAGAGGGCGATCGTCGATGCCATCCTCTCGGCGACCTCGGTGGCGGGAATCCCCAGCTACCGTGACCTCTTCCCGTCCGCATTCGAGCCGGATCGTTCCTGACCGATACACTGCTTTCCGCTCGCCGACCAGAGAGGTCGCGGCACACATAGGGGGGCAGGGATGAGCATTTTTCAGAGGACCGTTTCCGGCGACGAACATGTCGTGGACGAAGATCGGGTCCGGCGCTATATCGCATACACCCGTTGGGTGTGGTTCATCGCCTCGGCTATCGCCCTCGTCAGCGCGGCGGTCACGGCGGCGACGAGTACCGGAACCCTCGCGCTGGTGATAGTCGTGGGGATGGTGGTGCAATCCGCTCTCGCGATTCCCGCGGCATGGGTTCTGCCACAGCGCGTTCGGTGGGCCCGACTGATGTTGATGGTGCTCGGCGCTCTCAGTTACGGCGCAATATATTCGGCCTTCACGACGCAGGCATGGGCAACGCTGATCCTGAATCTGTTTCTGGCGTCCACTTTCGGGGTGCTCTCGAACCGTGACGTGAAGGTTGCTTTCGCGACCGCAGCGCGCGAGCGCAAACTTGGAAGGTCACCCGATCCCGCCGCGATTGCTCACTGAGGAGCCCTGCGCAAACATAGCTGAGTACGCAACGAACCCGCACCCATTTGTGGATGTGGGTTCGTTGCTCTCGGGACGCAATCGTGGCTAGCTGACCAGGTCAGCTCATGCTCAACGAGCCGAAGAGGTTGTGGCCGGAAGGATTCCAGGCGGCGCAGTTTGTCGTCTGAAAGAAGGTGTCAGTTGATTCGATCGTCGCCGTCTGCCGGTCGTTCGTTTGGTCGGTCTGGCCGCCCTCTCGAACGGTGCCGTCGGGGCCGACGACAGACCAGAAGCAGAATGTGCCTGCAGTGGCTGCGCCGGCGCTGGTGTACGTGCCCGGCTGGATTTCATCTCCTGCGGACAAGGTCACATCCGCATTGGATGGGATCGTGTGGGCGGCAGTGAATCCCAGCGGCGATGCCGCATAGGCGGTGGGGCCGAGCACTGTGGCTGTTGCGATGGCTGAAGTTGCGATGATGGCGGTGTTGAGGATTCGCACCGCATCGAAGTTACCAGAGATTTCAGATCGCGAAAGGTCTTACATACCAACCGGAATCGTCGTTTGTGATGATGGAGTGGATTGTCCGGGTCGGGTGCGCACGTAGCCAGAGAATGGCTCACGGGACTCTTCTCGATCGGTTTGGGCGACGCATCGAAATGGTTCAGTCAGGGTTGGTCCAGGGCTACGGAAGTCCAGCCTACTGAAATTGTGAGGCCAGACGGGGGCCATCATCGATGGGGAATGGGGTATGCGGTGGCCGACCGGATCGCGTACACCTAGGATGGCGTTCACGGAGGTGGAGAAGGTGTTGGTGATCCGATCGGATCTTGTCGAGGCGATGGTCGCGCACGCGCGCGCCGACCACCCTGACGAGGCGTGCGGAATCATCGCTGGTCCTGATGGCTCCGACCGACCTGAACGACATATCCCGATGCTGAACGCGGAGCGGTCGCCGACGTTCTTCCGATTCGACTCTGGTGAGCAGCTGAGGGTGTGGCGTGCGATGGATGACGCCGATGAAGTCCCGGTTGTGATCTACCACTCACACACCGCCACCGAGGCGTATCCCAGTCGCACCGACATCTCTCTCGCATCCGAGCCGGACTCCCACTACGTGCTGATCTCCACCCGCGATCCCGGCGCCCACGAATTGCGTAGCTACCGAATCGTCGAGGGCGTGGTCACCGAGGAACCCGTCGACGTGGTTCAGAGCTACAAGTTCGCGCATACCTCCGTGGCGGACGTCCCTGACAAGTGACGTTTCCCGTCCCACGCGACGGGTCTCGTGCCGGATAGACACCCCACACCCACGAGGAGCCGACCATGGCTGTCACTGTTTCCATCCCGACCATCTTGCGCAACCACACAGGTGGCGAAAAGCGAGTGGAGGCAAAGGGTCTCACGCTCTCTGCCGTCATCGACGACCTCGACATCCGTTGCGCAGGCATCAAGGACCGTCTCATCCAAGACGGGCGGCTGCACCGGTTCGTCAACGTGTACGTCAACGACGAGGACGTCCGTTTCTCGGGTGGACTCGACACAGAGGTGGCCGACGGGGATTCGGTGACCATCCTGCCCGCCGTCGCGGGAGGCTGATCGCTGCCGTGGCGCGGTTCGATTCGCTTCTCGACACCCTTGGGGACACCCCCCTCGTGGGCTTGCCGAGATTGTCACCGCGGTGGGACGGTCCGCATCCGGTGCGATTGTGGGCGAAACTCGAGGATCGCAACCCCACCGGATCGGTGAAAGATCGCCCTGCGCTGCGCATGATCGAACAGGCTGAGGCTGACGGTGTCCTGACGCAAGGAGCGACCATTCTCGAGCCGACCAGTGGCAACACCGGAATCTCGCTTGCGATGGCGGCGAAACTGAAGGGATACCGGCTGATCTGTGTGATGCCCGAGAACACGTCGGTGGAACGTCGCCAGCTGCTCACGATGTTCGGAGCGCAGATCATCGACTCACCGGCTCGCGGTGGCTCGAACGAGGCCGTTGCCGTGGCCAAGGAGTTGTCTGCGAACAACCCCGACTGGGTGATGCTCTACCAGTACGGAAACCCTGCGAACTCCCTCGCGCATTACGAGAGCACGGGCCCGGAGATACTGCGGGACCTTCCGGAGATTACTCACTTCGTCGCCGGACTGGGCACGACGGGCACGTTGATGGGTGTCGGACGGTATCTGCGCGAGCACGTGGACGGGATCGAGATCGTGGCGGCGGAACCGAGGTACGGGGAACTGGTCTACGGTCTCCGCAACATCGAAGAGGGCTTCGTTCCCGAGTTGTACGACGAGTCGATCCTCACCTCCCGCTGGTCCGTCGGCCCCGCGGACGCGATTCGCCGCACCCGCGAACTGGTCGAGCACGAGGGGATCTTTGCGGGCATTTCCACCGGCGCCATCCTCCATGCCGCACTCGGTGTCGCACGCAAGGCAGTCAAGGCGCAGCGAACGGCGGATATCGCGTTCGTTGTGGCAGACGGGGGATGGAAATATCTGTCGACCGGCGCCTACGAGGGTACGGTCGAGGATGCTGAAGAAGCATTGGAGGGGCAACTGTGGGCATGACCAGAGCGGGGCGTGGATCGTGAGCAACCTGTTCGATTCCTCGCAATCCAATTCGCCGGTACCCCGGGGCGGTTCGCTGCCCGATCCTGCGCGGAAACCTCGGCCCGTATGGGTTACATCCGCAGTCCTCGTCGGCTGTTTCACGATTCTGCTGTACGTGATCGAATTCGTGGACGTCGTCGCAACGAACGACCGTCTTCAGAACAACGGCATCGAACCGAGGACACTCGACGGGCTCTGGGGGATTCTGTTCGCCCCTGTTCTGCACGCCGACTGGGCTCACCTCTTCGCGAACACCGTCCCACTGCTGTTGCTCGGATTCCTCGTGCTGCTGTCGGGCATCGCACGGGGAATCGCGGCGACCGGAATCGTCTGGGTGGTCGGCGGCCTGGGCACCTGGTTGACCGGCGGGTCGTATACCAACCACATCGGTGCATCGGTGCTGGTCTTCGGTCTGCTGGCCTATTTGCTGGTCCGCGGGATCTTCACTCGCAATGTCGGTCAGATCCTGATCGGCATCGTGGTGTTCGTCTTCTATGGCAGCTTGCTGTGGGGTGTCTTCCCGTCGTCGCCCTTGGTGTCCTGGCAGGGACACCTGTTCGGAGCCGTGGGTGGCGTCATCGCCGCTTGGGTGCTCTCCGCAGATGCCCGGAAGCAGCGGAATCGGAAGGCGATCGGCCCGCAAACGTTCGTGTGAGACCGCCACATGTTGCCGACGCGCCGAAACTGGTGGGAGCTTTTTCCGGATCGGGTCGTCGTGGCAGCATGACGGGTATGCGCATTACCGTCCTGGGGTGTTCAGGGAGCGTCTCCGGACCAGACTCACCTGCATCGGGCTATCTGCTGACCGCGCCGGAAACGCCGCCGCTGGTCCTCGACTTCGGCCCGGGCGTGCTCGGTGCGCTCCAACGATTCGCCGACCCCGGCAAGGTCTCGGTCTTCCTCAGCCATCTGCACGCCGACCACTGTCTGGATCTGCCCAGCCTGCTGGTGTGGCGGCGCTACCACCCCCAACCGCCGAGCGGACGTGCCCTCGTCTACGGGCCCTCCGACACCGCCCACCGAATAGGTGGGGCGTCCGCCGAGTGCGGAGCCGAGGTCGATGACATCTCCGACGCGGTCGACGTGCACTGTTGGACGGACGGCGAGCCCGTCACGTTCGGGGACCTCACCATCATCGCGCGCAGGGTGAACCATCCACCGGAGGCATACGGTCTGCGCGTTACCGACGGCGCCGGGCGCACACTCGTCTACACCGGAGACACGGGCATGTGCGACGAGGTCATCGAACTGTCTCGCGGCGCCGATGTGTTGCTTGCGGAAGCGTCGTGGACGCACAGCAAGGATCGTCCCAAGGGAATTCACCTCTCGGGAACCGAGGCTGGTCAGGTCGCGCACCGCGCGGGTGTCGGCGAACTGCTGCTCACCCACATTCCACCGTGGACGTCACGCGAAGATGTCATCGCCGAGGCGAAAGCCGAATTCTCCGGCCCCGTCCATGCAGTGTCCGCGGGCGCCGTCTACACCATCTGACGGCCTGTGGGCCGAGTTCGCGAGGGGCGACTAGGCTCTCGGGAGTGACCACACGAGCAGACGGTAGGGCGGACGACGAACTCCGCGAGGTCAAGATCACCCGAGGATTCACCACGCACCCCGCAGGATCGGTGTTGGTGGAGTTCGGAAATACCAGGGTGATGTGCACGGCCAGCGTCGAAGACAGCGTTCCGCGGTGGCGCCAAGGATCCGGGCTCGGCTGGCTGACAGCCGAATACGCCATGTTGCCCGCCGCGACCCATACCCGCAGTGGACGCGAATCGGTCAGGGGCAAGGTGGGCGGACGCACTCAGGAGATCAGCCGACTGGTCGGCCGTTCGCTTCGTGCCTGCATCGACCTCGCCGCGATCGGAGAAAACACGATTGCGCTCGACTGCGACGTCCTACAGGCCGATGGTGGAACCCGTACCGCCGCCATCACCGGTGCGTATGTCGCTCTCGTGGACGCGGTGTCGTATCTTCGCGCTGCCGGCCGCCTCACGGACCCCCAACCGATCTCTTGCGCCATCGCTGCGGTGAGTGTCGGTGTGGTCGATGGTCGGGTGCGTCTCGACTTGCCGTACGAGGAGGATTCGCGAGCGGAGGTCGACATGAATGTGGTGGCCACCGATACGGGCACTCTCGTGGAGATCCAGGGCACCGGCGAGGGAGCAACGTTCCCGCGCAGCACGCTCGACAAGCTCCTGGATTCGGCGTTGGCCGGCTGCGAGAAGCTCTTCGAGGTTCAGAAGGCCGCCCTCGAGCTTCCCTACCCCGGCGGCCTACCCGAACTGGAGGTTCCGGAGACGTCGAAGAAGAAGTTCGGAGGGTAGATCGGTGTCGACAGCCGTGCGAGTGCTGGTGGCCAGTCGCAATGCGAAGAAACTCCGTGAATTGCATCGAGTCCTGGAGTCGGCCGGTGTAGACGGTATCGAACTGGTCGGACTCGATTCGGTGCCGGAGTACCCGGAGGCGCCGGAGACTGGCGCCACATTCGAGGAGAACGCTCTTGCCAAGGCGCGTGACGGTGCACAAGCGACCGGATTGCCCTGTGTCGCAGATGACTCGGGACTCGAGGTGGACGCCTTGAACGGAATGCCCGGCGTCCTGTCTGCGCGGTGGTCGGGTGTGCACGGCGACGACAACGCCAATACCTCGTTGCTCTTGGCGCAGGTCCAGGACGTACCCGACGGCAGGCGGGGAGCCAACTTCGTCTCGGCGTGTGCCCTGGTGGTGCCGGGTGGCGACGAGTCGGTGGTCCGGGGTGAATGGCGTGGCACGATCGCCCGTGAACCGGTAGGCGACGGCGGGTTCGGCTACGATCCGGTCTTCTTGCCGGATGCCGACACCAGATCGGCGGCGCAGCTCTCGCCGGAAGAAAAGGACGCGTCCTCGCATCGAGGACGCGCCCTGGTCCAACTCGTTTCCGCGCTGGCGGCGCTCACCGAACGCTGATCGGTGGCGTAGGGGTCTCGGTCAGAGGCCGAAGGCGGTTCGAACCTGCTTGGTCCGCTGGTGCTCGACGTAGAAGGAAAGAAACGGGATGGTGCCTGCGAGGAGGGTTCCGACCGTCCGGCCCGCGGGCCAACGGACCTTCACGGCCAAGTCCATGGTGACCAGCAGGTACACGAAGTACACCCAGCCGTGGACTACTGCGATCCAGCTGGGCAGATTTTCGACCTGGAAGATGTACTTGGCGACCATTTCGGCCGTGAGAACCAGCAGCCATATACCGGTGGCGTAGGCGAGGACACGGTAACGCAGGAGCGCGGGGGCTACCTTCTGCTGCTTTGAAGTGTCCGCGACCGAACTCGCGGTCTTCTCGTCTTGGCCCGTGCTCACGTGGAACTCCTATCGTTCTCGCGAGCGGACAGCTCGGCGAGATACTGGTTGTACTGCGAAATCTGTTGGTTCTCGGGGTCGTCGGGATCTGAGTATTCGACAACCGTGGGGCGAGAGGGTAGGAGGTCCGCCGGGATCTCGTGCAAAGTTGCAGGTGTAGTCGGGGCATCGGCTCGGTTCGCCGGGTTTGTGTCCTCCGGTTGAGCGTCCTCGAGCTGAGCGTTGTCGAGTTCGGTGTCCCGCAGTCGTGCGTCTTCCAGTTGGACGAACCGCCGATACGAGTACACGAGGAACCCCGCAAACAACGGCCACTGGAAGGCATAACCGAGGTTCTGACCGGTTCCCCCCACCGCCTCGAAGCGAGTCCACTGCCACCAGCCGAGTGCGAGACACCCCACAGCCCCGACGAGCACCAACAGAATCAGCGCAGGACGACGTTGCTTGTGGGTTCCGGACACGTAGTGACGGTACCTGAATCGCCGAATGCGCTGCTAGGAGCGGGTCGACGGTATGGCGATGGTCACATGGTAGCCCGGGTGTCCTTGGCGGATGCCAGGTCGACGGTTCGCGATCACGTGTGGTGCGCGAGGGGGGACTCGAACCCCCACGTCCTCTCGGACACCAGGACCTAAACCTGGCGCGGCTGCCAATTACGCCACTCGCGCGCGAAGGCTAAGAGTACGTCATCGGTGGAGGACGCCCGCACGCACGGGTCGACGGGAGCGTTCATACCTACGTCAGTTTCAGGTGCACGGTCTGGGTCAGCCTCAGGTGCACGGTCTGGCTTCGAGGCGCTTCCGGCTCCCCGGAGTTCGTCGCAGATCGTGGGCGAACCGGCTGCACGCATAAGCCCGATATCTCGTCAAGATGATAACGAATTGATAACGATAAATATGAGACATTCCTCAGGTTCTTGGACGTCCATGCACCACCCGGGTCCAGCGTGGATGCGAGCTACTCGGCAGTCACTTTTGACGGAACCTGTGAGTGACATCACCGGATGTACCCACGTTACGCGACCCCGGGGGCCGTAAGGGGGTATGAACGTGAGGAAATCCTCATAATTGTGTGTCAACCTTGAACGGCCCTCGAGCGCTGATCAGAACCGGTACAGCCGATGCTCCGCGCCGAGGGCGGCAGACCCGGCCATTCCCACCTCTGACCAGGGGGACCAGGAGAGGACACATGCGTGACGATTGACGGTACGACACCCGCGGGAAACGGGAGAAATGTGAAGGGTTCGCGGCACGTCGGCGTAGGAAGAGGCGACGACGTTCGGTCGTCGTATCGGGGAACCCTCGTCGATCGTCTGCGCGCGGGTGAGCCCTACGCGTTGGCTTTCGGGGGTCAGGGGGCGCCCTGGCTGAGCTCGCTCGAGGAACTGAGCCGTGACAACGGGCTCGAGCCCGTTCTGACCAAGATCGTCAACGATGCCGCCGCCTGTCTGGCTCCCGTGGCACAGGAGTTGCTCGTCGTGCGGCCGGCCGGATTCGATCCCATCGCGTGGATCCTCGAGCAGGAACTCGCAGACAAAGAGGACGGCGGCCCCTCCGATGCGGCGCTCAGCTCGGCGGCGGTGTCGCTCCCGGGCGTCTTCCTCACCCAGATCGCGGCATTGCGTGCACTGGTGGCCCAGGGTCTCGATCCCGTGGTTACGCCTCCCGTGTCGGTAATCGGTCACTCGCAGGGGCTCATCGCCGCCGAAGCGGTGACTTCCTCGGGTGAGAAGGACGGTGAACTCCTTGCGCTCACGCAGCTGATCGGTGCGGCAGCCGGGCTGGTCGGGCGCCGTCGAGGTGTGATCTCCGCAGCGGACTCGACCCCCATGCTTGCCGTCTCCAACGTCGATCCGGAGCGTCTTCGGCAGATCGTCGGGGAACTTGCGGAGGGTCTCGATCCCGAGCGCGCCGCCGCCCTCAGCATCCGCAACGCCCGGCGACGTGTCGTGTTGTCCGGTCCGCCCGCCCAGCTGGCGCGCGTGCAGCAACGATGCGAGCAGATCGCGGCCGACGAGGCACGCGAGCGCGATGCCAAGAAGCGTGGCGGCTCGGTCTTCTCGCCGATCTTCGAGGCCCTCGGCGTGGAGATCGGCTTCCACCACCCCGCTCTTGCCGAGACGATCGACATCGTCGGTCAGTGGGCTGCGCGCTGTGGTCTGGACGAGGAGAAGGCGCGCGCCCTCACGAGCGGTACGTTGGTCGACCCCGTCGACTGGGTCGATGCCGTGGAGGGTGCCGTCGACGCCGGTGCCGCGTGGATCCTCGATCTGGGTCCGGAGGACATCCTCACCCGAATGACCTCGGCAAGCGTTCGCGGTCGGGGGGTCGGGATCGTCCCGGCCGCCACTCGGGGTGGTCAGCGGAATCTTCTCACCCCCGGTGCGACCCCCGAGGTTCCGGCGGCGTGGACCGAGTTCCTTCCGAAGCCGGTGACACTTCCCGGCGGCCGCATCGGAGTCGAGACCGCGTTCACGAAGCTGACCGGTCGTTCGCCGATCCTGCTGGCAGGCATGACCCCGACGACCGTCGACGCCAAGATTGTCGCCGCCGCCGCCAACGCAGGCCACTGGGCCGAGCTCGCCGGCGGTGGACAGGTCACCGAGCAAATCTTCGAAGACCGTGTCGCGGAACTGAAGACGCTACTCGAGCCCGGTCGTGCGGTGCAGTTCAACTCGTTGTTCCTCGATCCCTACCTGTGGAAACTGCAGATCGGAGGCAAGCGTCTCGTTCAGCGGGCGCGCGCTGCGGGCGCCCCGTTCGACGGCGTCGTCGTCAGCGCCGGCATCCCGGAACTCGAGGAGGCGGTCGCGCTCATCGAGGAGCTCACCGAGGTCGGCATCACCCACATCGTCTTCAAGCCGGGCACAATCGCGCAGATCCGTTCAGTGATTCGCATCGCCAACGAGGTTCCGTCGTTCCCCGTCATCGTTCACATCGAGGGCGGCAGGGCCGGCGGCCACCACTCGTGGGAGGACCTCGACGACCTGCTGCTGGATACCTACTCGGAGTTGCGTGCGAGGCCCAACCTGGTGATCTGTGTCGGTGGCGGCATCGGCACTCCCGAGCGGGCGGCCGAATACCTGACCGGCCGATGGTCTGCCGAAGCCGGGTTCCCGGCAATGCCCGTCGACGGCATCCTCGTCGGCACAGCCGCAATGGCCACCCTGGAGTCCACCACCTCTGCGGAGGTAAAGAAACTGCTCGTCGAAACTCCCGGAACCCCGGACTGGGTAGCGGCGGGCACCGCCGAGGGGGGCATGGCCTCGGGCCGTAGTCAGCTCGGTGCCGACATCCACGAGATCGACAACGCCGCGTCGCGCACCGGTCGACTACTCGACGAGGTCGCCGGCGATTCCGACGCCGTGGCCGAGCGCCGCGACGAGATCATTGCGGCACTGAACATCACGGCGAAGCCGTACTTCGGTGACGTCGAGGCGATGACCTACGAGCAATGGCTCCGCCGCTACCTCGAGCTGGCGGTCGGGATCGATGCCGCGAAGGAATTCGACTGCGGCACAGACCTTCAGGACGCCATCGGCGAAGCCACCGTCAGCCCGTGGCTCGATGTCACGTGGCGCGACCGCTTCTCAGAGATGCTTCAGCGCACCGAGTCGCGTCTGCACCCCGTCGACCGGGGGCCGATCCCCACCCTGTTCGCCGACCCCGCGATCCTCGAGCGCCCCGAAGCCGCCATCTGCGCGCTGGCGGCCCAGTACCCCGATTTCGCTACCACCGCACTACATCCTGCGGACGTATCGTTCTTCGTGTCGCTGTGCAAGACGCCAGGCAAGCCGGTCAACTTCGTGCCTGTCGTGGACGGTGACGTCCGTCGCTGGTGGCGCTCCGACTCCCTGTGGCAGGCACACGACCCCCGCTACACCGCGGACCAGGTCTGCGTCATCCCGGGCACCGTTTCCGTCGCGGGCATCACGCGAGTCGACGAACCTGTCGGTGAATTGCTCGACCGTTTCGAGAAGGCCACTTACGACGAATTGCTCGCAGAAGGCGCAGCGCCGATCGCCCGGATCGGGCGTCGTCATCAGGACGTCGCGCCCGGCCTCATCGACGTGGTTCTCTCCGCGCCTGACATCACCTGGGCTACACGCCTGACCCAGAGCCCGGTTCGCCGCCTCGGTGACCTCGACAAGTGGTCGGTCGAGTCCGATACCAAGGCGTTCCACGAGACCACAGGTGCCGAACTCTCCGTCATCGACGACGAGCATGTGCTTCTCACCGTTCCACTGGTGGCAGGAAAGTCCGTGAACATCCGGATCACGGTGGCTGAATCTGTCGCCGACGGTGGCGCCCCGGTTGTTACCGAGGTCGACGCGGAGCAGTCCATGACGGCGCTCCTGGCGGTTGCGGCAGGTCAGGAGTTACCCACTGTCAAGGGTGGTGTCGCGCGACTCAACGTCGCCTGGATGCCCGATCTGGTCGCCGACCATGCCGGTGTCACCGGTTCGGGTCTGCCCACAACGCTGAGCGTCAGTGGTAGGGCCGTCCCGGACGTGATCGTCGGTGCTTGCTGGCCCGCCGTCTTCGCCGTGCTCGGTGGCGCGAAGACCGAAGATTCGTTGTCGGTCATCGAGGGAATGCTCGACCTCGTTCACTTGGACCACACCGTCGAATTCGTCGGGGAGCTGCCGTCGGAGACCAGCATTCTGGTGGTCAAGGCTGCGGTCGTCTCCGTTCTCGACACCGACCTGGGTCGCGTCGTCGAGGTCAAGGTCGACGTCGGCGCCATGCTGGGCGAGGGCCTCGAGGCGCCTGCCGTGGCCACTCTCTCGGAACGCTTCGCGATCCGTGGGCGTACCGGCAAGGGTGCACTTGCCGACCCGGCACGCGCGGGTGGCTCGCTCAGCGACGAGGCCACTGACACGCCGCGACGCCGTCGCCGCGAGACCACGATCGTCGCTCCCCGCAACATGGGCTCGTTCGCCCAGGTGTCGGGTGACCACAACCCGATCCACACTGCTGACAACGCGGCGTTGCTCGCAGGCCTCGGCAGCCCGATCGTGCACGGCATGTGGCTGTCCGCCGCTGCCCAGCAGGTTGTGACCGCCGTCGACCGCACCGAGACCAGGATGCCGCCGCGTCGTCTCACCGCCTGGACCGCTCGCTTCTTGGGCATGGTTCGGCCGGGTGCCGAGATCGACGTTCGCGTCGACCGAGTCGCAGTCGAACGCGGCGCCGAGATCGTCGAGGTCGGCTGCCGAATCGACGGCGACCTGGTGATGGTGGCGACGGGTCGCACTGCCGCCCCGAGGACCGCCTACGCGTTCCCCGGGCAGGGAATCCAGCAAGCCGGAATGGGCCTCGATGCCCGTGCCCGGTCGAAGGCCGCACGCGAGATCTGGGACCGCGCCGACAAGCACACCCGCAGTGCTCTCGGTTTCTCGATCCTCGCGGTCGTCCGCGACAACCCGACAGTTGTCAGGGCCCGCGGTGTCGAATACAAGCACCCGGACGGCGTCCTGCATCTGACCCAGTTCACCCAGGTGGCGATGGCGACCCTCGGTGTGGCCCAGGTGGCCGAGTTGCGCGAGTCGGGCGCGTTCGTCGAGGGCGCGTTGCTGGCCGGCCACTCGGTCGGCGAGTACAACGCCCTCGCTGCCGTCGCCGGCGTGCTGCCCCTCGAGGCTGTGCTCGAGGTCGTCTTCCAACGCGGATCGGCGATGCACGCACTCGTCCCCCGCGACGAGGCCGGGCGTTCCGACTACAGGATGGCCGCGATCCGTCCGTCGCAGATCGGACTGCGCGACGACGACGTCGTGACGTTCGTGACCGGCATCGCCGAGCAGACCGGTGAGTTCCTGCAGGTGGTGAATCTCAACCTTCGCGGTTCGCAGTATGTCGTCGCGGGCACGGTCGCCGGGCTGGATGCGCTCGAGCGCGAAATCGACCTCCGCCGTGAGGCTTTCGGGGGTAAGCGCGCGTACATCATGATCCCGGGTATCGATGTCCCCTTCCACTCGATGGTGCTGCGCAGGGGTGTCGACGATTTCCGTGGTCGCCTCGAGGAACTGCTTCCACAGGACATCGACCCTGCCATTTTGATCGGGCGATACATCCCGAACCTTGTTCCCAAGCCGTTCTCCCTGAAGAAGGAGTTCGTGCAGGAGATCGTCGACCTGGTTCCCTCGAAGCCCCTCGAGAAGGTGCTGGGGGACTTCGACTCCTGGGCGAACAAGCCGGTGGAGCTCACCCGTGTGCTGCTGACTGAGCTGCTGGCGTGGCAGTTCGCCAGCCCGGTGCGCTGGATCGAGACGCAAGATCTGCTTTTCACCGGCGAATCCGACGGCGGGCTGGGGGTCGAGCGGTTCGTCGAGATCGGTCTGGGTGCGGTCCCGACGGTCGCGAACTTGGCGTCGCAGACGCTGAAGCTGCCCGATCGCTTCGGCCACCCGGTCGAGGTACTCAACATCGAGCGTGAAGCGTCCATCGTCTACTCCACCGACGTCGACCCGGCGCCGACCGAGGAGGACGAGGTCAGCGAAGAGCCGGACACCGGCGCGGCGCCGGAAGCACCCGCCGCCACGGCGCCCGCCCCGAGCGCACCGGCCGCGGCCCCGTCCGCTGGGCCACGGCCGGACGACATCGCGTTCACGGCTGCCGATGCCACCGCTGTGCTGATCAGCCTGTGGACCAAGCTTCGCCCCGACCAGATCGGTCCGGCCGACACGATCGAGGCGCTGTGCGATGGCGTGTCCTCGCGCCGTAACCAGCTACTCGTCGACCTTGGCTCCGAACTCTCGCTCGGTGCCATCGACGGTGCCGCCGATGCCGATATGCGTTCGCTGGCCGGCACTGTCGATTCCTTGGCTCGCACGTACAAGGCCTTCGGCCCGGTGCTGTCCGATTCGATCACCGACCACCTCCGCAAGGTCTTCGGTCCTTCAGGTCGTCGCCCGGCAGCGATCGCGGATCGTGTGAAGAAGGTCTGGGAACTCGGCGACGGCTGGGCGCATCATGTCACCGCCGAGGTGGCGCTCGGAACCCGCGATGGTTCCAGTATCCGCGGCGGTGAGCTCGGCGGTCTGGCCTCCGGCGGTCTGGCAGACGGCGCGGCAGTGGACGCCGCGATCGATGGCGCTGTGGGCGCAGTGGCCGCGCGGCGCGGGATCAGCGTTTCGCTGCCATCCTCGGGTGGTGGCGCAGCGGGCACCGTGGACGCTGCTGCGCTCGGTGAGTTCACCGAACACATCACCGGCCGCGATGGAGTGTTGGCTTCGGCGGCCCGGCTGGTGCTCGAGCAACTCGGTCTCGCCGACGACACGGCAACGCAGTTGCAACCCACCGACACCGAGTTGATCGACCTCGTGTCCGCGGAACTCGGTTCCGACTGGCCGCGTCTGGTTGCTCCCGCGTTCGACGGTGCCAGGGCTGTCCTCCTCGACGACCGTTGGGCCAGCACGCGTGAAGATCTGGCTCGCATGTGGATTCGGTCGAGTGAAGGGGACGCCGCTGCGGCAGGCTCTGCGCCCGTCAGCGCTGAGAGCTTTGCCGGTGCAGGAAAATCTGTTGCCACGCATGCCAAGTGGTGGCAGTCCCGGGCGGCCGAAGAGGGCCGCGCAGCACTCGCCGAGGAGTACGGGCGCATCGCGGAAGTGGCGGTTGCCGATGTCGGCGAGACGAGCGAATGGGCAGACGAGATCGCCGTCATCACCGGAGCCAGCAAGGGTTCCATCGCGGCCGCGGTCGCGGGCAAGCTTCTAGCGGGAGGCGCCACCGTCTTCGTGACCACGTCACGTCTCGACGACGAGCGTTTGCGTTTCTACCGCGATCTCTACCGCACCAACGCTCGTGGCGGCGCCGCCCTCTGGGTGGTCCCGGCAAACATGGCCTCCTACACCGATATCGATTCGCTCATCGAGTGGATCGGCGAGGCCCAGTACGAGACCGCTGGTGGATCGAAGAAGCTCGTCAAGGAAGTCGTCACCCCGACGCTCCTGTTCCCGTTCGCCGCACCCCGCGTGGCGGGCGATCTGGCCGACGCGGGTGCCCGCGCCGAAATGGAGATGCGTGTACTCCTGTGGTCGGTGGAACGCCTGATCGGTGGACTGGGCAAGATCGGTTACGACAGGGACGTCGACACCCACCTGCACGTGGTGTTGCCCGGTTCCCCCAATCGCGGTCTGTTCGGTGGCGACGGTGCATACGGCGAGGCCAAGGCAGCGCTCGATGCGATCGTCGCGCGCTGGAAGGCGGAGCGGAACTGGGCCGATCGCGTCACGCTGGTGCACGCGCTTATCGGTTGGGTTCGCGGCACCGGCCTGATGGGCGGCAACGACCCACTGGTCGAGGCAGTCGAAAGTGCCGGGGTGCGTACGTGGTCCACCAAGGAAATGGCCACCGAACTGCTGCGGTGGTGCAAGCCCGAGACACGTCGCCTCGCCGCCACCGAGCCGGTGGGGGCCGACCTGACCGGCGGACTCGCCGAGGTGAAACTGGACTTGCCTGCCCTGGCGAAGCAAGCACAGGAATCGGCGGAGGCAGCCGATGCCGCCACCGGTGATGCCGCCGAGCGCGACACGATCGCGGCCCTGCCGGCGCCGCCGCGGATCACCGAGCCGGTAACCACGCAGTGGCCGAGCGTCACCGCGGCCCCCGAGGACCTCGTCGTCATCGTCGGTGCCGGTGAACTCGGGCCGTTCGGTTCCGCACGCACTCGCTTCGAGATGGAGGTCGACGAAGAGTTGTCGGCCGCGGGCGTTCTCGAACTCGCCTGGAACACCGGACTGGTCGTGTGGGAGACCACACCGTCTCCGGGTTGGTACGACGCCGAGAGTGGTGAACTGGTTCCGGAGGCGGAGATTGCGGATCGCTACCACGACACGGTCGTCGAGCGCTGCGGTATCCGCCGATACGAAGACGACGGTGCGATGGTCGAGAACACCGCGCCCTTGTTGACGTCGGTGTTCCTCGACAAGGATCTGACCTTCGTTGTCGGCAGCGAGGCCGAGGCCATGAGCTTCACCTCGGCAGACCCGGAGAACACGGTCGCGACCCAGGTGCCCGACAGCGGTGACTGGCAGGTCACCCGTCGTGCGGGCACCGAGATCCGCGTGCCGCGCCGGATGAAACTCACCCGGAGCGTGGGCGGTCAGGTTCCGACCGGATTCGACGTCACCAAGTGGGGTATCCCGGCCGACATGGCCGACTCCGTCGACCGGGTGGGCCTGTGGAACATCGTCGCCACGGTGGACGCGTTCCTCACCGGAGGGTTCACGCCCAGCGAACTGCTGCGGTGGGTGCACCCCTCACTGGTCGCCAACACCCAGGGCACCGGTATGGGCGGCATGACCTCGATGCGCTCGCTGTATATCGACACGCTGCTCGGTGAGAGCCGGCCGAACGACATCCTGCAGGAAGCGCTACCGAATGTGATTGCGGCGCATGTTGTTCAGTCGTATGTCGGCGGTTACGGTGCCATGGTCCACCCGGTTGCGGCATGTGCCACGGCCGCGGTCTCCGTGGAAGAGGGCGTCGACAAGATCAAGCTCGGAAAGGCGCAGTTCGCGGTCGCAGGTGGATTCGACGATCTCGACATCGAGGGCATTGTCGGATTCGGTGACATGTCCGCGACGGCCAAGACCGATGACATGCGGGCCAAGGGCATCGACGACCGTCGATTCTCGCGGGCCAACGACCGCCGGCGTGGCGGGTTCGTCGAGTCCCAGGGCGGCGGCACGATCCTGCTGGCGCGTGGTGACCTTGCGCTCGAGATGGGCCTGCCCGTTCTCGGCGTGGTCGCCTACGCCGGCTCGTTCGCGGACGGAGTTCACACGTCGATCCCGGCCCCCGGCATCGGTGCGCTCGGTGCGGGCCGTGGGGGAGTGGACTCCAGGCTCGCCCAGTCGCTCGGCTCACTGGGTGTGAGCGCGGACGACATCTCGGTGATCTCCAAGCACGACACCTCCACGGCGGCCAACGATCCCAACGAGGCGGAGCTACACGAACGTCTCGCCGGGGCACTCGGCCGCAGCGATGGTGCGCCGCTGTTCGTCGTCTCGCAGAAGAGCCTCACCGGGCACGCCAAGGGTGGTGCCGCCGCGTTCCAGCTGATCGGTCTCTGCCAGGTGCTCTCCCAGGGCATCGTCCCGCCGAACCGCAGCCTCGACTGTGTGGACGAGAAGATGTCCGAGTTCGACCACCTTGTATGGGCTCAGGAGCCGCTGCGCTTCGGCGAGCAGTTCCCGCTGCGGGCCGGTCTGTTGACCAGCCTTGGGTTCGGGCATGTATCCGGCATGATCGCGGTGGTACACGCGCAGGCTTTCGTCGAGTCGATCCCGGCTGACAGGCGAGAGGCGTACCTCGATCAGGCTCGCAGGCGAACCGTCGAGGGTCAGCGTCGTCTGGCCCGCGCGATGTGCGGGGGCGCCGGCCTTTACGAGCGTCCCGCCGATCGCCGCTTCGGTGGCGACGGCGTCCCGGCTGCGGCAGCACGCCAGCTCGAGGCGGACGTGCTGCTCACCGAGGCGGCTCGGCTGGGAGCGGACGGCGTGTACGGCTCGGGTCTGCCCGGCTGCAAGTAGGAACGTCGAGCGTAGGAATCATGATGGGAGTTCTGGGGATCGGGTTCGACCTCGTGACGGTGTCGGAGTTCGCCGAGCAGATGGACCGGCCGGGGACGGCCATGCTCGACAACTTCACACCGGGCGAGCGTCGCGACGCCGCGACCCGGAGTTCTGATCCGGCAAGGCATTTCGCCGCCCGGTGGGCTGCGAAGGAGGCAGTGATCAAGGCTTGGTCCACTTCCCACTTCGCCAGCCCACCGGTGCTGCCGGAAATGGTTCACCACTTGATCGAGGTGGTGACCGACGCATGGGGGCGACCCGGTATCCGCCTACGCGGAGATGTCGCCGAGTATCTGATGGACGCGAGGATCCACATATCCCTTACTCACGACGGAGACATGGCCGGCGCGTTCGCCGTCATCGAGTCACCCTGAGGAGACCTCCGACTTCGGTGCCGATGATCGCGATTCCTTCTCGGCGACCAATAGGTAGGCCACCATCAGCCGTTTGAGTTCGGCAACGGCGTCCGCGTGGCTCTGATTGTCCTGTACCGAGAAATTGAGCATCGAGTACACGACGTGGACCAGGACTTCCGCCATCATCTTGCGGCGCTCGCGCGGCGTATGAGGGGTGAGTGGTGCAAGCATCCGGGAGATCTGCTCCGCGAATTCCTTTTCGTGGAGTGCCCCCGTGGCTCGGGTCGAGGGCGTCGACTGCATCGCCAGCCACACTTCTCGCCTCGAAGGGTCGGAGGTCCACAGGCCCGCGAGATGGTCGACGAAGGAATTGAGGAACCGCAGCCAATCCAGAGACGGGACCTCTCCGTCGAACTGTGCTATCTCGTGCTGGACGCCGACGAGGTCCTGCCTGTTGAGTTCACATACGATCACGTACTTGTTCGCGAAGAACTGGTAGAGCGTGCCGATCGGAACTTCGGCGCGGGCCGCGACCTCTTCACAGGTGAACGATTCGAATCCGACGTCTACCAGCAACTCCCGCGACGCGGCGAGTAATGCGTCGAACTTGCGGCGACTCCGTTCCTGGATCGGACGTTTGCGGGGCATCAACTCCTGCGGGTCTGATTGCAACTCCAACGCAGGGTCCACACGGCGAGGCGTTTGCTTGCTGGTTGAAGGCTCCACCGCCCCAGGCTATCTGTCTTTCGTCGTAGATTCCGAAGTTCCCCTCGGCGCCGCGGGTCGTACATCGATCGATTCACCGACGGTCGGGGTCGCACTTCGATTCGATATCTGTCAATATAGACGAATGTCGAATCAGGATAGCCCGGAGGTTGGCGCTTGCTGCTCACCTTTGGTGAAGGAGCCGCTGACCGGGGGCTCCGCCGGTGATCTCGCGCACATGTTCAAGGCGCTCGGAGACCCGGTGCGACTGCGGTTGTTGAGCCTCGTCGCGAGCCATGCCGGAGGCGAAGCCTGCGTGTGTGACATTTCCGAGTCGTTCGACCTGTCACAGCCGACGATTTCGCACCACTTGAAGGTGCTTCGGGAGGCCGGATTGCTGGACTGCGAACGCCGGGGAACGTGGGTGTACTACTGGGTGATCCCCTCGGCTCTGCAGCGACTCTGCGCGGTGCTTCGTACCGAGAGTGGCCCGGTTGTGCCGTCCGAGGTGTGTGCCGAGGGGTCGGCATGAGCGAGGTCATCACCACCGAACACGCCCCCGTTCTCGGTAAACTCACCACCCTCGACCGGTTCCTGCCGGTCTGGATCGGCGCTGCAATGGTCGCCGGCCTGCTCCTGGGCGGGATGATCCCGGAACTCGACGATGCCCTCAGTGCCGTGGAAGTCGATGGCATCTCGCTGCCGATCGCCCTCGGCCTGCTGATCATGATGTACCCGGTGCTGGCGAAGGTGCGCTACGACCGCCTGGGCACCGTCACAGGCGACCGCAAACTACTGATCGGGTCGTTGCTGCTCAATTGGGTTCTCGGTCCGGCGCTGATGTTCGCCCTGGCCTGGCTGCTGCTGCCGGATCTACCCGAGTACCGCACAGGCCTGATCATCGTCGGCCTCGCCCGGTGTATCGCGATGGTGATCATCTGGAATGACCTGGCCTGCGGAGATCGCGAGGCAGCCGCTGTTCTCGTTGCCTTGAACTCGATCTTCCAGGTGATCATGTTCGCGGGTCTCGGTTGGTTCTACCTGTCGATCCTGCCGGGGTGGCTCGGCCTCGAGCAGACCACCATCGAGGCCTCGCCGTGGCAAATCGCGAAGTCGGTGGTCGTCTTCCTTGGCATCCCACTGCTCGCCGGTTACCTGACCCGCCGCTACGGCGAAAAAGCCAAGGGCAGAATCTGGTACGAGTCGAAGTTCGTTCCCAGAATCGGGCCCTGGGCGCTGTACGGGCTGCTCTTCACAATCGTTGTTCTCTTTGCGCTGCAGGGTGAGCAGATTGCGTCCCGACCCTGGGACGTCGTCCGGATCGCCATCCCGCTACTTGTGTACTTCGCGGTCATGTGGGGCGGCGGGTACCTCCTCGGTGTCGCGATGGGGCTCGGATACGCGCGAACTACCACGTTGGCGTTCACCGCCGCGGGCAACAACTTCGAACTCGCCATTGCGGTCGCGATCGCCACCTACGGCGCCACCTCCGGGCAGGCGCTCGCTGGGGTGGTCGGCCCACTGATCGAGGTTCCAGTTCTGGTCGGCCTGGTCTACGTGTCTTTGGCGCTACGCAAACGCTTCGCCCGTGACTGAAGAAGGGCTGACCTCCCTACTCACCGATCCAGATAGGAAAGACCGATGACGAAACCTTCCGTGCTGTTCGTGTGTGTCAAGAATGGCGGAAAGTCGCAGATGGCGGCTGGACTGATGCGCAAGGCTGCCGGTGACACCGTCGACGTCTACTCGGCCGGCACCCAGCCTGGGGCCGCGGTCAATGCACTGTCGGCGCAGGTGCTGCAGGAGTTCGGCATCGACATCTCCGGTGAAATCCCGACACTGATCGATTCGGGGATGATCCGCGATATCGATCGGGTGGTCACGCTCGGCCGTGAGGCGCACGTCGAACCCGTGCCCGGCACTCGGTTCGAGTGCTGGGACACGGACGAGCCGTCCGAACGCGGCATCGAAGGCATCGAACGGATGCGCTTGGTCCGCGACGACATAGCAGCCCGAGTAGACCAGCTCGTGGTCGAACTTCACGAGGCTGCCGAGTCCTGATCATCCTCGTGCAGGGGCGTGCCGGCGTCGCTGATCAGACGGACAGATCCCGACGCAATTTCGCGACATGGCCGGTGGCGCGGACGTTGTACTGGGCGACCTCGATCTTCCCTTTCTCGTCGACGAGGAAGGTGGAGCGGATGACGCCCTGAACGGTCTTGCCGTACATCTTCTTCTCGCCGAACGCGCCCCAGGCTGAGAGGGTGGCCTTCTCGGGATCGGAGAGCAGCGGAAAGGTCAGTTCCTCGGTGTCGCGAAACTTCGCCAGCTTTGCGGGCTTGTCCGGGGAGATTCCGATCACGTCCAGGCCTGCGCCGTTCAACTCGGCGAGGTTGTCGCGGAAGTCGCACGCCTGCTTGGTGCAACCCGGCGTACCGGCTGCGGGGTAGAAGTACACGACGACCTTGCGTCCGCGGTAGTCGGTGAGTGAGACGTCGTTGCCATCGGCGTCGGGCAATGTGAAGTCGGGGGCCAGGTCTCCGGGGGCGAGTCTGCTGTTGTCGGTCACGAGAAGTCAGGTTACCGGGAAGGGGTGGACGCGGCCGGAGCGCGATTGGGGGAGACGTTGCCGCAGGTCCTCCGGTCTCGTCTACGGTTGACCCAAGTGTGGGACCGTCGCGGTAGCGTCGCTCTCGCTGATCGAAAAGTCGAACAAGTTGGAGGACACGTGCCCAGGGACACCGAGAGCATCGAGCGTGAGATCGAACAAGCACGTAATGAGCTCGCAAGCACTCTCGACGAGTTGGCGGTCCGCACCAATCCGAAGGTTCTCGTGGAGAACACGAAGCGGACTCTGATCTCGAAGCTGAACGAGCCGGCAGTCAAGTACGGACTGATTGCCGCTGGTGCCGTGGTGGGACTGGTGCTGCTTCGCAAAGTGCTGCGCTGAACGGTCTTCACCCCGCCGTCGGGGTGCGAAGTTCGCGGAAATTTCACACCTCGACGGGCTGTTTGCGCCCGCGTGACCATTCACCGGTGGCGCGATGGTGCGAAAGAGAGAAAGACCCCCATCTTCGCGAGAAGATGGGGGTCTTGTTGCAAGTGCGCCCACAGGGACTCGAACCCCGGACCCAGTGATTAAGAGTCACTTGCTCTACCAGCTGAGCTATAGGCGCTCGCTCTTGCGAGACAGAACACTAGCGGTTCGCTTCTCGGGAATGCAAATCGCCTGGTCGTAAGTTCGTCTTGCGGATGGATCCATCCCATCCGGGTACACCAGTACTGCTGGTCACGATTGATATTCGAACGTTACTGGGCTGTGCATCGCTTACTTGGAATCGGCTTCCGGCGGCCTGGCATCATAAGGAACCACGCGGTCTCGACGAACCGGCTCCATCGGCAATGGCAAAGGAATCGACGACGTAAGCGTGATCTCGGAGTAAGGACGTGAACGGGGTGTTCTATGGGCGTTGGACAATGGCACGCGCAGGCGGTGAATTCGGTCTCGAAGCCGGCAACGATTGTGGCGACATCGCTCGTACTCGCACTGTCGATCGCAGGATGCACCGTATCGAGTACGGGCAGCGTCACGTCGGAAGGCGAGGCGCCGATCGACTCCAATCCGGTCACCGAACTCATCAAGCCGAAGATAACGCTGTCGGCTACTGACGGGGTCGTGGGCGTCTCGCCTGCGGAGCCCGTCAGCGTGACAGTGTCCGATGGCACGCTGGCACAGGTCACCATGATCAACCCCGACGGCGAACCGGTCGACGGTGCGATAGCTCCTGGCGGGTTGTCCTGGTCGAACACGGAGCCGCTGGGCTATGACAGGAAGTACCGGCTGGAGGTGGCCGCGAAAGGCCTGGGTGGCGCCACGACATCAACATCCGAGTTCACCACCAGCGCACCGGGCAACGTCACCAAACCGTATGTGCTGCCGTGGGAGGGTGAGGTGGTTGGCATCGGCCAGCCCGTCGCCGTGCAGTTCGACGAGGACATTCCCGACCGGGAGGCTGCTGAGGCTGCCATCACGGTGACGACGAATCCACCGGTCGAGGGCGCGTTCTACTGGGTGAACAAACGTGAGGTGCGCTGGCGGCCCGAGCACTTCTGGACCCCCGGAACCACCGTGGAGGTCGAGGTCGCAGCGTTCGGTCAGGATTTCGGTGACGGCCTGTTCGGTCAAGAGGACGGTCACACGGCATTCACGATCGGTGACGCCGTAGTCGCCACGGCGGACGACAACACCAAGCAGGTGACTTTCGAGCGCAACGGCGAAGTGATCATGACGATGCCCACGTCGATGGGGAAGGACGCCGCACCGACAGACAACGGCGTCTACATCATCGCAGAGCGCTATTCGCATCTCGTCATGGATTCTTCGACCTACGGTGTGCCGGTCAACTCCGCCGATGGGTACAGGACTCCGGTCGACTGGGCCACTCGAATGTCCTACAGCGGCATCTTCTTCCACTCGGCACCGTGGTCGTTGGCGCAGCAGGGCTACACGAACGTGAGCCACGGCTGCCTGAACCTCAGCCCTGCCAACGCCAAGTGGGTGTACGACAATACGAAGCGCGGCGACATCGTGATCGTCAAGAACACGGTGGGCGGCACGTTGTCGGGGACTGACGGCCTCGGTGACTGGAACGTTCCGTGGGAGGTCTGGAAGGCCGGTAACGCCGACGTGTGAGGGCGCAATCAACGACGGCGTTTCATCGTTCGTTGCATGAGCACCTCTTGATTGCGCGCTTGTGTTGAAGACCCGCTGAGTTCTCGCACCTGCACGACCGGTTTGCGGTTGAGCCATCTAACGAAGCGGCGGCGGATATGTGAGGCGAACGCGTCGCGCCCCACTATGAAGTTGAGGTGGCGAATGCCCCAGGCGAGAAAGTAGCACACCCAAATGACGGTGATGGCGACTGCGGTGTAGGTGGCCCACACGGCTTCCGGGGTGACGAAGATTGCTATTGCAAGGGCCAGGATCGCAATTGCCAATCCACCGAAGTAGACAGTGAAGATGCGCCAACGAAACCAATGCAATGGGAGCAGAAACATTACGAGGAACACCAGCAATGTGACGTAGATGACTGTGGACACTTGGAGCCATTCAACCGTGACATGTCGGCGGTCGGCGGGTTGGATCGGTGTCATGGGATCACCACTCCACCAAACGGTGATAGCGGCCAGGGACGACGTGCAGTAGCTGAATGTTGCGGCTGCTTCGGAGTAGTGCCCGAATCGCTTGACCTTGAACAGGTCCGACAGCGCAATCAATTTCGAAACGGACACTAGTGCAATCTGTAGGACGGTCAGCGCGGCAAGGATTGGGACGAGTTCGCCCCACTCGATGGGATGAGCGTTCATGCTCGGAAGCTACCGATGGCGTCTGACATCGCCACCACGATGCGATCTACGTTGAGTGTTGCTGCTGTAGATCAGGCTGGGTGGTGGCCTCGACCCGCTATCTGGCTACCTGAAGAGGTCTGGCCACGGGCGGCTATAGCTACCGACCAGTCCGAATGGCCCTTGCAGCGGCCAATGGGCTGGTGCGGAAGGTCTGATCAGCTGGCCGCATAGGGCTCTCCGCTCCGACCCTGTCAGGGTGGAAGGCCGGTAACGCCGACGCGTGAGCGGGGCGGTGACAACCGACTACGTGGGCCTCGGACCCGGTTGCAATAGTGGCGGGACTCGAACCTCGGTCATCGCAAGGGATTTCGACACTCCGGAGGCCGGGAGTACGCGGTTAGACGTTAACGTCGAAGCCAAGGTTGACATCGCAGGCAGCCTGCCCTCCGCGAATGCTCCAGTTCTCCATTGGAATCTCGCGGAGAAGGACCGTTATGTGATCGCGGGGAATCCCCAGATCGGATAGCCGGGCCACAACAGCTGCATAGAGTGCGCGCTTGGCATCTTTCGAGCGCCCAGTGAAGCAATCTATCGACACGAGGGTGAAGCACTCTGGTTGCGAGAGACCCGGTCGATGGCTGAACCGGTGCGGTGCGTACGAGATCAGGCGTACGTGCTTGTCTTCCTCTGGAATCTTGAATGCCTCGACCAACGCCCCGTGTACAGCGTCGATGAGCTGCGCCTCTTCCGCTTCGGAGTAGCTACGTCGGACTTCGATCAGAGAGCTCGGCATGCGGCCAATCCTCGCACATCAAGCCTCGTGCTACCCCGCAGTGCCCTACCGGGGAGATCTTGCTCGTTTCGGGGTATGGAAACCACACCGCCCCACCTGCATTCTCGCAGGTGGGGCGGTGCTTCTTCGTTGGGGTGAGTGACGGGACTCGAACCCGCGACAGCCAGGATCACAACCTGGTGCTCTACCAACTGAACTACACTCACCATGCGCTTGCGACACCGCCCGGGGGCAGTACCTTCGGCGAGGAAGATACTAGCGTGTCCGGTGCCCGAGAAGCCAATCGATATCTCAGGCGGGCCCGAGTTCCTCCACGACAGCAGCAATATCACTGGTAGACGGGCCTGGATCGGTTACGAAAGCGGTCTTCCGATAGTACTTCAACTCGCGGATCGACTCTTGGATATCGGCCAAAGCGCGATGGGCAAGACCCTTCTCGGGCTGACCGAAGTAGATTCGCGGGTACCAGCGGCGGCACAGTTCCTTGATGGAGCTGACATCGATCATGCGGTAGTGCAGATAGGTGTCGAGGTCGGGCATGTCACGCGTGATGAACCCGCGGTCGGTCGCGATCGAGTTTCCGGCCAGGGGAGCGGTGCCCGCCACCGGAACGTGCTTGCGGATATAGGCGAGCACCTGCTGCTCGGCCTCGGCGAGGGTGACGGTGGACTTCCGAACCTCTTCGGTCAGTCCAGAATTCTCGTGCATCTTGGCCACGACGTCGGGCATGGAGGCGAGAGCTTCGTCGTCGGCATGGATGACGATGTCGACACCATCACCGAGCACATTCAGTTCGCTGTCCGTGACCAGAGCCGCGATCTCGATCAGCTTGTCGGAACCGAGCCGAAGGCCGGTCATTTCACAGTCGATCCACACAAGTTTGTCCTGCACCAGGAACACAGTAGTCACGCGAGGGTGGGAGGCAGTCGGGCGGTGGACAATTTCCCTTTTCGCGTTTGTGTCACTGCAATGCTGCTCGATGGAGTCGTCTCTTTGTGGTCTCGAAAGGTATTGCCGCGCAGTGTCGCGAACGCGAACCACTGCGCGGCAACACCAAGGAGGTGTCCGCTGTGTTCGGCAACCTGCACCTCACCCGCACTCAGAGGCGGCCGTGCGCCCTTCGGCGACCTCGGGTGATCGCGTCGAAGGACACCGCCGTGACCAGAACAGCGCCGGTGACCATGAACTTCACCGAGGAATCCAGCGCGAGCAGGTCCATGCCGTTGGAGATCGAGCCGATGACCACTGCGCCGAGGAGCGCCGCCCACACCGACCCGCGCCCGCCGAACAGGCTCACCCCTCCGATGACCGCGCTCGCAATCGTCAGAAGGAGGAGGTCGCTTGCGCCGGAGTTCTGGTTGACAGCCATGAGCCGGGAGGCGAGAAGAATGCCGCCCGCTGCCGCCATGGTGGAGGCAAGCATGAACACCAGGATGCGGACTCGGTTCACTCGGATGCCCGCACGGAGAGCGGCTTCGGCGTTGCCGCCCACCGCGTACACGTGGCGCCCGAAGGTCGACCACCGCAGCAACCCGTTGATGAGAACGACCAGTCCGATCAGGATCAGCAGAGACAGCGGAACGCCACGCTCCGAGCTCAGGACGGCGGTCCCGGCGACGATGGCCGCTGCGATAGCGCCGACGCGAAGCACCAGCACGGCAAACCGATCGACTTCGAGGCTCTCGGCGCGGCGGCGCCGGCGTTGCAGCAGTTCACCGCCGATGATGACGGCAATCGACAGCGTGGCCAAACCCCATCCGATCGCCGGGCTCAGGAACGTGCCGGCCAGCGCGATGATGGTCGGGTCTGTGATATTGACGGTTCCGTTGGCGCCCAGCACGGCCAGCAGGGCGCCCTGCCAGGCGAGCAGACCGGCAAGAGTGATGACGAACGATGGAATCTGCAGGCGGGTGGCGATCGTGCCCTGGATGAGACCGATTACTGCCCCTGCTGCGAGTGCCGCGAGGATTGCCAGCCAGGCGGGCCATCCGCGTAGCACCGACGTCGTGGCCATGATGCCCCCGGCGAGACCGCTGACTGCTCCGACGGACAGGTCGATTTCACCGAGAAGCAGCACGAGAACCACACCGACCGCGATCGTGCCCATTCCGGCAATTTGCAGCGCCAGGTTGGTCAGGTTGGTCGGGGACAGAAAGCGGTCGTTGGCGATGGAGAAGACGATCCAGATGAACGCGAGCACGAGGAGGACGCGGACCGACCCGAGTTCCCCCTCGGCGATCTTGCGGGCGATGGCCCGCAGGTCGAGTCTCGCTCTCGGTTGTGGTGCCGGAGTTTCCGGCTCAGCTGTGAGTCGTTGGGCTGGAATGATACTCACGAGTGGGGCTCCTCGTTTCCTACCGACGATTGCGCACCGGTGATGGCGCCGACGACGGTCTCCCGGCTGACCGAGTCGGTGCGGAAGGATCCAGCGTTGCGGCCTAGACGCAGGACGGTGATGCGGTCGGCGACCTGGAAGATGTCGGCGAGGTTGTGTGAGATGAGGACCACACCGAGGCCACGCTCACGCAATCGGGTGATCAGAGCGAGGACCTGTTCGGTTTGTGCGACCCCGAGTGCGGCGGTGGGTTCGTCGAGCAATACCACCTTCGGGTTTCCGAGCATCGCGCGTGCGATGGCGACGGTTTGGCGCTGGCCACCCGATAGGCCGCCAACCTCCGAGCGCACCGACCGCAGGGTGCGCACAGCCAGGATGTCGAGTAGTTCCCGAGAGCGACGTTCCATCGTGATCTCGTCGAGCGGGAACCCCACCTTGCCCGCCTTCTCCCGTCCGAGGAACAGGTTCGCGACGACATCGAGGTTGTCGCACAGTGCGAGATCCTGGTAGACGACGGCGATATCGAGTTCGGCCGAGTCGTGTGGGCTCACGATGCGAACAGGCTTGCCGTCGAAGGAGATATCCCCGGAGTCGGGCGGACCGACGCCCGACATCACCTTGATCAAGGTCGACTTGCCGGCCCCGTTGTCACCGACCAGAGCGACCACTTCACCGGGGTGGACCTCGAAGTCGACATCCGACAGGGCACGCACCTGACCGAACGACTTCGAGATTCCCTTCAGCGACAGCAGTGGGTGGCCGGACCGGGTATCTGCGGTGTTGGGGCCGTCAGCAGTGACGGTCATGACTCGGACTCCTGTACGGGTGGCGGAACGGCGTGTGGATGCATCTGATTTGTTCCTCTCCAGTGGTCGGTCAGCCGATTCCAGCGCTCAGGCATGCCTCTGCGTAGAAGTCGGTGCAGATGTCCGACGCGCTCCACCAGTCGTCCCCGACGATTTCCGTGGCTATGGCATCCTTGGTCACCGAAACCATCGGGGTGTAGATGGTGGGGATCGATCCCGCACCGTTGTCGACGGATCCGTTCACCAGTCCGCTCGGGGGCTCCTGGCCCAGGGCGAGGGCGGCGGCGAGTTCAGCAGTGGCCTCGGCTTGAGGTGTGATCTTCTTGTAGACAGTCATGAACTGTTCACCTGCGACGATGCGCTGGATTCCAGAGA
Organism: Rhodococcus sp. WMMA185; assembly: GCF_001767395.1. Taxonomy (NCBI): domain Bacteria; kingdom Bacillati; phylum Actinomycetota; class Actinomycetes; order Mycobacteriales; family Nocardiaceae; genus Rhodococcus; species Rhodococcus sp. WMMA185. Next base: position 2,439,289 of record NZ_CP017014.1, on the reverse strand, counting down.
GTTCGGCGTCCTGGCCGGTGACGAACTTGGTGGCCGGGTCGATGCCGGCGGCCTTCAGCGCGGCGATCGCACCGCCCGCGGTGCCGTCGTTGGCAGCGTAGACCGCGTCGAACCCGTCCTTGCCCACCTTCGTGATCGCCTGTTCCATCTGTGTCTGGGCCTTGTCCGGGCTCCAGTCCGGGGTGTCGTATTCGGCGACGATCTCGACGTCGTTGGCGTCGAACACATTGTGCGCGCCCGTCTTGAAGTCTCCGGCGTTCGAGTCCTGGGGAGAGCCGTTGATCATGACGATGCGGGGGCGGGGGTTGGGGCTCAGTGCGTCGAGTAGCGCCTGTGCCTGCATCTCGCCGACCTTCTCGTTGTCGGTGGAGACGTAGTAGTCGATCGGCGCGTCGTTGATCATGCGGTCGTACGAGATGACTGTGACCCCAGCCTGTTTGGCGCGGTTGGCCAACGCGGCAGCCGACTTCCCGTCGACCGGGTCGAGGACCAGCGTGGACGCGCCCTGGGTGATGGCGGCCTCGACCTGCTGCTGCTGCTTGGACGGGTCTTGGTCTGCGTTGTAGTAGAGCAACTCGCAGTCGCTGCACAGCTCATGGAACTTCTCGGTGAAGGCTGGTCGATCCTTGGCCTCGTACCGAGCCGTCTTCGACTCGGGCAGCAAGAGTGCAACCGTTTTCTGGTCGTCGGCTCCAGTCCCCTGGCTGCACGCTGCGAGCAGGGGGATGGTCGCGGCTGTCACGGCAAGCAACGACAACTTCTTCTGGAAACGCATGATCCGCTCTCCTTCATAGGACGCATATCGAATCGGTAAGACCCAGCCGACATCGAGCTAGCTAGTCAGCTAGCTGTATAGACGGAAGGAGTGTTGACTGTCACACGCGGTCTTGTCAAGAAGTAGGGACAATCGCCAGGAGAATTGGAATCGGTCCAGTTCGACTGTCCTAGAAGGCCCGCGGAGGCCCTCGGCGGCAATTGGATCGCACGGAGGGGAAACTGTCGACAGCTGTCTAGCTGACTATGATGTAAGTCACAGGAAAGAGGTGGGTGAATGGTCCCGGCGCGATCACCTCGCTATCTGGAAATAGCTGCCGAGCTGCGCCGCCGGTTGGACTCGGCGGGCGCGGGTGATCCATTGCCGAGTGAGGCCGAGCTTTCGGAAATGCACGGCGTGAGCCGGATGACGGCCCGCCAAGCCGTCAAGTCACTCGAGGCGGAAGGATTGGTCTATCGGGTGCCGGGGAGCGGCACGTACGCTTCTGGTGCTGGGGCTGATCAAACCGTGGGGGTCTGGCGTTCGTTCACCGAGGAAATGGACGAGCGCGGCGTCGAGGTCACATCCAAGGTGCTCTTTTCCGGCTGGGTCGAACCGACACCGGACATCGCAGCGGAATTGGGTATCGCTCCCGGCAGTCGCGCGGTCCGCGTTGCACGCATCCGTCTGGGCGATGGACTGCCGGTCGCGCTCGACACGGTGACGTTGCCGCCGCGCTGCGCCTTCGTCCTCGGGTGCGACCTCGCCACGAACTCGGTGCGGCGAATTCTCGAGGATCGCGACATCGTTTTCACCGAGGCCCGCGGAACGATCGTGGCGACGACCGCCGACGCCAATGATGCCGAAAAGCTGGGCATCCCAATGGAATCACCGTTGTTGGTCGAACGCCTGCGCGTCGAGGACCAATATGGGGAGCGCGTCATGACCCGCGAGACGAGGTATGTCGGCAGCAAGTACGTATGCGACGTGCACTTGTGTCGTGAGGGCGGACGCTCCTGAGGGTGAATGTACCTCTCGCACATCGGACGCGCCGAGAGGTACATTCACCGGCGGCTAGCCGCCCAGCTTCTTGTAGAACGTTCCCACGATGGGGGCGATGACCGCACGCGGACTGTACTGTCCGGCAGCGGACATCGCCTTGCTGATGACGCCGGGCACGATGCGCATCTTGTTGTCGGCCAGGGCGTCGAGCGATACCTTGGCGGTGTGCTCACTCGAGATCCACAGGAAGTCGGGCACCAGTTTGTCCACGATCGATGCGTCCGCGGGATCGGGTTCCTCGGTGCGCACCGGTCCGGGTGCAAGCAGGGTGACACTCACGCCAGATCCCTTGAGTTCGCCGCGAAGTGACTCGGAGAAGGTGTTGACGAAGGCCTTTGTGGCCGCGTATGTGGCGTTGTAGGGAATGGGCATGTTCCCGGCCGCAGAGCCGACCATCAGGATGGCGCCGGACCCCCGTTCGAGCATCCCGGGCAGCACGGCGAGGGTGAGGTCGTGTACGGCAACCGAATTCAATTCCACTTGGGCCCGCTCGTAGGCAGGGTCGAGTTCGGCGACCGCGCCGAACGTAGCGATTCCGGCGTTGTTGCACAGGACGCTGATCTCACGTTCGGCGAGTTCGACGACCAGCTTGGCGCGCGCGTCCCGGTCCGAGAGGTCACACGCTCTCACCTCGACCTCCACGCCGTGTTCGGCGCGGAGGGTCTCGGCCAGCGACTCCATGACCTCGCCGCGACGCGCGACGAGGATCAGGGAGTGGCCGCGCGAGGCAAGATCGGCGGCCAGCGCCTCGCCGATTCCAGACGAGGCGCCGGTGACGACGGCGCGGGCAGTGGGGTTGGGGTTAGGCAGGCTCACGGTCAGCCAGCCTAGTGCGTCAGATCTGTGCCGCGAGACGGGTGCCTTGCTCGATCGCGCGCTTGGCGTCGAGTTCGGCGGCAACGTCCGCTCCACCGATGACGTGGGTGGTGACGCCGGCGACGGTCAACTCGTCGATGAGGTCGCGAACTGATTCCTGACCTGCGCAGATAACGACATTGTCGACGGGAAGGGTGCGTGCCTTCTCGCGCTTTTCGCCGAACGTGATGTGCAGGCCGTCGTCGTCGATGCGTTCATAGTTGACGCCGGACAGTTGCTGCACGCCTTTGTTCTTCAGCGCGGCGCGGTGAACCCAACCGCTGGTCTTCGCTAGACCCGCCCCGATGCGGCCCTTCTTGCGCTGCAACAGGTAAACCTCGCGCGGGGACGGCGCGGGGTCCGGTGTGGTGAGCGCTCCCGGAGCCGACTCAGGGTCGGTGACGCCCCACTCCTGCTTCCATTCCTTCAGGTCGAGGGTGGGGGAGTGCTCGTGTGTGAGGAACTCGCTGACGTCGACGCCGATACCGCCGGCGCCGATTACCGCCACCGACTTCCCGACGGGCTTGCCATCCCGCACGACCTCGGGATATGTCAAGACCTTCGGATGGTCGATCCCCTCGATGGTCGGGACGCGCGGCGTCACGCCGGTCGCGACGATCACTTCGTCGTACTTGCCTACGAGCTCGGTCGCACCGACGCGAGTGTCGAGACGGACGTCCACTCCAGCGAGTGCGAGTTGACGGTTGTAGTAGCGAATCGTTTCCGCGAACTCCTCCTTGCCGGGAATCTTGCGGGCGATTCCGAACTGTCCACCGATCTGCGAATCCGCCTCGAAGAGCGTCACCGAGTGGCCCCGCTGAGCCAGACCGAGGGCAGCCGACAACCCGGCGGGTCCTGCTCCGACGACGGCGACATTCTTGGTCGTTCTGGTGGGCGAGAGGACGAGTTCTGTTTCGCGGCCCGCGCGGGGATTGAGTAGGCAGGACACCTGCTTTCGCATGAAGACGTGGTCGAGGCAGGCCTGGTTGCAAGCGATGCACGTGTTGATCTCATCCGAGTTCCCGGCCTCGGCCTTGCGAACCCAGTCGGGGTCGGCGAGCATCGGCCGGGCCATCGAGATCAGTTGGGCGTCACCGCGGGTGAGGATCTCTTCCGCGACCTCGGGCATGTTGATCCGGTTCGACGCCGCCACCGGGATGCTCACATGCTTCTCGAGCTTGCCGGTGACGTCGGCGAACGCGGCCCGAGGGACAGACGTCACGATCGTGGGAACACGGGCCTCGTGCCAGCCGATGTCGGTATTGATGATGGTCGCGCCAGCAGCCTCGATTTCCTTTGCCAGCGTGACGATCTCGTCCCATGTTTGGCCGCCTTCGACGAGGTCGGCCATTGACAGCCTGAAGATGATGATGAAGTTCGGCCCCACCGCGGAGCGGGTTTGACGGACGATCTCGACGGCCATTCGCCGACGGTTCTCTGAGGTCCCACCCCATCTGTCCGTGCGCTTGTTCGTGCGTTCGCACAGGAACTGGTTGATGAAATAGCCTTCGCCGCCCATGATCTCGACGCCGTCGTAGTTCGCCTTCTGTGCCAAACGTGCGCATCGTACGTAGTTGCGAATTTGCCAGCGTACGCCCCGATCGGTGAGTTTCCGGGGGCGGATAGGGTTGATCGGTGCCTTGATCGACGAGGCGGAGACGCTGAACGGCTGATAGCTGTAGCGCCCGGCGTGCAGGATTTGCAGAGCGATCTTGCCGCCCTCGTCGTGCACTGCCTTGGTGATCGCGAGGTGACGTCGGGCCTCGAACCGGTTGCTCAACTTGGCGCCGAATGGGGTGAGCCAACCCGTTCGGTTCGGTGCGTATCCACCGGAGACGATCAACCCGACACCGCCGCGGGCACGTTCGGCGAAGTACTCGGCCAGCCGCGGAACGTCCTTGGCGCGGTCTTCGAGACCGGTGTGCATCGAGCCCATGATCACCCGGTTCTTCAACGTCGTGAAGCCGAGGTCGAGCGGGGAGAGGAGCTGGGGGAACTGTGTCATAGCGGCGTGTCCTTACTGTGAGAGCGCGTCGAGTACTTCTTGACACCAGTCGGCGAACCCCTCTTCTACGCGAATTCCGCCGCGCAGGACGAGGTACTGGTGGAGGGCTGGTCCGGAAAGCTGATCCGGGGTGGGGAAGTCACGTTGTTCGATCATGCGGTAGACCTCTAGCCGTGCGGCGTGACCGTCACGGTGGCGGGCAACCTCGGCGATGAGCGCGGCGAGGTCACCGTGCTGTGCGGCACGGATCTTCACCGCCAGTTCGTTGCGCATAGGGATGGGTGCGCTCGGTTCGGCGATCCAGCGTCCGAGCTCCGATCTCCCGGCGTCACTGACGCGGTAGACCTTCTTATCGGGCCTGCCGTCCTGGGCGACCACCTCGGCGTTCACCCATCCGGACTCGTCCATGCGCTTGAGAACGCGGTAGATCTGCTGATGAGTGGCGCTCTGGAAGAAGCCGATGGATTTGTCGAACCGGCGAGCCAATTCGTAGCCCGACCCTGAACGTTCGGTCAGGGAGACGAGCAGCGCATGTTCGAGTGCCACGAGCAGAGTATGTATGCAACGAGGTGAGTATGCAACCAATTGCACAATATCTTTTTGTAATCGACTCGACTCGGGAAGATCAGACCCGCCCGAACATCCTGTTCGCCGCCTAGGCTCGCGGACATGAGCACCGACGTTCGTCCGCCGGCCGGGATCGGGGAAGCCGCGACGCGCCGACAGGTTGTGGCCTGGGGCTTGTGGGATTGGGGCTCAGCCGCGTTCAACGCGGTGATTGTGACGTTCGTCTTCTCCGTGTACCTCACCGACGCGGTCGGCGACGACCTCCCCGGCCCGGTGTCGGCAAGCGCCTGGCTCGGGTGGTCACTCGGAATCGCGGGATTCTTCATCGCCGTGCTCGCACCCATCTCAGGACAGCGATTCGACGCCGCTGGACGGCGCAAGTGGGCCCTCGGTGCCCTCACCCTCGCAACCGTCGCCTGCATGGCTGCGATGTTCTTCGTCCGCGACTCCTATGAATACCTGTGGCTCGGCCTGGTGCTGCTTGCCGTGGGTTCGGTGATCTTCGAACTGGCCAATGTTCCCTACAACGCGATGCTCCGGCAGGTGTCGACACCGGCGAATATCGGCCGGGTGTCCGGCTTCGGTTGGTCGATGGGCTACCTCGGTGGGATCGTGCTCCTGCTGTTGTCCTATTTCGGGTTCATCGTCGGTGACGGCGACCAACGGGGTTTTCTGGGGTTGACCACCGAGGACGGGATGAATATCCGGATGGTGGCGGTGCTGGCGGCCGTCTGGCTCGCAGTCTTCGCGATTCCGGTCCTGCTGACCGTTCCCGAGTTGCCGCGTCTCGAGGTCGACCCGGGTGCAGACAAGGCGGGCTTCTTCGAGTCGTATCGGGTGCTGGCCCGAGACCTACGCGACCTCTGGTCTGCCGACCGCCGCACCGTCTATTTTCTGGGGGCCAGTGCGCTGTTCCGGGACGGTCTCGCGGGCGTCTTCACGTTCGGAGCCGTTCTGGCCGTCAACGTCTACGGCATCAGCGTCGCCGACGTGCTGCTGTTCGGCGTCGCAGCCAACGTGGTCGCCGCTGTCGGGGCCCTGACTGCGGGGCGGTTCGACGACAAAGTCGGACCCAAGACGGTGATCGTGACCTCGCTGGTTGCGATGATCGTTGTCGGCATCGTCTTGCTGATGGTGTCGGGCCCGGCGATGTTCTGGCTGTTCGGGTTGCTGTTGTGTGTGTTCGTCGGTCCGGCGCAGTCGTCGTCGCGCACGTTCCTGGCCAGAATCACACCGCCGGGCAGGGAGGGGCAGATGTTCGGTCTCTATGCGACGACGGGCCGCGCCGTCTCGTTCCTGTCGCCGAGCCTGTTCGGGCTGTTCGCTTTTTGGTTCGCTGCGGATCGTGGCGGCATAGTCGGACTGCTGGTCGTGCTTGCGATCGGACTCGGCGCTCTATTGGTGGTGCGGGCACCCGAACGCGACTAGCGCTTCGCGCGATCGTCGCCGATACGCAGTTTGTCCGGGAAGAGTCGCCGTTGGGTAAGCCAGCCCGCGGCCGCCACTGCGATCCAGATCAGTGTGGCGAACACCTGCTGTGCGCCCGCGTTCGGATTGTCCAGGAAATCCAGGGGGCCTATGGCCAGGCCGAGTCCGGACGCCACCATGCTCGCTCCGCCGAGCGCGGTCAGCCACAACAGCGCTCGTGCGCGGTACCGGTCGGCGATGAAGCCGCAGGCAACCGCCAGTGCGACGATCACGACTGCGCTCAGCAGCCAGTTGGTGTCTTCCGGCTGCAGGACGCGGCTGAGCTTCGCGCCGATCACGGCGCCGGCGATGATTCCGAGGAAGAACGCGGCGAACTTGAATATCAGCGTGGTGGCCACCCACGCCACCACCGCACCGATCAGGGCGACCAAGAACGTCGTCCCGATCGATAGCGACAGCAGGTCGGCCAGGAGCCAACCGAGCCCGAATCCGGAGGCGAGAACCGCGACGTGAAGTGAACCGATGCCGGCGAAGCACAGAACCGCCCCGACCAACAGGATTGCGATACCACTCATGGTGCCCTCCCCGGGTGCGCGAGATGCGTACTGCCATCAAACCAGAAGAATGGCCCCGCAGACGGGAACGGCGGACTTCAAGCGGGGTTGGTTCCGGTGCGCTCGAGGATCGCTTTCGCGAGTTCGGTCGGTCGCTGCTCGGGAATCCAGTGCGTGGCACCTTCCAACACGATGAATTCGTAGGGTGCATCGACGAACTCACCGCACATCTCGGCCCCGGCGCGCCCCATCGCGATGTCTTCGGTGCTCCACAGATAGGTGGTGGGCACGGTGACGGCGGGCGTCTGGTCCAGATCGCTCGTCATGGCGCGGTAGTAGTTCAGCGCACCGGTCAGGGCCCCCGGTTCGGTGAGTAGAGCGACATGTTTGTCGACCAATTCCGGTGCGACGGCATCGCCGAACATTGCGCGCAGGCGCCGTGCGTTGTCTTCGAGGAGGACCTGCTCGGCCTTGCCTTCCATCCTCAGCAGACCGATGTAACTCGAGCGCTGCTGCTGGTCTTTGTCTTCGCGCAGTGCCCGGCCGAATGCGGCGAGGTGGGGTACGGAAACGGCGGTGAGAGATGTGATGCGGTCGGGGTGACGGGCAGCGACCACCCAGGAGACCGTGGCACCCCAGTCGTGGCCGACGAGATGGACGGTGTCGAGGTCGAGAGCGTCGAGGAGGCCGATGACATCCGCGGCGAGACGATCGACCCCGTACGAGTCGACTCCGTCGGGTCTCGCGCCGGGCGAGTACCCGCGCTGGTTCGGCGTATAGGTCCGCAGACCCGACGCGTTCAGCAATTCGCTGACGGGTCCCCACGCCGCGGCGCTTTCCGGAAACCCGTGTAGGAGAAGGACTGCCTCCCCGTCGGCTGGTCCACTGATGGCGACGTCGAAAGTCAGGTCGCCGACGGTGATGTGCGCATTTTCTGATGTTGACAGCATTCCGACACCCTACGACGCGCGCGCTGGTTCGCTCCCTGCTTCCGGCCAACCGTGCCGAGGCGGGGGATCTCCGAGCTGAATTTTCAATCTGTCGTCAATCAGGTGGTTCAGCTACCTGCCCAGCTGCCTGCTCCGTCGCGGGCTTTGCTGCCGGTGCTGTCTTGGGTATGGGCCATAGGGCCATGCGGTCGAGAATGCGGTCGCGGATCACCAAGGTATGAAACAAGATCGCGCACATGTGGGCTGTGAAGGTGGCGAACAGCAGGTACGCCAGCGTCAGGTGGGTGTACCACAGCACCGCGTACACAGTCGTGTTGTGCGGTGCGATCGCCGGAAGGTGTAGTTGCCGAAAGAGAACGATCGGGACTCCCGCACTCGACAGCATGGCCCAACCGGCCAACGGTTGCGCGACCAGCAGTACGTAGAGCAGTTGTTCCGACCGGGTCGCCACACGACGTTCCCATGGCCGCATCGTGGACAGGAACGGTGGTGGCTTGTGCAGCAGCCGGTTTCCGATTCGGATCACGACGAAGATGAGGATCGCGATCCCCAGCGGCCGGTGGATGGCTAGAAGAATGTTGTAGTTGGCCAGCGAGGCCACCATGGTGACGCCGATGAAGAGCTGGGTGATGACCATAACCGCCATAACCCAATGCAGCAGTCGGGAAGGGAGGGCGAACTGTGGGGTACGGCCGATCTGCTTATCGCTCATCGAGCACCCTCTCGACGTTGACTGCACTGGGCGTTTTGGGCTCGCTGGACCTACGTTGGAAGGATTTGGCGTACACCGCCGACCGTGCGCTGAGCAGTGGATCGTCGGACCGCGCGATGCCGTAGGGAAGAATGAGCGGGTCGAAGTTGATGTCCCGGGCGTTGCCCTGCTCTTCGGTCTGTACCGAGTCGATCGTCAATCTGCCGGCATCGATGGCGTGTCGGTGTGGCGGCCACGGCACGGTGGCGTCGTTGGTTGGGTCACCTGGTTGGCCGATCGTGAGAATCAGGCGCCAATACAGGGGTGTGTCCGCGACCTTGCGGATCAGGGCGTCGAAGAGGTAATCCCTGCCGGGTGGCTGTACAGGGTCCGCCGGTTCGAACGGTTGCTCGGGGACGACCATCCAGCGCACCGGGCGGACGGCCCCGAGGCTGTCGGTGACGCGGAACGCGTTGAGTCCGTAAAAGGTGCTGTTGTCGAATCCGGAGCTGGGCGGGTTCTGCCCGATGATCTCCATCGCCGCAGCGGTCTCAGGGTGCCTGGCCAGGAACGCGGCCATCTTGTCCGGATCGGGATTGCCGGTGGCGGGATCCGGCTTGGATGCGAGGATTCGCTCGAAGAAGCCTTCCGGGGTGTTGTCGAAGAAAACCGGGATGTTGACCATCGCGGTCCGCCACTGTTCTCCGTTCGGCAGGGTGAACAGCAATCCCAGGCCTCGTACGGTGGCATTCGCGTCCGCAACATCGGGGACGCCGCCGGACAGCGAGAACCGGCCCTCCACCGCGAACTCGCCGGGTTGGAAGACCACGGCTCTGGATATCTCGGCCCCCGCCCCGTTGCTGATGAAATGCCCAGAGGCGCTCAGTCCCTTGGCATGATTGCGCCGGAATCCATCGTGCTTGCCGAATACCTGCTGGAACCGATCGGTGAATCGCGATGGAGTCAACCTGCCGGGCGTCAACCAACCTCCCGCGTACAGGAAACCGCCGACATCCACTGCGGCGATTCCACCGAGGGCAGCGAGTCCGAGCAGGACGCCGCGGCGACTCAGCGTCGGGGACGCATCTGGTTTCTCTTCATCGCTCATGGGTTCTGCCCACCAGTCCCGTGGCCGCGACGGCCACTGCGAACCCTGCACGCCGGATCTTGTCGAGATGTCTGCTCACGTCAGTTCTCCACTCCGTCGATCGACCGATGTAGGCAATGCCGCCTTGTCGGTCAGAGCTGGTGGTGGGCGCCAGTTGCCCGGGCAGATCCAGCGTACGTGTCGGTACCCGTTCTCCGCTCGGATCGTCGAGTGTCCGGCCCCGGTGCCATTGCAGCTCCCAAGACACGAAATCCTCTTCAGATGCGAGTCGTCCGGATCCAGTGCTGTGTCCGGCTGGACGCGGTTCGTCGTGGTTCGGGCCCCTCGTAGCTCTGAGACGCGCCGATCCGTTGCGCCATTTTGGGAACAAACCGGGCGGCGTGTTTCCATACGACCGTGAACGATCAACCTAACGCGCAACCGCCCCAGGGGCCTCCGCCCCAGGGGCCTCCGCCCCAGGGGCCAACGGACCAGGGGGCTCCGTACGAAGGCGGTCCGTACCAGGGGGCTCCGTACCAGGGCGGTCCGTACCAGGGCGGTCCGTACCAGGGCGCTCGGTACCAGGGCGCTCCGTACCAAGGCGGTCCGTACCAGGGGGCTCCGTACCAGGGGGCTCCGGCGTTCCCGCACGGACCCGTTCCGCCCACGGCCTCCATGCAGCCCGCGTATCCGCCCGCAGCGCCGGAGCCGACATCGCCGGATCTGGCAGCGAAGCTGAAGTCGCTGAAGCCAGAGAAGGTGCTGCCGTGGCTCGTCGGTGGCCTCTTTGTCTTCATAGTGGCTGCTGCCCTCGTCGCCGAGGCGGTGAACTCACCGTCCGATACCTTCACCATGGAGGGCTCACTCACGCTGTACGACTCGACGACCCGGTCCTACGGCTACGGAGAAGAGTTCGATTGCGAGGGCGACGGCGGGTACTCCGACATATACCCGGGCCGCGACATCCTGGTCTATGGCGTGGATGAGAGTCTCATCGCCAAGGGCGAGTTCGTCTCGAGCGACAAGACCGGCAGCACCTGCTCGATGCACTTCGCGGTCGAGGATGTACCGCGGGGCGAGCAGTTCTACCAACTCGAGATCAGTGACCGTGGCCGGATGACCTATAGCGAGGACGAGGCCCAGGAGAGCATCGGCCTCTCGCTGGGTGACTAGTGAATACCGATGCGGATTGACGACATCGAAGGGAATTCGATGATGGATCTAGGGGAGGATTCGTCCAAGAAGTGGAACGAATATTCGACCATGCGAATTATGGGTTCGCTTTGTGGACTCGGAAGCCCCGCGAACTGGGAGTTTGGTGCCCCCGGCAGGATTCGAACCTGCGACCAAGAGATTAGAAGGCTCTTGCTCTATCCCCTGAGCTACGGAGGCGCGGAGCACATATTACCCGGCGGCCGTTGAGAACGGCCGACCCAGTCCTTCTGCGATCTATATCTTCCGGCGCGGCTTCCACGTCCAGGTTAGCTGGAACACTCGCGTCTCCGACGGGTTGTCGTAGGTCCTACCCTTGTTGGCATGGCTACACCCCTGCTCACGAAGTCCGACAAGGAACCACAACCCCCGAACCGGGCCGATTCGTCTGCTCTGTTCGTCGTCGGCGGGCTCATTGCCGGTCTGGTCGCAGCCATCGTGGTTGGTCTCTCCGCCGCGCAGGCGCTCGTATTGCTGGGGATTCCGGATCCGGGCCCGATCACCACCTATGGGCTACCGGCAATGCGAGCGGTGTCCGAGGTTGCCGCGGTCATCACGATCGGGTCGCTGCTGCTTGCGGCGTTCTTCGTACCACCTCAGAAGTCGGGGGTCCTGGACGTGGACGGCTACCGTGCGGTCCGGACGGCCTCACACGCCGCGATCGTGTGGGCGGCGACCGCCCTGGTCCTGGTCCCGCTTTCGCTGTCGGATACTTCGGGGCAACCGTTCACCGAGGCTGCCAAGCCGAGCAACGTGTTCAGATCGATCGATCAGGTCGAACTCGCGAGCGTGTGGCGGTGGACCGCGATCATCGCCATCGTCGTGGCAATCGTGGCGCGGTTGGTGCTGCGCTGGTGGTGGACACCGATCCTCCTGGCAGTCGCGATTCTCGGACTGATGCCGCTGGCCTTGACCGGGCACTCGTCTTCGGGCGGTTCGCACGACTTGGCGACCAACAGCTTGATCCTTCACCTCGTCGCGGCCTCGCTGTGGGCGGGCGGGCTGTTCGCGCTGCTGGCCCATGCGCGACGGGCGGGCGCGTACACCGACGTGGCGGCACGAAGGTTCTCCGCGGTCGCGGGTGTCTGCTTCGCAGTCATGGCCGTCAGCGGAGTGGTGAACGCGCTCGTCCGCGTCCCGATCGACGACTTCATGACCACCACGTACGGTCGCCTCGTGGTGGCCAAGGCCGTGGCACTGATCATCCTGGGTATCTTCGGCTGGGCACATCGCCGCCGGGCGCTGCCCGCGCTGCAGAAGGATCCGACGAGCCGCGGAAACCTGATCCGGTTCGCGGGAGCCGAGGCCTTGGTTTTCGGCGCTACGATCGGGCTCGCCGTCGGGCTCGGCCGTACGCCGCCGCCACCACCGAGCAGCGTGCCCACCCTCACCGAGGTCGAACTCGGCTACAACCTGTCGGGTCCGCCGACGTTCGAGCGTCTGATGCTGGACTGGCGATTCGACCTGCTCTTCGGTACTGCGGCGATTGTTTTCGCGCTCGTCTACATGCTCGGATTGCGAAAGCTCCGCCGCCGGGGCGACAAATGGCCGGTGGGACGGACCGTGGCCTGGATGTGCGGATGCGCGGTGCTGCTCTTTGCGACGTCTTCGGGCGTGGGGCGCTATGCACCGGCGGTGTTCAGCGTTCACATGGGTGCACATATGGCGCTGTCGATGCTGGCGCCGGTTCTGTTGGTCCTCGGAGCGCCCATCACACTCGCGTTGCGCTCGCTCGATCCTGCCGGCAAAGACGGTGTACCGGGTCTGCGCGAATGGATTCTCAAGGCCCTGCACAGTCCCTACTCCCGGTTCATCACCCATCCCCTGGTCGCGGCGACGCTGTTCGTGGGCGGCTTCTACGCGTTGTACCTCGGGGGGATCTTCGGAGCCGTCGTCGATTCGCACACCGCGCACATCCTGATGAACCTTCACTTCCTTCTGAGCGGCTACCTGTTCTATTGGGTCGCGATCGGGGTAGACCCCTCACCGCGGAAGCTTTCGCCGGTGATGAAACTCGCGATGGTGTTCGGATCGCTGCCCTTCCACGCCTTCTTCGGCGTCGCGCTGATGAGTATGAACACGGTCATGGGCGAGGCGTTCTACCGCTCACTCGGTCTCGGCTGGAACTCCGACCTGTTGAGTGATCAGCAACTCGGGGGCAGCATCGCGTGGGCGACCGGCGAGATTCCGCTGATGCTGGTGATGATGGCACTGCTGATCCAGTGGTCCCGCAGCGACGGCCGCACCGCCCGCCGCGTCGACCGAGCAGCGGATCGCGATGACGACGCCGCTCTTGCTGCACACAACGCGATGTTCGCTGAGCTGGCGCGGCGCGATCGCGAGGCGGGTTTGTGACCGCGTCCCTCACGACATCCGAGCCGCTACCGCTCGCGGGAGGTGCGGGTCCGCGCAACCGACCCTCCGCGGTGCGGGATCGTCGCGCCACACCACTAGGCTGACCCCATGGCTGAGTTCATTTACACGATGAAGAAGGTGCGCAAGGCGCACGGTGACAAGGTCATCCTCGATGACGTCACGATGAGCTTCTACCCCGGCGCCAAGATCGGTGTGGTCGGACCGAACGGCGCGGGTAAGTCCAGCATCCTCAAGATCATGGCGGGACTGGATCAGCCGGGCAACGGTGAGGCATTCCTCGCTCCGGGGGCGTCCGTCGGGATCCTCATGCAGGAGCCGCAACTGGACGAGACCAAGACCGTTCGCGAGAACGTCGAAGAGGGCATGGGCGACACGATGGTCCAGCTCAAGCGATACAACGAGATCGCCGAGCTGATGGCCACCGAATACTCTGACGAACTGATGGAGGAGATGGGCGAGCTCCAGGAGAAGCTCGACCACGCCGACGCCTGGGAGATCGACTCCCAGCTCGAACAGGCGATGGACGCACTGCGCTGTCCGCCGCCGGAAGAGATGGTCACTCACCTCTCCGGGGGTGAGAAGCGCCGTGTCGCACTCTGCAAGCTGCTTTTGAGCAAACCGGATCTGCTCCTGCTCGACGAGCCCACCAACCACCTCGACGCGGAGAGCGTGCTGTGGCTCGAGCAGCACTTGGCGGCGTACCCCGGCGCGATCCTGGCCGTCACTCACGATCGCTACTTCCTCGATCACGTCGCGCAATGGATTTGCGAGGTCGATCGCGGGCGGCTGTACCCGTACGAGGGCAACTACTCCACTTACCTGGAGCAGAAGGCCGCCCGCCTCGAGGTGCAGGGCAAGAAGGATCAGAAGCTGCAGAAGCGGCTCAAGGAAGAACTCGCATGGGTTCGGTCGGGCGCGAAGGCCCGCCAGGCCAAGAACAAGGCCCGCCTGGACCGCTACGAGGAAATGGCTATCGAGGCCGAGAAGTCTCGCAAGCTCGACTTCGAGGAAATTCAGATCCCGGCACCGCCCCGTCTGGGTGACGTAGTCGTCGAGGTGTCGAATCTCGACAAGGGATTCGACGGGCGGGTTCTGATCAAGGATCTGTCTTTCACCTTGCCGCGCAACGGAATCGTCGGTGTCATCGGCCCCAACGGTGTGGGAAAGACCACGTTGTTCAAGACGATCGTCGGACTCGAGAAGCCCGACGCCGGCGAGGTCAAGATCGGCCAGACCGTGAAGCTGAGCTACGTCGATCAGAACCGTGCGGGTATCGACCCGAACAAGTCGGTGTGGGAGGTCGTGTCGGACGGTCTCGATCACATCGTCGTCGGCCAGACGGAGATGCCCTCGCGTGCGTACATCAGCTCGTTCGGGTTCAAGGGCGCAGACCAGCAGAAGCCGTCCGGTGTGCTGTCCGGTGGTGAGCGCAACCGCCTGAACCTCGCGATGACGCTCAAGCAGGGCGGAAACCTGATCCTGCTCGACGAGCCGACCAACGACTTGGACGTCGAGACACTCGGCTCGCTCGAAAACGCTCTCGAACAGTTCCCCGGGTGCGCGGTCGTGATCTCCCACGATCGTTGGTTCCTCGACCGCACGTGCACCCATATCCTCGCGTGGGAGGGTGGTTTCGGTGACAACGAGGCCGCCTGGTACTGGTACGAGGGCAACTTCGAGGGCTACGAGGCCAACAAGATCGAGCGTCTCGGACCGGACGCGGCGCGCCCGCATCGCGTCACCCACCGGAAACTGACGAGAGACTGACGCGGTGGCCTCCGACCCTGTGGAAGCAGGTGCTCCGGACGCACAGACCCTGGACGCAGGGGCTCCGGACGCACAGACCCCGGACGCAGGGGCTCCGGAACCAGATGCTTCGGACGCCCCTGCCTTCACGTACGAGATCCAGGTCCGTTGGGGTGACTCCGACCGGCTCGGGCATGTCAACAACACCCGGTTCGTGGAGTACATGCAGGAAGCGCGCGCACACTTCCTGCTGACGGAGCTCAGGACTGTCGGCTCGCGAGCCGGGGCGATGGTGGTGCGCAGGATGGAAGTGGACTTCCTGCGCCCACTCACCGACGATTCCGGACCGGTCAAGGTGGACGTCACGGTGCTGGCCGTCGGTACGTCGTCATACACGATTCGCCATGTCGTCACCGATCGGCACGGCGTCGTCTGTGGGATGGGCGATGCCGTTCTCGTCGCGTTCGACGTGAAGAAGGAACGCTCGCGCCCCCTGTCGAATGCGGAGCGAGCCGGGCTCGAACGCTACCTCGTGCCGGTCGGAGTCGGCTGACGACAGGCGGCACGGACTTCCGATGTGCACGGTTCGTTCCGTTTGCGGGGGCTACTCTCGAGAGGAGTTGCCCTCGGGAAGCGGAACGAAGGGGAAGTGAGCTCGATGACGGACACGGGAGCACTGAGAGATGCGCAATGGGCTCGGGATCTGCCTGACGAGCTGAGGTCTGAGCTGCCGTCGCTCGCTGCCGTGTACTTCCGTCATGTCGACCGCGGCGACAGCGACAGCGCGCTCAACCACAATTCGAGTGCGGTACTTGCCGCGCACGTCGCGCTTGCCCTGGACCGTCCGCCGGGGCAAGCAGTGACACGTGTCTACCGCCCGGGTGACGGGCGGGGGCTCGGCGCGTCCTTGCAGATCGTCACCGACGACATGCCCCTGCTCGTGGAATCGATTACCACGCTGCTCAATCGGCTCGGCATCGGCATCAGCGAATTCGTCCACCCCATCATCTCGGTCCGTCGTGAACCGAACGGCTCGCTCTGTGGAATTCTGGCGGGCGACGAGCAAGGCCCCGGCGAGGGGAATGAAGACAAAACCGCCACCAACGAGTCGTGGATCCATGTGCAGCTCGATCCCCGAACGGAACCCGCCGCCCTCGACACTCTCGACGAGAAAGTGGGCGAGGTTCTCGCCGACGTGCGTCAGGTGGTCGTCGACACCGACGCCATGCGCAAACTCGAACGCGATCTTGCCGACGAACTAGAGCGTTCGGCCCCGCGTCCAGGAACGACGAAAGAGGACTTCGAGGACAGCGCCGACCTGCTCCGGTGGATGTCGCACGGCAATTACGCCGCGCTGGGATACCGAAGATTCGAACTTGGTGAGCCGGACAGTTCCGGGGAACGGCGCCTTCATGTCGTTCCGGGCAGCGGACTCGGACTGCTGCGTTCGGACTCGGTCACCGAAGGGCCGATGAGCCTTCCCCCCGCAGCCCAGATCCCCGACCGTCCGCTTCTGGTGCTGACCCAGGGTTCGTTTCCGGCCACCGTGGATCGTGCGGTCTACCCGTTCTTCGTCGGTGTGAGCATCCTCGACGAGGAGGGTGGCATTATCGGTGAGCACCGCTTCCTCGGTGTCTTCACCGTGACAGCCTTCCACGAGAACGTTCTCGACATTCCGGTGATTGCGCGTCGTGTGCGCACGGTGATCGAACGTGCCGGATTTCAGTTGAACTCGTTCTCGGGCCAGGCCATGCTCGAGGTGATCCAGTCGTTCCCCCGCACCGAACTCTTCTCTAGCAGTGCAGACACGCTCTACGACACGGTCACCGCCGTACACAGTATTGGGTTGCGGCGGCAGGTCCGGCTGTTCCTGAGAGAGGACTTCCTCGGCCGCTTCGTCTCCTGCCTGATCTACCTGCCGCGTGACCGATACACGACACAGGTCAGATTGGCGATGCAGGATATCCTCTTGCGGGAGTTCGGCCCCGGGACACTGGAATACACTGCGCGCGTTACCGAGTCGGATCTGGCACTTCTGCACGTCACCATCCGCAAGAGTGTGGGCGAGGAGGGGGAGAAGCTCGATCTCTCGGATGCCGACCGCGAGCGGGTTCAGGGACTGCTCGAGGAGGCGAGCCGGAGCTGGGACGAGCATCTGGGGGATCTTCTGAAGGTCACGCCCGATGCAAATCCAGTTCTGGCGCAACGTTATGCCGAAGTGTTTCCCGAAAGCTACAAGGAGGATTTCGAGGCCTCGCGTGCACTGACCGATCTTGCCCGCTTGGAGGCACTCACCGACGGGGCGATCGATCTGCTCGTCTACCGTCACCCGAATGCTCGACTCGGGCACTGGCGTCTGACCCTGTACGTAGGTGGCGAAGGAATCTCGCTCAGCCAGGTTCTTCCGGTGCTGCAGAGCCTGGGGCTCGAGGTCCTCGACGAACGCCCCTACTCGATTCCCCGACCGGACGGCATGACTTGCTGGATCTACGATTTCGGACTTTCGGTGCCGACCGAACTGCTCCGGTCGTCGGTGGAGGAAGATCTCGATGCCGAGTTGGCAGTGGAGGGCGAGTCGGCAACGCCGCGCCTGCAGCAGAGAGTGACAGAGGCATTCGCGGCTGTGTGGTTCGGGCGGGCGGAAGCAGACCGCTTCAACGAACTCATACTGCGTGCCGGAATGGACTGGCGTCAGGCAGCGATCCTCCGCGCGTACGCAAAGTATCTGCGCCAAGCGGGTTTTCCTTACAGCCAGTTCCACATCGAGGGCGTTGCACTGGCCGACCCCCACTCGGCGCTCGCCCTCGTCGAGTTGTTCGAGGCGATGTTCGACCCCGAGACGCCGTCGCCCGAGCGGGTAGCCGAACTCGACGATCGGCTGAAGAAGTACATCGACTCGGTCGTCAGTTTGGACGCCGACCGGATTCTGCGCGGGTTGTTCGGGTTGATCAAATCCACACTGCGGACCAACTATTTCGTCACGGACGCAGCGGGTGACCGGCGTCCGTACCTGTCATTCAAGCTCGATCCGACAGCGATTCCGGAGTTGCCGAAACCCCGGCCGAAGTACGAGATCTTCGTTTACTCACCCCAAGTCGAGGGTGTGCACCTGCGATTCGGGTCCGTCGCGCGGGGCGGCCTTCGTTGGTCCGATCGGCGAGAAGACTTCCGCACCGAAATTCTGGGTCTGGCCAAAGCGCAGGCGGTGAAGAACGCGGTCATCGTCCCGGTGGGGGCGAAGGGGGGCTTCGTCGTCAAGCATACGAAGCCGGAGTCGGGAGATCCGGCCGCAGACCGAGTGGCAGCACTTCAGACGGGTCAGGACTGCTACCGGATGTTCATCTCCGGACTGCTCGATCTGACCGACAACGTCGACCATGCCACCGGAGCGGTTGTGCCACCCGATCGGGTCGTGCGCCGCGACGGCGACGACCGCTACCTCGTCGTGGCTGCGGACAAGGGCACCGCAACGTTCTCGGATCTTGCCAATTCCGTTGCCGAGCGGTACGACTTCTGGTTGGGCGACGCCTTCGCGTCCGGCGGATCGGCCGGCTACGACCACAAGAAGATGGGGATCACTGCTCGAGGTGCCTGGGAGAGCGTCAAACGGCACTTCCGCGAGATGGGTGTGGACACGCAGACCACGGAATTCACCGTGGTCGGTGTCGGCGACATGAGTGGCGACGTCTTCGGCAACGGCATGTTGCTGAGCAGGCATATCCGACTGGTCGCCGCATTCGACCACCGGCACATCTTCCTCGACCCCGATCCCGACGCCGAGCGGTCCTTCGCGGAACGCACTCGGATGTTCGATCTGCCGCGCTCTTCCTGGGCGGACTACGACAAGAGCGTCATCAGCGAGGGCGGGGGAGTGTGGGATCGGACTCGCAAGGCGGTCCCGATCAGCGCTGCCGCGAGAGCGGCACTCGGGCTCGACACCACCATCACCGAACTCTCACCCCCGGAACTGATTCGTGCAATCCTGCAAGCTCCGGTGGATCTTCTGTGGAACGGCGGGATCGGTACCTACATCAAGGCGTCGACCGAAACCAATGCGGTGGTGGGCGACAAGAGCAACGACGCCGTGCGCGTCGACGGTGTCGACGTGCGGGCCAAGGTTGTGGGTGAAGGCGGCAACCTGGGAGTTACCCCCCTCGGGCGGATCGAGTACAGCCAGAACGGTGGACGGATCAACACCGACGCGATCGACAACTCGGCCGGCGTCGATTGCTCCGACCACGAGGTGAACATCAAGATCTTGCTGGACTCGGTGGTCGGCAGCGGCGAATTGAGCGAGGAAGAACGCAATCCTCTGCTGGCATCGATGACCGACGAGGTTGCCGACTTGGTGCTTGCCAACAACTTCGCTCAGAACAATCTCCTCGGTGTCGCTCGTGCCAACGCGGTGACCAGGCTCAATGTCAATCGACGCCAGATCGAGCACTTGGAGTCGGAG
This sequence comes from Rhodococcus sp. WMMA185, assembly GCF_001767395.1. Taxonomy (NCBI): domain Bacteria; kingdom Bacillati; phylum Actinomycetota; class Actinomycetes; order Mycobacteriales; family Nocardiaceae; genus Rhodococcus; species Rhodococcus sp. WMMA185. The sequence continues at coordinate 2,419,546 of NZ_CP017014.1, read as the reverse complement.
CGAGGACTCGACCGGAAACTCGAGGGTTTGCCCACCGACGATGACATGAATCGCAGAAGGCAAGCAGGCCAGGCACTGACCTCCCCGGAACTGGCCACCCTCATCGCGCATGTAAAACTCGCGCTCAAGGACGATCTCCTGGCGACTGACCTCCCCGACAGCGAGACGTTCGCGCCCCGGCTTCCCCGGTACTTTCCGACCGTGCTTCGTGAGCGTTTCCCGACGGCTATCAAGGCGCATCCGCTGCGCAGGCAGATCGTCGCCACCATGCTCGCGAACGAGACCATCGACAACGCTGGAATCACCTACGCGTACCGCCTGGCCGACGAGGCCGGGGCGAGCAGCACCGATGCCATCCGTGCCTACGCTGCGGTCACCGAGATCTTCGCGCTTCCCGCCGTGTGGGGGAGGATCCGGGCTGCGAACATGCCGGCCGACCTCGAGGACGAGTTGCTGATGGAGGCGAGCCGGGTTCTCGACCGCGCATCGCGGTGGTTCCTGAACAACCGCCCGCAGCCCTTGGCCGTCGGTGCGGAAATCGCCCGGTACTCGGCAGACGTCCGGGCGCTCTCACCGAATGTGCCTGCGCTTGTGAAAGGGCATCAGATCACGGACCTGGAGGCGCGTTCTCGGCCTCTCATCGCGCGCGGAGCGCCCGAGAGCATCGCGTTCGAGGTGTTCCGGCTGTTGGACCTCTTCAGCTTGCTCGATATCGTCGATATCGCAGATATCGCCGAACGCGACATCGACGAAGTGGCTGAGCTGTATTACGAACTCGACGACCATCTCGGGGTCGATTGGCTGCTCAGCGCGGTGTCCAACCTCGCGCGGGGTGACCGTTGGCACTCGCTGGCCCGTCTGGCACTGCGCGACGACCTCTACGGTTCGCTGCGCCAGCTCACGATGGAAGTGCTCAGGGGCGGCGAGACCCATGAGACCCCGCGGGAGAAGATCGACGACTGGGAGTCGACGAACGCGTCGCGGCTGGGCAGGGCGAGGTCCGCCCTCGCCGAGATTTTCGAGTCTGGAACCCTAGACCTGGCGACGCTCTCGGTGGCGGCGCGCCAGATACGGAGCATGGTGCGAGGTGTGGGCACCCGATCGGAGGTATGAGGTTGAGCGAGGGCTATCACGCTGAGGTTGAAGTTCGTTGGTCGGATATGGACGTATTCCAGCACATCAACCACGCCCGAATGGTGACGCTTCTGGAAGAGGCGCGGATTCCATGGTTGTTCGAAGACGATCGCCCGACGGTCAGTTTGCGTGACGGCGCGGTCGTCGCGGATCTGCACGTGCGGTACCGTGGTCAACTTCGCCACGGCGATTCTCCGCTCGATGTGCTGATGTGGGTGGAAAAGGTGCGCGCCGTCGACTTCACGATCTGCTACGAGGTCCGCCCCAAGGGCGTCGACGTCTCGGTTCCCGCCTCGGTCATCGCCTCCACGCAGATCGCGGCGTTCGACGTCGACACCCAGCGGTTGCGCAGGCTCACCGAAAGCGAGAGCGAGTACCTGAAGAGCTGGCAGCGTGTATGAGCGCGTTCTGTCGATCCCGGATCCCACGGAGCGCGGCGATCTCGCCACCTTCCTGAGACGGGTCGTCAGATTGGATGAATCGGCAGTAGTACGGCTCCGGCAGCGTGGCCACGGTCGGCTGACAGTGTGGGCGGAAACCGGCTTCGACGTACTCGCGGTGAGGACCTTCGGCGGGACGATCACCCCGGACGACACGTCCGCGGCGGGCGATCAACTGCTCGCGGCCCTCGAGTCCGGTACGAGTCCGGACATCGATCCGGGGTTCTCGATGGATTCTGCCTGGCGCGGCGCTCTTCCCCCGGCGGAAGGGTTCGTCCACCTCGACGACATCCCGGCCCAAATTCTGGTGGATCTCGCCCAGCGTGGGGCGGCGCTGGCCCAAGAGCACGGCAGTACTCACGGACCTCCGGCTTCGCTACTCGACCAAGAAGTGCTGCATGTAGAGGGTGCGAACCAAAAGGCAGGCGTTCCGATGCGGGTGGTGTTCGCCATCGCCGCGATGGGGTTCATCGTCCGCTCGGGTTCGGGCGAATCGATCGAAGATCCCGCCGGGCCCGGGCGGGTCGATCCCGCCGAACCGGTTCGGGTGCGAGCTACACCCTCGTGGCTGCGGGTGGATGCCCGGTTCGGGTCGGTGTATCGCCGCCGCGGCGGCTCTATCCCGCTGTCGGTGATGCGATAGGTGGCGACGGCAGCCGGGGGCGGCGCGGTGTGCTCAGATCAGCCACGCCGCCGCATTCGGCGGGAGTTGACCGTCGACCAGGGGCGTGCTGGTCAGCAGCACCCCACCGGGAGGCAGAGAGATGGGCACGTCGCCCGCGTTGAGGGCGCAGATCAGCCCGCCGTCCCGGCGAAACGCGAAACAATCCGGTGGGCTTCCGTACCAGTCGACTCCGGGGCCGGCGAACTCGGGACGCAGCGATCGCAACTCCAGTGCGGCTCGGTAGAGGGAGAGCACCGAGTCGACGTCCTCGAGTTGCACCTCGGCCGTGAGTGACGCCCACTCGGGGGGGATGGGAAGCCAGGTCTGATCGCCCGCGCTGAACCCGAACGGGGGCTCGGTGCCTTCCCAGGGGATCGGCACGCGGCAGCCGTCGCGACCGCGTTCGGTGTGGCCGGATCTCTCCCACACCGGATCCTGCAGGGCGGAGTCGGGCAGTTCTACGTTCGGCAGACCGAGTTCGGCTCCGTTGTATAGGAACACGGCACCGGGCAACGCAAGCTCGACCAGTGCCATGGCCCGAGCCCGGTCCGTACCGATGTCCCCACCGTCGTATCGGGTGACCTCTCGTTCGACGTCGTGATTCGACAGGGTCCAAGTCGGGGTACCGCCCACCTGTTCGACGGCGTCGAGTGAGTTCTCGATGGCCTCCCGGATAGCGTCCGCGGAGAACTCGGCTTCGGCGAGTCGGAAGTTGAACCCGAGATGCAGTTCGTCGGGGCGGATGTAGTCGCCGAAGCGCTTGTTGTCGCGAACCCAGATCTCACCCACGGCCATGGTCCCGGGGTATTCGTCGAGAACCTTGCGGATGCCGCGGTGGATGTCGTGGACGGCGGGATTGTCGAATCGGGGGTCGTCGTCCGTGTTCTGCAGCAGCTTGTTGGACGACCAGTCGTGGTCCGGCAGCCCGTCGGGCTTGGCCATCCCGTGGGCGACATCGATGCGGAATCCGTCGATTCCCCGGTCCAGCCAGAATCGAAGGGTCTTCGTGAGATCGTCGGCGACTTCCGGGTTGTCCCAGTTCAGGTCTGGCTGCTCCTTCGCGAAGATATGGAGATACCACTGGCCGGGTTTTCCGTCCGGTTCGGTGATCCGTGTCCACGCTGGGCCGCCGAAGACGCTCGGCCAGTTGTTGGGCGGCTCCGCGCCTGTATCGCCGCGGCCGTCGCGGAAGATGTATCGATTGCGTTCGGGGCTGTCCGGAGATGCTCGCAACGCGGCTTGGAACCACTCGTGCTCGACGCTCGTGTGGTTGGGTACCAAATCCATCGTCACCTTGATCTGACGGTCGTGGGCGGCCTCGATCAGTTCATCCATGGCAGCGAGGTCGCCGAACAGTGGATCGATGTCGCGGGGATCGGATACGTCGTAGCCGTGGTCGGCCATCGGTGAACGCATGACCGGGCTCAGCCAGAGTGCGTCGACACCGAGTAGTTCGAGGTATCCGAGTTTGTCTCGCACTCCTTGCAGGTCACCGATACCGTCACCGTTCGCGTCGGCGAACGAGCGCGGATAGACCTGGTAGAAGACAGCTTCAGACCACCAGGGCGCCGACTGTGTGTCGTCGGCGGGCAATTCGGCAGGAGTGCTCACAACCGTCCATCGTGCCAAAGGTTTGGTCGCGCCACGACTCGAGCGAGTGCGATTGCGCGAGCGGCGGAACCGTCAGAACGGCGAGTTCACCATGGACGCTGCTGCCATGTCCATGTATTCGATGAGTTCGCGGCGGTGTGCGTCGTCGAGGGTCTCGGAGTCGATCGATGCGATGGCCGTGTGCATGCAGCGTAGCCACGCGTCACGCTCGAGTGGGCCGATCTTGAACGGCTGGTGGCGCATCCGGAGGCGCGGGTGGCCACGCTCGTCGGAGTACGTGTGCGGTCCACCCCAGTACTGCTCGAGGAACATCCGCATACGGCGTTCGGCCGGACCCAGATCCTCCTCCGGGTACAGCGGACGCACGATCTCGTCCTTGGCGACTTCTTCGTAGAATCGCGCGGTGAGTCTGCGGAAGGTTTCGGCTCCGCCGACTGCCTCGTAGAAGGTCTGTTGCACATTAGTCATGTCGCCATCCATTGTGCACTGGACCGTGAACGATATGTGAACGCCGCCCCGCGAACGGTCTCTCGTCACCGTCCGTTCACCTGGAGTCCTCCATTCATGTCTGAAATGGACGTGCACGAGCAGGATTTTCGTGGTGCACTAGGTGGCAATCTCCTGGAGGTGGCATGAAGAATCGACACAGCGCTCGCGCACACCGACAACTTGTGCCCACTGATACCCGCAATGCCGGGTCTTCAGGGGCGTTTGCATTACAAGTGATCACCGAAGGCTCCGCGCAGTGCGCAGGGCCTTCTTTCCAGGGCGGGGGCTCGGTTCAACTCTGGATCAAGCGCCGGGTGCTTCTGTTGAACGTCACCTATGAACCGCTTACCGCCCTTCCTGCTAGACGCGCCGTGGTCCTGATGACCTGCGGAAAGGCCGACACCGTCCACGAGGACCCCCAGGCCCCCGTCGTTCACTCGGAGCAGTGGTCGGTTCAGGTACCGTCCGTGATCCGCCTGAGGAATTACGTCCGCGTTCCATATCGTGCGCGCATCCCGATGACTCGCGCGGCCCTCATGCACCGCGACCGGTTCCGGTGCGGCTACTGCGGCGGCAAAGCCGAGACGGTCGACCATGTCGTACCGCGCAGTCGCGGTGGCGAGCATTCGTGGGAAAACTGCGTGGCGTGCTGTGCGCCCTGCAATCATCGCAAAGCCGACAAGTTGCTCAGCGAGCTCGGGTGGACCCTCCGGGCCGCCCTGGTGCCGCCGTCGGGTCCACATTGGCGACTGCTCGCGACCAACAGGGAACTCCACCCGTCCTGGATGCCATATCTAGGTGAAGGCGCCGCCTGAGCGTTCCGTTCACGGCCATCCTCGACGATCCGGCCGGTTCCGTCCTGAAACTTCGGCCCTGACGCTTTCCTTCGCGCGGTTCTGGGCTACCGTTTGCTTCGTGAGCATTCTCGAGACAGTGCTGATATTCGTAGGACTTCCGGCGTTGATCTCCGTCTTCTTCGCGGCGACGGCGTTCGTCGGAAAAAGGACGTCGGGTGCCGTGCCGCCCCCCTTCCGCCTCGGCGAGGAATGGACGCACGCACCGGTGCTGTGGAGCGCCGTCGACGAGGTGACCACCCACGGTCATCACGACGGACACCACGAGGCTCCGGCTGACTCGGCAGATCTGATTGGAGGCTCGGCAAGTGGCAAGTGGTGACGTTATTTCCGCACCCGCAGTATCCGAAAAAAACCTGCCTGTCGGCAGCGCGGTAACCGCGAGTGGTCGCATCTCGGCTGTACACCGAGTCGGCGAACCGTTCGTCGACGATCTACCGTTCGAGACGGACGATCTCGTCCGCCTCGACGTTGCACTCACTGACTGCACTCGCAGGACCAAGGTGCGGTTCAACATCTACATCGGCGATCTCGGTGACGACACCGCGGCCGGCGCGGACGCAATCTTCCCGACGACGCCCGAGGCGGTGAGATCTGTCCTCATCGCGGTCTCCCCGAACCAGCGCACGATCGAGATCCGCAGTGGTCGGGCCGTGGCCGACCGCGTCACCGATGGTGTGGCGCAACTCGGCACTGCGGCAGCCGTCTCTTCCTTCGGGGAGGGCGAACTTGTCGACGGGCTGGTCAGCGCCGTCAATGTGATCGCAAACGCGATCGTCTCGCCCTAGCACGAAAGCTCGCGATCGAATCGCAGGGGAACAAGCGAACCGCATGTTCCCCTGCGATTTTTCTGTCTCCGGATCAGCTGGCGTCGAAATTTCGCGCAGCGAGCGATCGCACGATCCCCGCGCGTCCTTCGAGGACGAGCCGGCGTAGGGCCGGCGGGTGATCACCGGTCAGGAACTTGTCTGCCGCTCCGACGGACTCGTCGCTGATCGACCACGACGGGTACAGGCCGACCACAACGGTCTGAGCGACCTCGCTCGACCGCCTCTTCCACACCGCCGGGATGTCGGCAAAGTAGCGGGCCACGTAGGGCTCGAGAATTTCGGACTGCCCATGACCGGCAAATCCGCCGACGATCGAGCGTGCGGTGATGTTCGGTAGGGAATCGTCGCCGACCACACGATCCCATGCCTGTTCCTTCACCGCGGCCTGTGGCCGGATCGCGGCTGCCGCGGCGGCCAGGCGAGCGCCGGCAGCGGTCGGGTCACGTTGGGCTTCGGCGTCGATGAATGGAGTCTCGACACCGTCGGCGTCGATTTCACCGGCTCCGGCGAGTGCGGCCACGATGCGCCAGCGCAGATCGGTGTCCACGACCAGTCCCGCCAGCCCGACCTTCTCGGGCGAAGCGTCGAGCAGTTCCTGCAGTACCTCGGTGTGCCACGCGGATAACTGCGCGCCGGTCAGCGCGTTCACGTACGCCAACTGATGGTCCGATCCGGCCTCGGCTTCCCTGGCGAGTTCGAGAAGTCGGTTCGCGTGGTCGGGCCAGCCCTGCTCGGTGGCCCAGTCGGGATCCGCGTAGCTGGCGAGTGCCGTCTGTGCTTGCATCAGCAGGCGGGTGACCACACCCACCTCGGTTTCCGCGTTGATACCCCGCTGCACGAGTGCCACGAAGTCGCGTGCCCTGAATTCGGCCTGCCGCGTCATCTCCCAGGCTGCCGACCACACCATCGTGCGGGGAAGTGATTCGGCGATGTCGCCGATCCTCTCGACGGCAGTGGTAAGAGATTCAGGATCGAGTCGTACCGAGCAGTAGGTCAGGTCGTCATCGTTTACGAGGATCAGCTGACCACGATCGACTCCGACGAGCTCGGTTACGTCGGTGCTCTCCGCGGCGTCGAGGTCGAGTTCGACCCGCTTCGTGCGAACGAGTTTGCCATCGCGGTCGGTGTACACGCCGACCGCGACACGGTGAACCCGCCGTTCTCCGGAACCCGGCGCGGCACCGTCCTGCAGTACCGCGAACCGGGTGAACTTTCCGTCCTCGTCTACATCGAAATCGGGGCGCAGGATGTTGAGGCCTGTGGTCTTGAGCCACTGGGCACCCCAGTCCGACAGGTCGCGTCCGGAGGATTTTTCGAGTGCGCCGAGCAGATCGTCGAATGTCGCGTTGCCGAAAGCATGCGCGCGGAAATAGTCGCGAAGCCCGGAGAGGAAGGGCTCGAGCCCGACGTACGCCACGAGTTGCTTGAGGACGGACGCACCCTTGGCGTAGGTGATGCCATCGAAGTTCACCTCGACCGCCTCGAGGTCGGGGATGTCGGCGGCGACGGGGTGCGTCGAGGGCAACTGATCCTGACGGTAGGCCCACGACTTCTCGACATTGGCGAACGTGGTCCACGCGCCGGTGTATTCAGTGGCCTCGCTCTGGCACAGGACTGAGGCGAACGTCGCGAAGGACTCGTTGAGCCAGAGGTCGTCCCACCAGCGCATGGTGACGAGATCGCCGAACCACATGTGCGCCATCTCGTGCAGGACGGTCTCGGCGCGGCGTTCGTATGCCGCCCTCGTCACCTTGGACCGGAAGACGTAGTCCTCGAGGAACGTCACTGCTCCGGCGTTCTCCATTGCGCCCGCATTGAATTCCGGGACGAACAGTTGGTCGTACTTCCCGAACGCGTAGGGCGCGCCGAAGTTGCGGTGATAGAACTCGAAGCCCTGCTTGGTCTCGGTGAACAGGCGCTCGGCATCCATGTGTTCGCCGAGGGATGCACGGCAATAGATTCCGAGGGGGATGGTGCCGTGCTCGTCGGAGTAGGTGTCGGTCCATTCCGCGTATGGGCCCGCGACGAGGGCGACGAGGTAGGTGCTCATCCTCGGGGTGGTGCGGAAGATGTGCCTGCCGGGTTCGGTCGCGGCCGTGTCGACCGCTGCCGAGTTCGAGATCACTTTCCAATCGCCCGGAGAGGTGACCCGTACGTCGAACGTCGCCTTCAGGTCGGGCTGGTCGAAGCAGGCGAACATCCGCTTGGCGTCAGCGGTTTCGAACTGCGAGTACAGATAGACCGCTCCGTCGGTGGGGTCTACGAAGCGGTGTAGCCCCTCACCCGTGTGTGAGTATTCGCAGTCCGCCTCGACCACGAGTTCATTGCGTTCCGCGAGTTCGGCGAGTGTGATGCCGGTGGACTCGTCATAGTCGGAAACGTCGACCGGGGAGCCGTTCAGCGTTGCCGAACGCAGCCGGGCCGCGACGATGTCGACGAAACTGGACGCACCGGGTTCGGCGGCGAATGTGATGGTGGTCCGCGAAGAGAATGTCTCGGTTCCGGGCCGACCGGCCCCGTCGGTCAGGTCGAGTTCGATGAGATAGTTTTCGACGGTCAGCAGTCCGGCTCGCTCGACTGCCTGTTCGCGCGTCAGGTTCGGTGGGGCCACAGAGATCTCCTCGTATTCGGCGGCGGTCATCGCCAAGCTGTACCACTCACTCCGGCTGAGCCGGTCACTCCGGCTGAGCCGGTCATCGTTTTTCTTTCGATTCGGTGCTGCCATCCCACCACGGGTGGGGGGTGGGTGTTAATCGAGCAGGTCGGTCAAGGTCACCTCGGGATCGGCCAGTCGGTCGGGATCGACAGTGGCAGGGGAAGACACCAACTGCTTGATCTCGTCGGTGGCGTCCCAGATGTTGACGTTCATGCCTGCGAGGACGTGGCCCCCTTCGTCGAGCCAGAACGCGAGGAATTCGCGCCCGGGAAGGTCGCCGCGGACGATCACCCGCTCGTACGACTTCAGTGGCACATAGCCCGTGTATTCCATCCCGAGATCGAATTGGTCGGTGAAGAAGTACGGAAGTTGCGCGTACTCGGCACTTCTGCCCAGCATGGTTGCTGCGGCCACCGCCGGTTGGTTGAGTGCGTTCGCCCAATGTTCGACGCGGATCCGCGTACCGAGTCGCGGATGTAATTGAGCCGCGATATCGCCGACCGCGACGACATCTGGGTGGCTCGTCTGCAGACCCGCGTCGACGAGGACTCCGCCGTCGACATCGAGTCCTGCGCGCTCCGCGATCTCGACGTTGGGGGCGGCGCCCACCGCCACGAGGACTGCGTCGGCGGGGAGGACGGTTCCGTCGCCCAGTCGCACGCCGGTTGCTCGCCCTGCTTCGACCGTGATCTCTTCTACCTTCGCGCCGAGGTGCAGACGAACACCGTTCTCACGGTGTAGATCCGCGAATACTCGGCCGATCTCGGGTCCGAGGGAGTTGGTGAGGGGAAGTTCACTTGCTTCTATCACCGCCACGTCGGCGCCCTTCTGGCGCGCGGAGGCTGCCACCTCGAGGCCGATCCAGCCGGCACCGATAATCACCAGGCGCGCGCCGTCGGCGACCGCTTCGATCAGTGCGTCCGATTCGTCGACGCTGCGGAGGTAGTGGACGCCCTCGGCGTCGGACCCGTTGATCGGTGGTCGGCGCGACCGCGAGCCTGTCGCGAGTGCGAGCTTGTCGTACTTCAGCGTGGAACCGTCGGGCAGGGTGACGGTGTGGGCGGCGAGGTCCAGGTCGGTTGCCGTGGTACCGAGCCGCAGGTCCACGTGCTGGTCGCGATACCAATCTCCGTGGTGGACGGTGAATTCATCGAGAGACTTCTTGCCCGCAAAATGCTCCTTGGTCAGGGGCGGCCGGTCGTAGGGGAGATGCTCCTCCTCCGACAGCAGGACGATCGAACCTTCGAAATCTTTGTCACGCAACGCTTCTGCCGTCTTCGCTCCGGCGAGGCCGCCGCCGACGATGACGAATGTGCGAGTGGAGGTCATGAGTGAACGCTCCCTTCTGGTCGACCACTTCGACACTACTGCCGCAAGAGGGGGCCCGCGGGAATTGTTCCCGGGAGGGAGGTGTTGACTTGTGAGACACCGTTAACATCACCGAAGAGGAGCAATTGCGTGAGCAGTGGTGAGGCTAGGACTTCCGAGTCTGGAACCGTCAAGGACACTGCGGACTTCTGGTTCGACCCCCTGTGCCCCTGGGCCTGGATATCGTCGCGATGGATTCTCGAAGTCGCCGAGGTGCGCGACATCGAGGTTCGTTTCCACGTAATGAGTCTGGCGGTGCTCAACGAGGGTAAGGACTTGCCGGAGCACTACCGGGAGTTGGTCACGAGGGCATGGGGGCCTGTCCGCGTGCTCATTGCCGCAGCGCAGAAGCACGGTAACGAGGTACTGCTTCCTCTGTACACGGCGATGGGCACCCGCATCCACAACGAGGGAATCAAAGATCTCTCCGAGGTCGTCGTGAAGTCGCTTGCCGAGGTGGGACTTCCCGCCGAACTCGCCACCGCCGCCCAGTCGGAGGACTATGACGCGGCACTGCGGGAGAGCCACGCAGAGGGCATGGACGCAGTTGGTTCGGACGTGGGAACTCCCACCATCCACGTCAACGGCGTCGCGTTCTTCGGACCGGTATTGTCGCGGATTCCGCGTGGCGAAGTGGCCGGCAAGCTGTGGGACGCGTCCGTGGCGCTGGCCGACTACCCGCACTTCTTCGAACTCAAGCGCACCCGAACCGAGGGTCCAGAGTTCGACTGATGCTCAACCCGGCTGCCCTGCCCCGCGGCGGCGCCTGACTAAAATCACCAGTCATGCGCGTATACCTCGGTGCCGACCATGCCGGATTCGAACGTAAGAACGAGATCATCCAACACCTCACCGCTGCCGGTCACGAAGCCATCGACTGCGGCGCTCACGTCTACGACGCGGTCGACGACTACCCCGCGTTCTGTATCGAGGCGGCTCGCCGTGTCGTCGCAGACGAGGGCAGCCTCGGCATCGTGCTGGGCGGCAGCGGCAACGGCGAGCAGATCGCGGCCAACAAGGTGCCCGGAGCCAGGTGTGCGCTGGCATGGAGCGTCGAGACCGCGAAACTCGCGCGCGAACACAACAACGCTCAGCTGATCGGGCTCGGTGGACGCATGCACACGCTCGAGGAGTCCCTGGCAATCGTGGACGCCTTCCTCGCCGCCGAATGGTCGGGTGAGGAGCGTCATCAGCGCAGGATCGACATTCTGTCGGCGTACGAGAAGACCGGCGTCGCGCCAGCGGTGCCGGAGGCCTGATCGAGCGTGCCTGAGGGGCACACGCTGCATCGGCTGGCACGCCTGCATCAGCGCAGATTCGCCGGTGCGCCCGTGCGGGTGCTCAGTCCGCAGGGCAGATTCGCAGGCGATGCGGCACTCGTCGACGGGCAAGTTCTCGTGAAGTCGGAGGCGTGGGGCAAGCACCTGTGGCACCGATACGAGTCGGGGCTCGTGGTGCATGTCCATCTCGGTCTGTACGGGGTGTTCACGGAGTCGCCGATCCCGATGGAGTCACCGGTCGGGCAGGTCAGGATGAGGATGGTGGGCGCCGAATTCGGTACCGACCTGCGCGGTCCGACGGCCTGTGAGGTCCTTCATCCGCCGCAGGTCGCCGCCATCGAGGCGCGGCTCGGGCCGGATCCGCTGCGCAAGGACGCAGACCCCGAACGGGCCTGGAAGCGCATTTCGGCATCCAAGTCCCCGATCGGGGTGCTACTGATGGATCAGGCCGTCATCGCGGGAATCGGCAACGTCTATCGGGCGGAGTTGCTGTTCCGGCACTCGATCAACCCCGAGCGGCCCGGACGTGCGCTTTCGCGCGCCGAGTGGGAAGAACTGTGGGCCGATCTCGTCGCCCTGATGCAGGTTGGGGTGCGCCGCGGCAAGATGCACGTCGTGCGACCGGAGGACGACCACGGCGATCCCGCGTACGCCAAGGACCGTCCAAGGACCTACGTCTACAGGCGCGCCGGATCACCCTGCAGGATCTGCGGCACAGCAGTCGCGCATTCCGTCCTGAAGGGGCGCAATCTCTTCTGGTGCCCGAGCTGCCAGGCGTCGTGACCGGGCCTGCTCCTTTAGAAGTCGAGACCGTCGAAGAAGCCGCCGCCGTCCATGCCGTCCATTCCCCCGTCCATGCCGCTTCCGTCGCCGAAGCCGCCGTCACCCATGTCGCCGTCACCCATGTCGCCGTCACCCATGTCTCCGGCGCCCATATCGCCGTCACCCATGTCGCCGGCGCCCATGTCGCTGCCGTCGCCGGCTCCGCTCTCGAACGCCTGAGCGTCGTACCCCACTCCGGACATACCGGAGAACATGGCGGAGAACAGGAACATCGACCCCATTCCCCAAGCACCGGCCACCAGGGCGGGCTTCCACCACGGCTCCGAGTACCAACCGGCCGGGACCGGGCGTCCCGCGACACGACCGCCCGGATAGTAGTTGGGGGTCTTCGACGACGGGTTGGGTGACGCAGCGACCTTTCGTCCCTCGAAATCGACCTCGCGGTCCTCGGTGACCTGGCCCGCGGATTTCTGGCCGTCGATCGAGGGAATCTCCGGGCCGGGATCCATTCCCATCGCCGTTCGGGCGGCACGGATGTAGTACAGGCCCTCGAGTGCGGTCTGTTTGGCGAGGCGGGCCTGTACGGGGGTGCGTGCCTGATCTATCTGTGAACCGGCGGCCGTGTAGCGCTCGGATGCGTCGGCCAAGGCCTGCTGTGAGGCGGCGTCGGACCCGACGAGCTGGTACACCTGCCCGCCGAGGCGTTCGATGGACTGACGGGCGTCTGCCTTCGCGTCTTCGAGCTGATTGGCCGCGTGTTCGGCCCGCGTGTTGCGGCCCTTGACGATCAGGAACGCGACCGCTGCCACGATCACGACGATCAGAATGAGTTCCACGCAGCGCCTCCAGAGCTTCGTTTGCCGTCAGTCCGTGACGAATCGGACATTCGCCAGAGTACCGACCTCGGGACGAGTTGCGCGGAACGAATGAGTTGTGCGGAACGCCAAAAGAGCGCCCCCGGGAAGTGGAGGCGCTCTACGTCGAGAGGGGATGACGGGAATCGAACCCGCGTAATCAGTTTGGAAGACTGAGGCTCTACCATTGAGCTACATCCCCGTGCATACGACCACTGGATTACAAGCATGTCGTCTGCGATGAAAGACTGTACCGAACCTCGCTTTGGATTTCATAATCGGGGGGCCGTAGGATTCTTCCTCGGGTCCTCGCGAGGTCGGCGAGAACTCATTTCGACCGGGGTGTAGCGCAGCTTGGTAGCGCATCCGCTTTGGGAGCGGAGGGTCGCAGGTTCAAATCCTGTCACCCCGACCAGAACCACCAGGCAGGAAACTGCCGCACAGAAGAAGCTAGAACCACACGAAGGAGCCAGTCCGTGAAGAGCACCGTCGAGCAGCTCAGCCCGACGCGAGTCCGTATCAACGTTGAGGTGCCCTTCGAGGAGCTCAAGCCTGATTTCGACAAGGCCTACAAGGCCCTCGCGCAGCAGATCCGTCTCCCCGGCTTCCGCCCCGGTAAGGCACCGGCCAAGCTGCTCGAAGCCCGTGTCGGCCGCGGTGCCGTCTTGGAGCAGGTCGTCAACGACGCACTCCCGTCCCGCTACTCCGAGGCGGTTACCGGCGCTGAGGTGAAGGCGATCGGACAGCCCGAGATCGAGGTCACGAAGATCGAGGACGGCGAACTCCTCGAGTTCACCGCAGAGGTCGACGTGCGTCCCGAGATCACGCTGCCGGACTACAGCGCGCTGAGCGTCACCGTCGATCCGATCGAGATCACCGAAGAGGCCGTCGAAGAGCAGCTGCTGTCGCTGCGTCAGCGTTTCGGCACGCTCACCGGCGTTGATCGCCCCGTCGAGAACGGGGACTTCATCTCCATCGATCTGTCCGCCACCGTCGACGGTGAGGAAATTGCCGAGGCCACCGCCAGCGGGCTGTCGCACGAGGTCGGCTCGGGTCAGCTCATCGAGGGCCTCGACGAGGCAGTTATCGGGCTCGAGGCGGGCGGCTCCAAGGAGTTCACCTCCAATCTGGTCGCTGGTGACCATGCCGGTAAGGAGGCGGTGGTCACCGTTACCGTCGGCACCGTCAAGGAACGTGAATTGCCTGCCGAGGACGACGAGTTCGCCCAGTTGGCAAGTGAGTTCGACACGCTGGACGAGCTGAAGGCCGACCTGCGTGAACGTGTCGGACGCGTCCGCAAGGTCGAGCAGGCCGGTGAGATCCGTGACAAGGTCCTCAACAGCCTGCTCGAAGCCGTCGAGGTTCCGCTGCCCGAGGCCATTGTCAAGGCCGAGGTCGACGCCGCGCTGCACGACGCCGTTCACGAACTCGATCACGACGAGGAAGCGCTGAACAAGCTCCTCGAGGATCGGGGCACGAGTCGCGAAGAGTTCGACAAGGATACGAAGGAAAACGCCGAGCGTTCGGTGAAGACCCAGCTGCTGCTCGACGCCATCGCCGACGCCACCGACGTCACCGTAGGCCAGGACGAACTCACCGAGCGCATCATGTTCCAGGCGCAGCGCTACGGCATGCCGCCCGAGCAGTTCATCCAGCAGATCCAGCAGGCCGGTCAGCTCGGCGCCATTTTCGCCGACGTGCGCCGTGGCAAGGCGCTCGCCGGAGTCGTCGAACAGGCAACCGTCACCGACACTTCGGGTGCCGCGGTCGACACTACCGAGTTGTTCGGCAACGGTGAGGCAGAGGCGACCTCGGATTCAGCCGAGGGCGAAGACTAGGAACAGTGCTGGTCGCGGGTGACTTCCCGCGGAATCGACTGCGGATGGTTTTCCGCTTTCAGCGAAGTAGGGCGGCACCGGGACTCCGGTGCCGCCCTACTTCGTTAGTGTCTGTGTCAGCAATCAACGATTTACGGAGAAGGCAGGTACCGTGACTTCCAATCACCTGGAGACTTTGCAGAGTCCCGCCATGACTTCAGCCACCGCTGGGTTGAACCTCAGCGACTCGGTGTACGAGCGCCTGTTGCGCGAGCGCATCATCTTTCTCGGTACCCAGGTCGACGACGACCTCGCGAACAAGCTGTGCGCCCAGATCCTGTTGCTGTCGGCAGAAGACCCCGACCGCGACATCTCTCTCTACATCAACTCGCCGGGCGGATCGGTCAGCGCCGGCATGGCGATCTACGACACGATGCAGTTCGCCGAGTGCGACGTAGCCACCTTCGGTATGGGTCTGGCCGCCTCGATGGGTCAGTTCCTGCTCTCGGCCGGTGCGAAGGGCAAGCGCTACGCACTCCCGCATGCCCGGATCATGATGCACCAGCCCTCCGCCGGAATCGGTGGTACCGCCAGCGACATCGCGATCATGGCAGAGCAGTTCGCGCACACCAAGCGCGAGATGGCCGAATTGATCGCTGAGCACACCGGTCAGACGGTCGAGCAGATCACCGCTGATTCCGATCGTGACCGCTGGTTCACGGCAAGTCAGGCTCTCGAGTACGGCTTCGTCGACCACGTCGTCTCTCGTGCGGCACAGGCGGGCGGAACCGGGCAGTAGCCCGTACTGCCGACTTCCGCTCCCACAATTGTTTGGAGAACTGATGACCAACCTGTTCGATCCCCGCAGCCTGGGCGGCCAAGCTCCCGCCACCCCACAATCGCGATACATCCTGCCGTCGTTCATCGAGCACTCTAGCTACGGCGTCAAGGAATCCAACCCGTACAACAAACTGTTCGAGGAGCGCATCATCTTCCTCGGCGTGCAGGTGGACGATGCTTCGGCGAATGACGTGATGGCTCAGCTACTCGTTCTCGAGTCGCTCGATCCCGATCGCGACATCACCATGTACATCAACTCACCGGGCGGTTCGTTCACCTCGCTGATGGCGATCTACGACACGATGCAGTATGTGCGCGCCGACATCACGACGGTGTGCCTGGGACAGGCGGCCTCGGCTGCCGCCGTTCTGCTCTCGGCCGGCACCCCCGGCAAGCGTCTGGCCTTGCCCAACGCGCGCGTGCTCATCCACCAACCAGCGACCGGCGGTATCCAGGGGCAGGTCTCCGACCTCGAGATCCAAGCCGCCGAGATCGAGCGGATGCGCCGCCTGATGGAGACCACCCTGTCGAAGCACACCGGTAAGGACGCCGACGTGATCCGCAAGGACACCGATCGTGACAAGATCCTCACCGCCGCCGAGGCCAAGGAATACGGAATCATCGACGACGTGCTCGAGTACCGCAAACTCAGCGCTCAGAAGTGATTTTTGGCCCCCGGCTCGGGCGACACGCCGCAGCGCGTGGCTGCCGAGAGCCGGGGCTGACCCGGCCGCGGCGGGGATTCGACGGAAGATCGATGAGAGAATCGCCGACAACCAGTCGACCTTGCTCGCGATGTGCGGGTACGGTCACATGAACGGCCTTCGTTTCGATTGGTGCGTTTGTCGCGTCGGATCGGTTCGATGGTTGCGCAAAGGAAGGTCGACGGTCGCGCGAAGACGAAGGTCGATGTTTGCGCGGAAACGATGGAAGTAGGGACCTGAAGAGATGGCACGCATAGGTGACGGCGGGGATCTGCTCAAGTGCTCTTTCTGCGGCAAGAGTCAGAAGCAGGTCAAAAAGCTCATTGCTGGGCCTGGAGTTTACATCTGCGACGAGTGCATCGACCTGTGCAATGAGATCATCGAGGAAGAGCTGGCCGAGTCCAGCGAGGTGAAGCTCGACGAGTTGCCCAAGCCCGCCGAGATCCGTGACTTCCTCGAGAACTACGTGATAGGCCAGGATTCGGCGAAGCGGACGCTCGCCGTCGCTGTCTACAACCACTACAAGCGCATCCAGGCGGGCGACAAGGCTCGCGACGCTCATGGTGAGACAGTCGAACTGGCCAAGTCGAATATCCTCATGCTCGGACCCACGGGCTGCGGCAAGACCTATTTGGCGCAGACATTGGCGAAGATGCTCAACGTCCCCTTCGCGATCGCCGACGCGACGGCACTGACCGAAGCCGGTTATGTGGGCGAAGACGTCGAGAACATCCTTCTCAAGCTGATCCAGGCCGCGGACTACGACGTCAAGCGCGCCGAGACGGGCATCATCTACATCGACGAGGTCGACAAGATCGCTCGCAAGAGTGAGAATCCGTCGATCACCCGGGACGTGTCCGGTGAGGGTGTGCAGCAGGCGCTGCTGAAGATCCTCGAAGGGACGCAGGCCAGTGTCCCGCCGCAGGGTGGACGCAAGCACCCCCACCAAGAGTTCATCCAAATCGACACCACGAACGTGCTGTTCATCGTGGCGGGCGCGTTCGCCGGACTCGAAAAGATCGTCTCCGATCGTGTCGGTAGGCGCGGACTCGGCTTCGGTGCCGAGGTGCGATCCAAGGCCGAAATCGACACCCAAGATCACTTCGCCGAGGTCATGCCCGAAGACCTGATCAAGTTCGGGTTGATTCCCGAATTCATCGGTCGCCTGCCTGTCGTCGCCTCGGTGACCAACCTCGACAAGGAATCGCTCGTCGAGATCTTGTCGGAGCCCAAGAACGCCCTGGTCAAGCAGTACACACGCCTGTTCGACATGGACGGCGTGGAGTTGGAGTTCACCGCCGATGCGCTCGAAGCCGTCGCCGATCAGGCGATCCTGCGCGGTACCGGTGCTCGCGGACTACGCGCGATCATGGAAGAGGTTCTGCTTCCGGTCATGTACGACATCCCCAGTCGGGACGACGTAGAAAAAGTTGTGGTCAGTGCCGAGACCGTCAACGACAATGTGCTTCCGACCATCGTTCCTCGCAAGCCGGAGAGCGGCGAGCGTCGAGAAAAGTCAGCCTGACGGTATACGTGTCATATCCTTCAGCGCGGACTAACTCAGTAGTTCGTACACATGGAGGTTGAGCGTGCGATGACCGCCCCCGGACCGATTTTCGTTCTCAACGGCCCCAATTTGAATCTGCTGGGTCAAAGGCAGCCCGAGGTATACGGGCATGACACGCTCGCGGACGTCGTCGAATTGTGCGAGACAACCGCCGCGGCGCGGGACGGCCGCGAGATCATCGCGCGACAGTCCAATCACGAGGGAGTTCTGATCGACTGGGTGCACGAGGCGCGAACGACGGCATCTGGGGTGGTGATCAACCCCGGTGGGTTCACTCATACATCGGTGGCGCTACGTGATGCGCTCGTCACCCTCGAGGTGCCACTCGTCGAGGTGCACATCAGCAACGTGCACGCGCGCGAGGAGTTTCGCCGGCACTCGTACGTTTCCGGCGTCGCGACAGGGGTGATCGCCGGATTGGGCATCCTTGGCTACGGTCTGGCCGTCGAGTTCATCTGCAACAAGCGTTGACGCGGCTACCTCGAGCCCCTTCAGATAGCGGGCATCAGACCCGTTCGAACACCGCGGCAAGACCCTGGCCGCCGCCGATGCACATGGTCTCGAGCCCATAGCGGGATTCTCGACGGTCCATCTCACGTAGGAGGGTGGCTAGGATACGGGCGCCGGTGGCCCCAACGGGATGGCCGAGGGATATGCCGGAGCCGTTGGGGTTGAGTCGTTCGTCGGCAGGGTCGAGATCCCACTTGCGCAGCACCGCAAGAGTTTGCGCAGCGAAAGCTTCGTTCAATTCGATGACTCCCATATCGGACAGCGACAGCCCCAGTCGACCGAGCGCCCTCCCGGTTGCGGGTACTGGGCCGATGCCCATGGTGCGGGGTTCGACACCGGCGACGGCCCAGGAAACCATTCGAGCGAGGGGTCGCAGCCCCGATTCCCGCGCTTTCTCTGCCGTTGTGACGATGCAGACGGCGGCGCCGTCGTTCTGGCCGCTGGCGTTCCCGGCCGTCACGGTCGAAGCCGGGTCGATCTTGGAGCGGATGGCGCGAAGCTTCGACAGTGATTCCATTGTCGTGTCGGCGCGTGGGTGCTCATCCCTATCGATGGACATCGGGTCAGATTTCCGCCGCGGTACGACGACCTCGACGATCTCGTCAGCGAATCGTCCCGCCTCCTGGGCGGCGACGGCGCGCTGGTGTGATTGCACGGCAAGCGCATCCTGGTCCTCGCGGCTTATGCCGAACTGGGCGCGCAGATTCTCGGCAGTTTCGATCATGCCTCCGGGAACGGGGTAGTTCTCCCCGCCGGCGGTGACGCGAGCACGGGCGAGGCGGTCTGCAAGTTGCACCCCGTCTCCGGTGACCCCCCAGCGGATGTTCGGGTTCGTATAGAACTCTGCTTGGCTCATGGATTCGGTGCCGCCGGCAAGTACGAGGTCGTTGCTGCCGGACGCCACTTGCAGCACGGCGGTGATGACGGCCTGCAGCCCCGATCCGCAACGGCGATCCACCTGCATGCCCGGGACGTCGATGCCGAGCCCGGAGTCGAGCGCGGCGATTCTGCCGATGGCCGGGGCTTCTCCGCCGGGCGACGCCTGGCCGAGGATGACGTCGTCGACGTCGCCGCCCTCGATACCGGTGCGCGAGGCGAGCGCCCTGATCACGGTGGCGGCAAGGCTCTGGCCGGTGATGTCCCGCAACACCCCGCCGAAGCGCCCGACCGGCGTTCGAAGTGGTTCGCAGATGACTACATCACGCATGGAGTGGCCTTTCATGAGTCTTCGTTGGCCTCGCCGTCAGCGATTGACGATGGCCCGTCAGTGATTGACGATGGCAAGGTCCTGCTCGATATCGGCTGCCGTGGCTCGCAGCGCGGGAATGAGATCGGAATGCAGCTCCGCGAGGCTGTATCGGGCTGCCGGAGTGGAAATATTCACTGCCGCGACCGTGAGCCCGGAGGGGTTGCGGATGGGGACCGCCATCGATCGAAGGCCGGCCTCGAGTTCCTGGTCGAGCATGCAGATCCCGTCCGCGCGCGCCTTCAAGATCGCGGCGCGCAAATCGTCATGCGTCGCGATGGTGTGCTCGGTGAGTCGTTGGATGTCGACTGTTTCCAGGTACGAGTCGAGTTCGTCGTCGGGCAGGCCTGCCAACAGCACCCTGCCCATGGAAGTGGCGTAGGCGGGAAGGCGTGTCCCGATGGTGATGCCCACCGTCATGAGTCGGCTGACGGCGACACGGGCGACATACACGATTTCCGAGCCGTCGAGGATCGACACCGAAGACGATTCGTGGACCTGGTGGCTCAGCTTCTCGAGATGCGATTGAGCGATTTCCGGAAGTGACAGACTCGACAGGTAGCTGTATCCGAGTTCGAGAACGCGTGGGGTGAGCCAGAAAGTGGAACCATCCGTGGCCACGTACCCGACCTCTGCGAGCGTGAGCAGGAACCGCCGTGCGGTGGCGCGCGAGAGATCGGTGGCGCGGGCGACGTCACTGAGGGTGCGCCGCTGATTCTGCTGGTTGAAGCAGCGGATCACGGCGAGACCGCGTGCGAGGGACTGTACGTACTCGGCGGATGGGGGGATCTTCTCGGTTGGTTCGGTTGTGGTCATGTCGAGGGATTCTCCTCCACCGTGTCGGGGACGCGTGCATGAACCGTGTCGGAGACGTGTGCATGTCCACGGTCGGGCGCGGGGCCGAACAGGTCGGCGAGAGCCTTACTTGCCAGGGCGAACCCGAGATTGGTGTTGGGCACCCCGGCGTATACGGCGGTGTGTAGGAGTACCTCGCCGATTGCGTCGGCCCCGACACCTGCGCGCAGCGCGGCCCGGATGTGCATGTCGAGTTCGTGTTCGTTTCCGACTGCGGTGAGAACGGCGATCGTCAGCAGTCGCCGAGTCTCATGGTCGAGTCCGGGGCGTGACCAGATGTCGCCCCACGCGGTGCGCGTGATGAAGTCCTGGAATGGTGCGGTGAATTCCGTGGTCGCTTCGACGGTGCGGTCGACATGGCCGTTGCCGAGGACCGAGCGGCGTACCTTCATCCCGGCGGCGTGTGCGGCCCGACGCCCCGTTGCGTACGGCCCGCCGATGATGTGTTCGCGCAGCAACTTCGTGATGGCGCCGGCCTGCTCGAGATTCGCAAGATGTGCGGCGCCCGGCAGCACTTCGAACCTGGCGCCGGTGATGCCACCCGCGAGCATCTCCATGATCGACGGAGTGGTGGACGGATCCTGTTCCCCCGCGATGACCAGTGTCGGCGCCGTGATACGAGAAAGGTCCGCGCTGAAGTCCCATTCGGCGAGGGCGTCGCAGCAGGCGGCGTAACCCTCGGCCGGGGTCGAGGCGATCATGTTGCGATACCGGGCGACGAAATCCGGGTCGCGTTCGGCGAGTTCCTTCGTGAACCACCGGGCCACAACGGAATCAGAGAGCGATGCGGGTCCGTTCGCACGAGAGATGGCGGCCCGCTCCACCCACGTCTGCCGCTCACCGAACTTCGCGGCCGTGCACAGCAGTGACAGCGACAGCACTCGGCGCGGCGCGTAGACGGCCAGCCATTGGCCGATGGCACCTCCCAAAGACAGCCCCACGACGTGCGCGGCCTCGATTCCAAGGGAATCGAGGAGCGCGAGGACATCCCCGGACAGATCCCGCACGGAGTACGGGCCGTCCGGCATCGGCGACTCTCCGTGGCCGCGGTGATCCACGGCGACGACCCGGCACAAGTCCGACAGTGCGGAGACTTGTGGGTCCCACATGGATCGGTTGGAACCCAACGATCCGAGTAGCACCACCACAGGGGCGTCCGCCGAGCCGCTGCGCGGCCCGGAGACTTCATATGCGAGTGGGACTGTCATCGCGTTCCTTCCGGATCGTGAGCTACGGTGCCCAAGGCGCGCTCGACGATGTCGTGAGCATGACCGAGATAGCCGGTCGGGTCGAGGAGGGCGCGAATCTCTTCTGCCTGAAGGTATTCGAGCAGTCCCGGATCCTCATCGAGCCGATGTCCGCTCCGGCACGCGGCGGCGACGAGATCGTGAGCGGAGTCGGTGCGGGACGACAGGAGTCCGGTGACACGTTCCGCCAGCATCGCGCCACCGGTGATGTCGAGATTGCGTGCCATCACCTCGGGGTGGATATCGAGCCCGCCGAGTGAGTCGGCGATGCGTCTGGCCGCACCACCCGTGAGGCGCAGTAGATCCGTGAGCGTTTCCCATTCGGCGTGCCAGGCACCCGAGGCGCGCTGTTGCTCGTGATCCATTGAGCTGTGGATCGCGGCGACGAGTCCGGGGACGCGGCGTGCCGCCGCCCGCGCGGTGATCGCGGCCACTGGATTTCGCTTGTGCGGCATGGCGGAGGATCCGCCGGGCGATCCTTCGCTGATCTCACCGACCTCGGTCGACGAGAGAAACACAATGTCGGTGGCTATCTTGGACACGGCCCCGGCCACCGTCCCCAGCGACGAAGCGAGCAGTGCGAGGCGGGTGCGATCGGTGTGCCACGGCACGTCCTGACGGGGCAGTCCGAGCTCGTCGGCGAGCGCGTCGGCCACGTCGAATCCGTGAGGGTGGAGCGCGGCGGACGTTCCTGCTGCACCGCCGAGTTGTACGCACAGGGCGGCGAGCGCGCCGGACAGCGCCCGAGAAGCCCTGTGCAGTGCGGTCATCCATCCGGAAGCGAGAACTCCGAAGGTGGTTGGTAGTGCCTGCTGGCCGAGTGTGCGCGCTGCCATCGGGGTGCTGCGCTCGACCCGCGCGAGAGCTTCGGCGCTCGCGATGGCTTCGTCCAGGGAAGCGAGGACGTGTGCACCTGATCGTCGGCACAGCAGCACCAGCGCTGTATCGAGGATGTCCTGACTCGTCGCGCCCCTGTGCAGGTGACTGCTGGGCACGTTGGGGTCGGCCTCGGCTACTGCGCCGCGCAGTAACTTCACGAGCGGGATCACGGGGTTGCCACCCGCAGCGGCGTCTACCCCGAGGGGACCGACATCCAGGGAGTCGTCGTCGGCGATCCGTGTGAGTACCGAGGAAATGGTGGTGGCCGATGTTGCGGGGATGACACCGCACTTCGCCTCCGCGCGGGCCAGAGCCGCCTCGACCTCGACCATCGCCGCTACCCATGCCCGATCGGAGAGCAGGCGTGACAACTCGCCGGCGCCGAAAGTCGGATCGAACAGGGCGCCGCGGGAGGATTCCGGAGGGTTCATACGCGTCGCCTTCCTCGGGGTGTAACCGGCTACAGGGCGAAGAACGGAGTCTCCCGACCGTCGTCGCTCTGCACGTGGATCGTCAGGTGGTACCCACGATCAGTTCTCTCCGCGATGAGCTTCGGGCGGTCGGGTTCAGGGACAGCGGCGAGCACCGGGTCCGACGCGTGTGCTTCGGTGTCGTCCGGGAAGTACAGCCGCGTGAACAGGCGCTCGAGCATGCCGCGGGCGAACACGCCGACGTTGATGTGTGGCGCTTCGTTGCCGCCGTTCTCGGTGGGCAGCGCACCAGGCTTGACGGTATGGATCACGGCCGCACCGGTCTCGTCGGCGAATACGCGCGCCAGGCTCCGGAATCCGGCGGGGGTTGCCTGGGCGGCGCCTCGCGGATCTCCCGGACTTTCGAATCGACCTGCGGCGTCGGCCTGCCAGGTCTCGATCATCGCGTCGGAGACCGGTTCCCCTGCGCCGTCGATGACGGTGAAGGACACCTCGATTCGCCCTGGTGTGCCCTCAGGTACGGCGACGCCGCCGTTCTCCCACGCGGGGTACAGGCCGATGTGGACGTACGGGCCAACGGTCTGGGACGGGGTGATGCCGAACGGCACCTCGTCCTGGCTCCTCCCGAAGACGGGGTACCGGGGGGCGTCGGGGTTCTGTGTGTCGATCATCAGCGGCCTTCCGGATCTTCGAACGGTGTTGCGTCCCGGCCTCGCAGGACTATGTCGAACTTGAATCCGACGGCCCAATTCTCACGGGTCTGGTCGTAGTCGAACGTGGCGATCATCCGCTCGCGGGCCGCCTCGGGTGCCGAGTTGTAGATCGGGTCCTGGAAGAAGAACGGATCGCCTGGAAAGTACATCTGCGTGACGAGGCGCTGGGTGAACGCCTGACCGAACAGGGAGAAGTGGATGTGGGCCGGCCGCCACGCATTGTGGTGGTTGCCCCACGGGTACGCACCCGGTTTGACAGTGGTGAAGTGGTAGTGACCCTGTCGGTCCGTCATGCAGCGGGCGACTCCGTTGAAGTGCGGGTCGAGTGGTGCGGGCCAGGAATCGTTCTTGTGGCGGTAGCGGCCGCCGGCGTTGGCTTGCCAGACCTCGATGAGAGTGTCGGGAACGGGCCTGCGAGCGCTGTCGAGCACCTGGCCGTGAACGAGGATGCGCTGGCCCTGCGCTTCGCCTCCGTTGGCCTTGGTCATGTCGTTTTCGCCCTCGGTGACGTCGGTTTCGCCGAAGACCGGACCGGTGATCTCGCCGAGGCGCTGGGGGATCATGATCAGGTCGTTCTTGGGGCTGCGCAGGCGAGTCGTCTTGTACTCAGGGAATAGCAGGGGAGCGTTGGTTTCGTGCGCGGCTAGGTAGTGGGCTGGCAGTTGCAGCATGAAACAGATCCTCAGGTTCTCGATGTGAACAATCGGCCGCTATACGCACATGTTAGCGGTGATCGTGTGATCAAGCCAACATGGAACAGAATCAGTGTTCGCATAGTGGATTGATGTTCACCAGTCGAACATTCTGGGGTAGCCTGGCACGTATGGTCAACAAGGTCTTCGCGACGGCAGCCGACGCTGTTGCCGACATCCCGGATGGGGCATCCCTCGCGGTGGGCGGATTCGGCCTCGTAGGTATCCCCTCCGCGCTCATCGAAGCCCTCCTCGAACAAGGGGCGACCGGCCTCGAGACGGTCAGCAACAATTGCGGTACCGACGGCTTCGGACTGGGTCTGTTGCTCGAGCGGCACCGGATCCGCCGCACCGTCAGCTCGTACGTAGGTTCCAATCAGGAGTTCGCGCGCCAGTACCTCGCGGGCGAACTCGAAGTGGAGCTCACTCCGCAGGGGACACTGGCCGAACGCATGCGTGCGGGTGGCGCCGGAATTCCCGCCTTCTACACCCCGGCAGGGGTCGGAACGCAGTTCGCCGACGGTGGCCTGCCGATCCGTTACGACGGCCGCGGCGGTGTGGCTCTCGCGAGCAGTCCTAAGGAGACCCGCGAGTTCGACGGTGCGGTCTACGTCCTCGAGCGAGCAATCCGCACCGACTACGCCCTCGTGCATGCGTGGAAGGGTGACCGATTCGGCAATCTCGTCTACCGGGAGACCGCCCAGAACTTCAATCCGGACGCCGCGGGCGCCGGCCGCGTCACCATCGCTCAGGTCGAATACCTCGTGGAGCCCGGCGAGATCGACCCCGCGCAGGTGCACACCCCTGGCATCTTCGTTCAGAGAGTGGTCGAGATCGGCAAGCAGGAAACGGGGATCGAGAAGAGGACGGTGCGGGCGTGAGTTGGACGCGTGACGAGATGGCGGCCCGGGTCGCCGCGGAATTCGAAGACGGCCAGTACATCAACCTCGGCATCGGAATGCCGACCCTGATCCCGGGCCACATTCCTGACGGCATAGAGGTCATCCTGCATTCGGAGAACGGCGTTCTCGGCGTCGGGCCGTACCCTTCGGACGACGACGTGGACCCCGAACTGATCAACGCCGGAAAAGAAACCATCACCGTGGTTCCGGGCGGTGCCTTCTTCTCCTCCTCCGATTCGTTCGGCATGATCCGCGGCGGGAGCGTCGATGTTGCGGTCCTCGGTGCCATGCAGGTCAGCAGTCACGGTGACCTGTCCAATTGGATGGTTCCGGGCGGCATGGTCAAAGGCATGGGTGGCGCGATGGATCTCGTTCACGGTGCGGGCAAAGTCATCGTGATGATGGATCACGTCACCAGGAAGGGTGAGCACAAGATCCTGGAAGAGTGCACGTTGCCGTACACCGGCAGGCGCTGCGTCCAGACGATTGTCACCGACCTCGCCGTCATCGATGTCACTCCGGAAGGCTTGCGACTCGTCGAGACCGCTCCCGGTCTCAGCAGCCTGGACGTCCAGGCTGCAACGAGCGCGACCTTGCTGATCGACGCCAACGCCCGGCCGGAGCCCGTTCGATCACTCTCTTAGGATAGGCTCGCCATGCTTTGCCTATTGGAACGTGCTCCTGGTGGACGAGAGGTCGACGTATGAATGTTGGTGAACAGAGGACCGGTCTGAGTCGGCGCGGATTCCTCGTCGGTACCGGGGGAGCGCTGCTGGCGTTTGCCGCGGCCTGCAGCAGTTCGACCGGTGGCGAGACGCCTGCCGCGGCAGGCGGCGAGACGGGTGGGTCCGTGATCGCGAACAAGTACGGCGAAGCCCGAGTGCCGAGCGATCCGCAACGAATCGTGAGCGTCGGGTACAACGACCAAGACGCGATCCTTGCCCTCGGCGGCACCCTGGTGGGTACGTTCGACTGGTACGGCGACTACCCCTACGGCGTGTGGCCGTGGGCTCAGGACCTCCTCGGTGACTCGGAACCGGAGATCGTGGGCTCGGCGTCCACCGGAATCAACTTCGAGAAGGTTGCGGCGACTAGCCCCGATCTGGTGGTCGGAACGTACTCTGGTCTCACGCAGTCGCAGTACGACACGCTGACCGCGATAGCGCCGACGGTGGCGCAGCCCAAGGGCTTTGCCGACTACGGGGTCCCGTGGCAAGACCAGACGACAATTCTCGGCGAGGCGCTCGGCAAGCAGGACAGGGCCGCCGAGTTGGTGTCCGCCGTCGAGAAGCAGTTCGCAGACGTCGGGGCCGCCAACCCCGCGTTCGCCGGCAAGACCGTCCTCGTCGGGGCCCTCAAAGGCCCGGGCCAGTTCGGCGTCTACGGGCCCGAGGACCCGAAGGTTCGCTTCTTCACCGAACTCGGATTCGTCAACCCGCCTGTGACGGAACAGATCACCGGGAACTTTGCGGAGATCAGTACCGAACAGTTGTCCCTTGCGGACGTCGACCTCCTCGTGTGGTACGCGGGCGGCGGATTCGGTGACAGACTCCGGGAGGAACTGGACAAGACGCCGATCTATCAGGAACTGGACGTGGTCAAGGACGGCCGCGCGATCGTCCTCGAAGACGACGCCGCCGAGGCGATGGCATGGAGCACGGTGCTGAGTCTTCCCTTCGCGTTGAACGAGATCCCGCAGAGGGTGGCGCCGCTGCTCGCCTGAGACCGGCGCCACTTCGGGTCGGTGCTCCCGCAAGTCTCGAATCTCTCGCGGGATCGCTCGGGGTGTCGTAGCGTCGGGACATGAAAATTGCCGTGCGGCCTGGACATAGATCTGACATTCGAGGGTTGTCGGCTGTGCTGAGTGAGGCTTTCGACGACGACCCGGTGGTTACCTGGCTGTATCCGGATGACAAGAAACGCCAGGTCCGCCTCCCGCGATTCTTCGCCGCGCAGACCCGATATCACCATCTCGCCGGTGGTGGTGTCGAGGTGGCGGAGGGCAACCACGGCACCATCGGCGGGGCGAGCCTGTGGGACCCGCCCGGTCGGTGGAAACAGTCGCGCCGCTCGACCTGGAGCATGGCGCCCGCAATGATCCGCGCCATGCCCGAGCACCCGCAAGCCGGCAAAGACCTCGTCGCCGCACTTTATGCGGCTCATCCGGCCGAACCTCATTGGTATCTGGCGACAATCGGCACGACGAGCGCTGTCCGTGGGCAGGGGTACGGGCAGGCGCTGCTGGCCTCGCGGCTCGAACGCCTCGATCGCGAACACAGTCCGGCCTATCTCGAATCCAGCAAGGCGAGCAACATCCCCTACTACGAGCGGTTCGGCTTCGAAGTCACCGGTGAGATCGCGGTCCGAGGCGGCGGCCCCACCCTGTACGCGATGTGGCGCGACCCTCGATAGTCTCCGGCACGACGAAGCACAAGCGAGCAGCGCAGAGTCCGAGAGAGTGTTGGTCCAGCCTCCAACAGCGAATAGCCTCGAAGTCATGGGTATCTCCGTACGGGCCGGACGCAAATCCGACATTGGTGCATTGGCAACCGTGCTGAGCGATGCTTTCGACGGCGACCCGGTGCTTACTTGGATGTTTCCAGACGAGGAGCAATGCAGAGTCGGCATGCCGCGATTCTTCGCCGCGTTGATTCGATATCACCACCTCGCCGGTGGCGGTGTCGAGGTTGCGGAGGGCAACCACGGCACCATCGGCGGGGCGAGCCTGTGGGATCCGCCCGGTCGGTGGAAGCACTCGCGGCGCTCGACCTGGATGATGGCGCCGGCGATGATCCGCGCTTTCCGCGGGCGCCGGCAAGCCAGCGAAGAGATCTACGCCTTGCTCCACGCGGTTCATCCGGCCGAACCGCATTGGTATCTGGGCACGATAGGCACAGGGTCCGAGGTCCGCGGGCAGGGATACGGGCAGGCCTTGCTGATCTCACGGCTCGAACGCCTCGATCGTGAACACGTTCCGGCCTATCTCGAATCCAGCAAGGCGAGCAATATCCCCTACTACGAGCGCTTCGGCTTCGAAGTCACCGGTGAGGTCGTTGTTCCTGGCGGCGGTCCCACCATGTACCCGATGTGGCGCGACCCTCGATGATCTCCGGCAGGGTGCGCCGGATCGTGATACGAACGAATCGTGACCGCGATTCCTGAACTTCACGCCGGAACCCCCTTCGACGACCTCGACGACTATCTCGCGCTCGGCCGAGTCAGCGGCCTGGCAATGTCCCCGGACGGGCGACGACTCGTCGTCGCACAATCGACGCTCGACGACAAGTCGACCAAGTACGTCACCGCCCTCTGGGAGATCGACCCTGGTGGGCAGGTCCCGGCACGGCGGTTGACACGTGGCCACACCGGGGAGTCCAACCCGACGTTCACCAATGACGGCGATCTCCTCTTCACCGCTTCCCGTCCGGAGCAGGGGAAGGAAGACACACCCGACGCCCTGTGGCGACTGCCCGCCGACGGTGGTGAGGCGGTGATGGTCGCCCGTCGCGGCGGAGGAATTACCGGTGTTCGCGCCGCGACCCGCGCCCCACGGTTCGTGGTCACCACGGGCGTGCTCGGGCGATCCGGCGAGGTTGCCGATGACGAACGAGTGCGCGCCGAGCGCAAAGACAAGAAGGTGTCGGCGATCCTGCACTCAGGATTCCCGGTTCGCTACTGGGACCGCGACCTCGGCCCGGACGTGCCGCATCTACTGTCCGCGTCCCTGGATGTCTTGGACAAGACAGCGGAGGAGCCTGAACTGACCGACCTGAGCCCGATGCAGGGACCGACCCTGCGCGAGGCGACCTATGCGTTGAGCGCGGACGGCGCCTTCGTCGTCACCTCGTGGTCAGTTCCAGGTCCGGCAGCGTCGATTCGCAGCACCCTGGTGCGCATCGACATAGAAACGGGCACGCGCAGCGTCCTCGTCGACATCGAGGCAGCAGACGTGACGGACCCGGTGATCTCACCCGACGGACGGCACGTCGTGTTCACGAGGGAATCCCATGCGAGTGCGGACTCCGCGCCTCGATTCACCCTGCACCGGTACAGCTTCGACACAGGAACCGTCGCCGATGTCGCGCCCGGGTGGGATCGGTGGGCTACCTCGGTGGTCTGGCTGCCGGACGGGTCCGGGCTCTTGGTCACGGCGGACGACCACGGTCGCGGGCCGATATTCCTGATTCGCGAGGGTAGGGATCCCGCCCGGGTGACGACCGACGACTTCAGCTACACCGACCTCCAGGTGTCTCCCGACGGTGCCACCGTGTTCGCGCTCCGGGCGTCCTACACTGCGCCACCACACCCGGTTCGTGTCGATATCGACACCGGGGCAATGTCGCTGCTCGAAGCGCCGGAGGAGCTTCCCGAGTTGCCAGGCACGTTGACCGAAGTCGAGACCGTCGCGGCCGACGGAGCCAAGGTCCGGGCGTGGCTCGCGATGCCGAACGGTGCCTCGGCGCATGCACCGGTTCCTCTGGTGCTGTGGGTGCACGGCGGACCGCTGGGGTCGTGGAACACGTGGGCGTGGCGATGGAACCCCTGGTTGCTGGTGGCGCGCGGATACGCGATTCTGCTGCCGGATCCGGCGCTGTCGACCGGCTATGGGCAAGAGTTCGTCGAGCGCGGCTGGGGAAAGTGGGGGAAAGCCCCGTTCACCGATCTCATGGCGATCACCGATGCTGCGGAAGCGTTGCCGGAGATCGACGAGAAGCGCTCCGCCGCGATGGGCGGGTCGTTCGGCGGGTACATGGCCAACTGGATCGCCGGTCATACCGATCGGTTCAAGGCGATCGTGACACACGCGAGCCTGTGGGCGCTGGACCAGTTCAATCCCACCACCGACGCCGCGTGGTATTGGCAACGAGAGATGACCCCCGAGATGGCGGTGGAGAACTCGCCCCACCTGTACGTCGCGGATATCGTCACTCCGATGCTGGTCATACACGGCGACAAGGACTTTCGGGTACCGATCGGTGAAGGACTGCGGCTGTGGTTCGAGTTGTTGTCGGAGTCGGGGTTGCCCGCCGACGACGAGGGCCGCACCGACCACCGCTTCCTCTACTTCCCGGACGAAAACCATTGGATTCTCAGCCCGCAGAACGTCAAGGTCTGGTACGAGGTGGTCCTCGCGTTCCTGTCGGAACATGTGCTCGAGGAGGACGCGGACATGCCCGAGGTCCTCGGGTAGCACCCCGGCAAGATGCACTCGGCGGATTGCGCTCGGCGAAGGCGAATTCGTGACGAGGATGCGCGACACGTTCGAAGGATGCGGTGAAGTTGCGGTTCTCTCGCTACGGTGTTCGATACGTACCCCGAATGAAGGAGAAATCGTGGCACTTCCTCAGCTCACTGACGAACAGCGGGCCGCTGCTCTCGAGAAGGCCGCAGCCGCTCGACGTGCGCGCGCGGAACTCAAGGACAAGCTCAAGTCCGGTGACATCACTCTCAAGCAGGTTCTTTCCAAGGCGGATGTCGATGACATCATCGGAAAGACCAAGGTCAGCGCCATTCTCGAAGCCCTGCCGAAGATCGGCAAGGTGAAGGCGCAGGAGATCATGGCGAACCTCGAGATCGCCCCCACCCGCCGGCTCCGTGGCCTCGGGGACCGTCAGCGCGACGCTCTGTTGGCTCACTTCAGCTGACGCCCCTCTACCGGGTGCCCGCATTCGCCGCAGTTGGGCGTGCGGGCACCCGATATGTTCCCCTGCACTCGGCAGGAGCGGGGGAATCTGACGTCAGCGCGGTTCGACTGTCCGACCTACCGGGAGGAAGCCTTGAACGAACAAGACCCGCAGCTCTTCTCCGAGCTGCACACCAGTGCGGGATCGTCCGCTGCCGGCGAGAGCGAACCGCGAGGTCCAGTAGAACTCGAATACCGCACGGCCGCCGAGGTGCATCGCACATTGTTCAGCGACCTGTGACGTTCTCCCGCAGGCGCGGTAGCGGCGTCATCGGCCTTCTTCGCGTTCATTAGACTCGACGGGTGACCAGTGCAGCGCCCGAAAATCCCCAGAACCACGCCGACGCTCTCCCGAAGAGCTGGGACCCCAGCTCCGTGGAGGCCGATCTGTATCAGGGCTGGGTAGACGCCGGTTACTTCCGCGCGGATCCTCACAGCAGCAAGCCCGGATACTCCATCGTTCTGCCGCCGCCCAACGTGACCGGCAGCCTGCACATGGGTCACGCGCTCGACCACGCACTGATGGACACCCTGAGCCGCCGCAAGCGGATGCAGGGCTACGAAGTCTTGTGGCTGCCCGGAATGGACCACGCAGGAATCGCGACGCAGTCGGTGGTGGAGAAGCAGCTGGCCGCCGAGGGCAAGACGAAAGAAGACCTCGGTCGCGAACTGTTCGTTGACAAGGTGTGGGACTGGAAGCGCGAGTCGGGCGGCACCATCGGCGAGCAGATGCGACGCATCGGTGACGGCGTCGACTGGAGTCGTGACCGATTCACCATGGACGAGGGGCTCTCGCGCGCCGTGCACACCGTCTTCAAGCGGATGTACGACGACGGACTGATCTACCGCGCGGAGCGCCTGGTCAACTGGTCTCCGGTGTTGCAGACTGCCATCTCGGACATCGAGGTGAAGTTCGAGGATGTCGAAGGCGAACTGGTCTCGCTGAGGTATGGCTCGCTCAGCGACGACGAACCGCACGTGGTGGTCGCGACTACCCGTGTCGAGACGATGCTCGGCGACACCGCCGTGGCCGTGCACCCCGACGACGAGCGGTACAAGCACCTGATCGGGACGACCCTCGAGCACCCGATCACCGGCCGGGATATTCCGATCATCGCGGACGAGTACGTCGATCCGGAATTCGGTAGCGGCGCTGTCAAGATCACCCCGGCACACGACCCCAACGACTTCGAGATGGGTCTGCGCCACAACCTTCCGATGCCGACCATCATGGACGAGACGGGCAAGATCGCCGACACCGGAACGCAATTCGACGGACTCGACCGCTTCGAGGCGCGGGTCAAGGTGCGCGAAGAGCTGACAGCGCAGGGACGCGTCGTCGCGGAGAAGCGCCCCTATATGCACAGTGTCGGACACTCCGAGAGAAGCGGCGAATCCATCGAGCCGCGACTGTCGTTGCAGTGGTGGGTGAAGGTCGAGGCCCTGGCGAAAGCTGCCGGTGATGCGGTGCGAAACGGTGACACCGTAATCCATCCGGCCAGCCAGGAACCGCGCTGGTTCGCGTGGGTCGACGATATGCATGACTGGTGCATATCGCGTCAGTTGTGGTGGGGCCATCGAATTCCCGTGTGGTACGGGCCCGACGGTGAGGTGGCCTGCTTCGGCCCGGACGAGACTGCGCCCGAGGGCTGGGTTCAAGATCCCGACGTTCTCGATACGTGGTTCTCCTCGGGACTGTGGCCCTTCTCCACGATGGGCTGGCCGGACAAGACTCCCGAGCTCGAGAAGTTCTATCCCACAAGTGTTCTCGTCACCGGATACGACATCCTCTTCTTCTGGGTCGC
This sequence comes from Rhodococcus sp. WMMA185, assembly GCF_001767395.1. Taxonomy (NCBI): domain Bacteria; kingdom Bacillati; phylum Actinomycetota; class Actinomycetes; order Mycobacteriales; family Nocardiaceae; genus Rhodococcus; species Rhodococcus sp. WMMA185. The sequence continues at coordinate 2,386,692 of NZ_CP017014.1, read as the reverse complement.
ACGGATGATGATGTTCGGTACCTATGTGGCGGCGGACGAGGCGATCACATCGCAAGGCGCCGGCGAGAAGTCCGGTTTCCAGGTGCCCTTCAGGGACGTCTTCCTCCATGGACTCGTTCGCGACCAGTTCGGCAAGAAGATGTCGAAGTCGCGCGGCAACGGTATCGACCCACTCGACTGGGTCGAGCGCTTCGGTGCGGACGCGCTGCGCTTCACGCTGGCCCGTGGCGCCAACCCGGGAAGCGACCTGTCGGTCGGCGAGGACCACGCGCAGTCGTCGCGCAACTTCGCCACCAAGCTGTTCAACGCCACGAAATTCGCGCTGATGAACGGCGCCGCACCGGCTCCGCTGCCGGATCGAGGGGAACTCACCGACGCGGATCGGTGGATTCTCGACCGCCTCGAGCAGGTCCGCGGTGACGTCGACTCCGCGTTCGACCGCTACGAGTTCAGCAAGGCATGTGAGGCGCTGTTCCACTTCGCCTGGGACGAGGTCTGTGACTGGTACCTCGAACTGGCCAAGGTGCAGTTCGCCGAGAACGATGCGGTCGCGGCGAACACGAGAGCAGTGCTCGGCAACGTCCTCGACGCTGTGCTGCGCCTGCTCCACCCGGTGATCCCCTTCGTCACGGAGACGCTGTGGAAGCCGCTTACCGGTGGTGAATCGTTGGTTGTGGCACAGTGGCCCGAGGCCAGCGGTGCCGCGCAGGATTCCGTCGCAGCTCAGCGAGTGGAAGACGTGCAACGGCTGGTGACCGAAGTGCGCCGCTTCCGCAGCGACCAGGGGCTCAAGCCGTCGCAGCGGGTGCCTGCGCGGATCAGCGGCATTGCCGCAGCGGATCTGGACACCCAACTCTCCGCCATCACATCGTTGGCGCGTCTCACCGATGCGGGGGAGGACTTCAAGGTGTCGGCTTCGGTGGAGGTGCGCCTGAGCAAGGCGACTGTCACCGTCGATCTCGATACGTCCGGGAACATCGACCTCGGTGCCGAGCGGGCGCGGCTCGACAAGGACCTCGCCGCCGCGCAGAAAGAGCTTGCCGGTACCACTGCCAAGCTGGCCAACGAGGCGTTCTTGGCCAAGGCGCCCGATGCCGTCAAGGAGAAGATCCGTACTCGCGCACAGGTCGCCGCGGAAGAGATCGACCGCATCACCAAGCGGGTGAAGGAGCTGGAAGGCGCGTGAGCACCTCCGATTCTTCACCCGAAGAGGTCAGCCCCATCGACCTCGCTGAGCTGACGCTGGTCGAGGCGGAACTCGACAAGCGGTGGCCGGAGACCAAGATCGACCCATCTCTCGCGAGAATCTCCGCGTTGATGGACATCCTCGGTTCGCCGCAGCACGGCTATCCGGCGATCCACATCACCGGCACCAACGGCAAGACGTCGGTGTCGCGAATGGTCGACGCCCTGCTCACTGGCCTGCACCGGCGCACAGGCCGTATCACCAGCCCGCACCTGCAGATCGCGACCGAGCGGATCAGCATCGACGGGCGGCCTGTGTCCCCGCGCCGGTACGTCGACACCTACCGCGAGATCGAGCCGTACATCCAGATGATCGATCAGCAGTCCGAGGCGGCCGGCGGACCCCCGATGAGCAAGTTCGAGGTACTTACCGCCATGGCATACTCGGCTTTCGCCGAGGCTCCCGTCGATGTCGCGGTCGTCGAGGTAGGTCTCGGCGGACGTTGGGACGCAACCAATGTCATCAACGGGGAGGTCGCGGTGATCACCCCGGTCAGTCTCGATCATGCGGACTATCTCGGCGACGATCTGGCTGGCATCGCAAAAGAGAAGTCCGGCATCATCAAGAAGGGGCGCGAGGATGCGCTGCTTCCGCGCGACACGGTTGCGATCATCGCCGAGCAGACGCCGGAGGTGATGGATGTTCTACTCCGCCGTGCTGTCGAAGTAGATGCGGCGGTGGCGCGTGAAGGTGCCGAGTTCGCCGTGCTGGCGCGCCGGGTCGCGGTCGGAGGGCAACAACTCGAACTCCAGGGTCTGGGCGGGGTGTACACCGACGTCTTCCTTCCCCTTCACGGAGAGCATCAGGCGCGCAACGCTTCCCTGGCGCTGGCTGCGGTGGAGGCGTTCTTCGGCGCGGGGCCGGACCGGCAACTCGATCAGGATGCGGTTCGCCAGGGGTTCGCGTCGGTGGTAACCCCGGGACGTCTGGAACGGGTTCGTAGTGCGCCAACGGTGTTCCTCGACGCCGCCCACAACCCAGATGGCGCGAAGGCGCTGGCCACCGCCCTGGCAGCGGAGTTCGACTTCCGCAAGCTCGTCGGGGTCGTGAGCGTGATGGGGGACAAGGACGTGGACGGCATCCTGGCGGCACTCGAGCCTGTGTTCGACGAGATCGTCGTCACGCACAACGGGTCTGTCCGGGCAATGGATGTCGAGAGCCTCGCGAACATCGCAGTGGCGAAATTCGGGGACGAACGCGTCGTCGTCTCGCCCACTCTCACGGACGCACTCGAGACCGCGATCGGGTTGGCGGAGGAAGTCGGAGAACCCGGTGAGGCTGTATCGGGGGCCGGTGTCGTGGTCACCGGATCCGTGGTGACCGCAGGTGCCGCACGTACTCTATTCGGAAAGGACCCAGCGTGAGTGAGTCGAACTCGACAGCTTCGGAGCCAGAGTTCGGTCCGCCGACCAAGGACCCGTGGAAGGGTTTCCGGGGCGTGGTTGCCGGAGCACTGATCCTGGAGGCGATCGTGGTGCTTCTCGCCCTCCCTGTGGTCGCGACAGTCGGGGGCGGGCTCACCTGGCTGTCCGGAACCTACATTGTGGGGTTGGCGGCACTGATGATCCTCGGGGCGGGGCTGCAGGGCCGTCCATGGGCGATGACGTACAACCTGTTGTTGCAGGTGGTGTTGATTCTCGGGTTCTTCGTGCACGTGTCGATCGGTGTGGTCGGGCTCGTCTTCGCGATCCTGTGGGGCTACATTCTCTACTTCCGTAGGAACGTCCGACAGCGAATGGAGCAGGGCCTCCTTCCGGGGCAGCGAGACTGACCATTTAGGCTGTCCGCCGTGACTGAGCGCACCCTTGTACTGATCAAGCCCGATGCCGTTGCCCGCGGATACGTAGGAGAGATCCTCGGCCGTATCGAGCGGAAGGGGCTGACCATATCCGCGCTCGACCTGCGCACCGCACCCGCCGACGTGGCGGCCACCCACTATGCCGAGCACGAAGGCCGGCCGTTCTACCCGAGCCTGCTCGAATTCATCACGAGCGGCCCGTTGGTGGCCGCGGTAGTCGAGGGTCCCCGCGCGATCGCGGCATTCCGGCAACTCGCCGGCGGCACCGATCCGGTGGAGAAGGCGTTGCCGGGGACGATCCGCGGTGACTTCGCTCTCGAAGCTCAGCAGAACATGGTTCACGGGTCGGACTCGGTGGAGTCGGCCGAACGCGAGATCGCTCTCTGGTTCCCTCACCTCGCCGGGAACTGACTCACTACCTGGAGGTACCGACCGGCGCACCCAATGCCTCATTCTGTATCGGCGGGTGCGCCGCTGGCACGTTCTGTTGCTGACGTATGGGATACTGGGACCGTCGGACCGCAATAGTGCTTCACGTGGCTTCGACCGGATGACACCACGGCTCGATGCCCCGTCATCGCTGCCCTTGCGTCAACAGGAAATACCTGGGCGCTCCGGCACGCTGGATGACCAGGCTCTTGCGCCGCGGATGATCGCCATCCGAAGGCGCCACACAGGTACGCAGTGAAAACGCCCACTGCATGCGATGTGTGGAGCGAGACCAAACAATCTCGCGCTCACATCGGGGTGCGAGTACACACACAGCGTCCCCGAGTGGCCGCGTGACATTCCCAAGCATGGGATGGACGCGCCCGGGGGCTGAGGAGATTACGTGGCCGATCAAGCGCCGCCCACAAATTCAGAGCCGAACGACACGGCTACCGCGCAAAGTGCGGTTCCGGCCCTTCCTGAGAAGATTCGTGTCCACGCTCTCGCGAAACTGCTGGGCGTCACGAGTAAACAGGTCCTAGCTGAGGCTGCAGCCCTCGGAACCGAATTGCGCAGCGCTCAGTCGAGCCTGCAACGCGACATCGCCGAGCGTGTTCAGGCAGCCTTCGCGCCCGCAGAAGTTGCTCCCGTCGAAGTGCCCACTGCCGGTGAACCGGCTCCAGCCGAACAGGCTGCGCCGACTGAGGCGGCGGAGCCGGCGGTGGACGTCGCTTGGGACTCGGTTTCCGAACAAGCCGCAGTCGCTGAGCCGGAACCTGGACTCTCCGAGTCCCAGCCGGAGCTTGGACCCTCGGAGTCCCAGCGCGAACCCAGTATTTTCACGCCCGCTACCTTTGGAGTCGACGCCCCTTCCACTCAACAGATGCCGGAACCTGCTGCTGAGCAGGCTGCGCCGTCTGCCGTCCCGCTCTTTCTCCAACCAGATCCCGCCGCGGTCGAGACGTCGTCGCGTCGTCGGCGTGGACGCCGAGAAGCCGGGACATCCGACGCCAACACCGATGAACCGGGTGTTGCGCAGAAGCGCGAAGACGAGACTCGAGAACCCCGAGAGAACGAACCCAGAGACTCCGAATCGGATGAGGCCGAGGTCGACAGCGATCAGCCTCGGCGTCGTCGTCGTGGACGTCGTGGACGCGGACGGGGACGCGGCGAACAGCAGATCGAGCAAGGCGCCGAGTCGGGAACTCAGCGCGGATCCACCGCCGAGGCCCAGGACCTTGCTCGCGACGAAACGGGCGAACCTGCGCCGAGCAAGGCAGACACGGCCGACTTGAGTCGCGAGGACGAGGAGAAGACCGAATCGGAGTCCGAGAAAGAGTCTTCCGAGGAGAAGGCCCCCGAGGAGAAATCCCCCGAGGAGAAATCTCCGGATGATCAGAGGTCGGAATCCGACCAGACCGGGGGCGAGGAGTCGAGCGACTCCGACACCGAGGGTTCGAGCCGTCGCCGTCGCCGTCGGCGCCGTCGCAAGTCTTCCGGCGAGGCGAGCGGTGACACCAGCTCCGAGGATGATCCGCCGAACACGGTGGTGCACGAACGGGAGCCTCGGAACAAGAGCCGATCCAAGGACGAAGTTCAGGGCATCACCGGTTCTACGCGGCTCGAGGCGAAGCGCCAGCGTCGCCGTGACGGACGTGACGCAGGCCGCCGTCGCCCGCCCATCCTGAGCGAATCGGAGTTCCTCGCCCGCCGCGAGGCCGTCGATCGTGTCATGATCGTCCGAGACCGAGTCCCCACAGGGCGGCCGCATGCGACCACTCAGGTTGCGGTACTCGAGGATGGCGTCCTCGTCGAACACTTCGTGACGACGTCGTCGTCGGCGTCCATGGTCGGCAACGTCTATCTCGGCCGCGTTCAGAACGTACTGCCGAGCATGGAAGCGGCGTTCATCGACATCGGCCGGGGGCGCAATGGCGTTCTGTATGCCGGCGAGGTCAACTGGGAGGCCGCCGGGCTCGGCGGCAACTCACGCAAGATCGAGCAGGCTCTCAAGCCCGGCGATCAGGTGCTGGTCCAGGTCAGCAAGGATCCGATCGGGCACAAGGGTGCCCGGCTGACCACCCAGATCAGCCTCGCCGGCCGATTCCTCGTGTACGTACCCGGTGGCACGTCCACCGGTATCAGTCGCAAACTCCCCGACACCGAGCGCAGACGGCTCAAGGACATCCTGCGCGACATCGTCCCCGCGGACGCCGGAGTCATCATCCGGACCGCTTCGGAGGGCGTGAGCGAGGAGGAACTCTCGCGCGATGTCACGCGCCTGCAGGAACAGTGGGCCGCGATCGAGGAACAGGTCGAGAAGGCGAAGTCAGGCAAGTCCGGGAACCCTCAGGCCCTGTACGAGGAGCCCGACCTTCTCGTCAAGGTCATCCGCGACCTGTTCAACGAGGACTTCTCGAAGCTGGTCATCGAGGGCGAGAAGGCATGGACGACGGTCGAGTCATACATTTCGTCCGTCGCCCCCGATCTGCTTCCGCGGCTCGAACAGCACACTTCGGACAACGGCGGTATCGATGTCTTCGATGTGCACCGCATCAACGAGCAACTTGCCAAGGCGCTCGACCGCAAGGTGTGGTTGCCGTCCGGAGGCACGCTGGTCATCGACCGGACCGAGGCGATGACGGTGGTGGACGTCAACACCGGAAAGTTCACCGGAGCGGGCGGAAACCTCGAGGAAACCGTCACGAGGAACAACCTCGAGGCTGCAGAGGAGATCGTCCGCCAGATGCGCTTGCGTGACATCGGCGGCATGATCGTCGTCGACTTCATCGACATGGTGCTCGAGTCGAACCGCGACCTCGTGCTTCGGCGCCTTACCGAGGCCCTGGGCCGCGACCGTACCCGCCACCAGGTCTCCGAGGTCACCTCACTCGGACTGGTTCAGATGACCCGCAAGAAGTTGGGTACCGGACTGGTCGAGGCGTTCTCGACCAACTGCGAGCATTGCCATGGCCGGGGAATCATCGTGCATGCGGACCCGATCGAGATGAAGTCCTCCGAGGACGACGGTTCGCGTGGTTCCTCTCGGGGCGAATCCGGTGGATCCCGGAAGAAGCGTGGACGCGACAAGTCGTCTGGCCGTGAGTCTTCTACTCCGGCGCCGGAGGAAGCCCAGGCGGCCGATGCGACCGCCAAGCGTGCGCACCCGGTCGCCCTCGCGATGGCACATCACCATCATGAGGAGGAGACCGCGAGTGCGGACGCGAAGCGTGACGAACCGGCACAGCCGAGCGATGCCCTTTCGGGCGATGCGACCGCTGTGGAGGCTCCTGAGCGGCCCACCGCCGCTGCTGAGCCGGCGCAGTCGGCTTCGTTGACGCCTACTGCAGAGGCATCCACTGCGGAGGCACCCACTGCAAGCGTGGCCGAATCGGAGCGGGCACCGGTCGAGGCACCGGAACCGGTCGGCGACTCCGAGCCGGAAGCGGCCGCACCGAGACGCCGGCGGAGTCGCCGAGTGACTCGAGCGGCGTCTGTCCTGGCGGCCGAAACCCATAGTGGCGGAACGGTCTTCGTGATTCCGACGCCGGATCCCGAGGTGGGAAGTGATTCGAAACCGGAATCGGCCATGTCCGCAACCTCGGTGAGCGACCAGGATTCGTCGGCGCATGATGGTGTGGCGACGCAGGTCGCGCCGCGAAGGGTACGCCGTCGCGCGGCGGCACGTCCCGCGGGACCTCCGGTGGACGCCGATCATTGATCAAAGGCCCTGGGACGGTGATCGCTGCCGGTTTGTACGGAGCGGTTGCCGTCCTGTAGCCTTGATCAGTCGCTACTCGGCGATAATGGTCAGCTGTGCCCTTATTCGAGGGCTGCGCGATCCCGACCGAGCAGCTCATAACACCAGACCAGTCGTGCACTCCGTGGCGCGAACAAGTTCGAAGAAGCAAGGGGTAGCCCTCCGATGGCAACGTACGCGATCGTCAAGACCGGCGGAAAGCAGTACAAGGTCTCCGTTGGGGACCTCGTCAAGGTCGAGAAGATCGAGGGTGAGCCCGGCACTGCTGTTTCGCTTGCTCCCGTCCTCGTCGTCGACGGATCCGATCTGACGACCGACGCTGACAAGCTGGCCAAGGTTTCGGTCACGGGCGAGGTCGTCGAGCACACCAAGGGCCCGAAGATCCGGATCCACAAGTTCAAGAACAAGACCGGATACCACAAGCGCCAGGGCCACAGGCAGAAGCTGACGGTTCTCAAGGTCACCGGCATCAAGTAGCCCCGGTTTCAAGCAACTAGAAGCTTCAGAGCTGATCTCACCCGAGGAGGGTCAAGAACATGGCACATAAGAAGGGTGCATCCAGCTCCCGTAACGGTCGCGATTCGAATGCTCAGCGACTCGGCGTGAAGCGCTTCGGCGGCCAGTCCGTCCGCGCCGGCGAGATCCTGGTCCGTCAGCGCGGAACCCACTTCCACCCCGGTGTCAACGTCGGACGCGGTGGTGACGACACACTGTTCGCGCTCGCAGCCGGTGCTGTCGAGTTCGGCACCAAGCGCGGACGCAAGACCGTGAACATCGTTCCGGCGGCGGCAGAGGCCTAGTCCTGCCGACAGCATGCAGCGTCCCGTAAACGGGACTTGCCAAGCTCCCGATAGGGGCGGACCTGGGTCGAGACACCCGGTCCGCCCTTATTGTTTTTGGTGAGGCTTGCTCTTGAAGAACGTGTCCGCAAGTGAGATCAACGCAATTGGCTGAGGAAGGATCCGGCAGTCATGTCCCGATTCATTGACCGCGTCGTGCTGCACGTCAGCGCTGGAAAAGGCGGCAATGGCTGCGCCTCCGTGCACCGGGAGAAGTTCAAGCCCCTCGGCGGCCCGGACGGCGGTAACGGCGGGCGTGGCGGTGACGTCGTTCTCGAAGTGGACGGCAACGTCCACACCCTCCTGGACTTCCACTTCCATCCTCACGCGAAGGCGACCAACGGCAAGCAGGGCATGGGTAGCAACCGTGACGGCGCGCAGGGTGAGGATCTGATCCTCAAGGTTCCGGACGGCACCGTCGTTCTCGACAAGGACGGCCGGATTCTTGCCGACCTCGTCGGGGTGGGCACCCGATTCGAGGCAGCCAAGGGTGGTCGTGGCGGCCTCGGAAACGCAGCCCTGTCTTCGAAGGCGCGCAAGGCGCCGGGCTTCGCGCTCCTCGGTGAGGACGGGGTCGAACGCGAGCTGGTGCTCGAACTGAAATCCGTGGCGGATGTCGGACTCGTCGGATTTCCTTCCGCGGGTAAGTCGTCGCTGGTGTCGGTGCTCTCGGCGGCGAAGCCCAAAATTGCCGACTACCCGTTCACGACTCTCGTCCCGAATCTCGGGGTGGTGTCGAGCGGTGATACCACGTTCACGGTGGCCGATGTGCCAGGGCTGATCCCCGGCGCGAGCGACGGACGCGGACTCGGGCTCGACTTTCTGCGCCACCTCGAGCGGTGCGCCGTGCTTGCCCACGTCGTCGACTGCGCGACGCTGGACCCCGGCCGCGACCCGATCTCTGACATCGATGCGCTCGAGGCCGAACTCGCGGCGTACAGCGGCGCACTGTCCGGCGACACCGGCCTCGGTGACCTAGCAGACCGTCCCCGCGTCGTGATCCTCAATAAGGCGGACGTGCCGGAGGCGGCCGAACTCGCGGAAATGGTTACCCCCGATCTCGAAGCCCGCGGGTGGCCTGTGTTCACGATCTCGGCGGTCAGCAGAGAAGGGTTGCGCCCGTTGACATTCGCTTTGGCGAAACTAGTAAAGGAGTATCGCGAGGCGCACCCGAAGGCTGCTCCGAAACGCCAGGTCATTCGGCCTGTCGCGTCCAACGAGAGCAGTTTCAGTGTCATCGCCGATCCCGAGGTACCCGGCGGGTTCATCGTCCGTGGCGCCAGGCCGGAGCGCTGGGTGCAGCAGACACAATTTTCCAACGACGAGGCCGTCGGCTACCTCGCCGACCGCCTCGCGCGGCTCGGTGTCGAGGACGCGCTGGTCGAGCAGGGCGCCGAGCCGGGCGCTTGTGTCACCATCGGTGATGTGAGTTTCGATTGGGAGCCCCAGACGCCGGCCGGGGTCGATCTGACCAGGACCGGGCGCGGTACGGATCCACGACTCGACCAGGTGGAGCGCATCGGCGCGGCAGAGCGCAAGCACGCGTCCAGGATTCGTCGTGGCCTGGACAGCCCCGACTCCGAAGAGCAGTGAGCGCCACCCGGCAGACGATCGCGTCTGCAGGCAGCATCGTCGTCAAAATAGGCTCCTCGGCGTTGACCAGTCTGGTCGGCGGACTGGACACGGGCCGACTCGACGCACTCACCGATGCGATCGAAGCGCGCATGCGCGCCGGTTCGGACGTGGTGGTCGTATCGTCCGGGGCTGTGGGCGCCGGATTGGCGCCGCTGGGTCTGACCAAACGGCCACGCGATCTGGCGACCAAGCAGGCTGCGGCGAGCGTCGGGCAACTGGCGCTCGCTCATGCCTGGGGCACGTCGTTCGCCCGCCACGGCCGCACCGTTGGCCAGGTGCTGCTCACCGCTGATGACATCGCGCGCCGAACGCAGCACCGGAACGCTCAGCGCACGCTCGACAGGCTGCGTGCTTTGCACGCGGTCGCGGTCGTCAACGAGAACGACACCGTCGCTACCGCGGAACTGAGATTCGGTGACAACGACAGGCTCGCGGCACTAGTTGCCCATCTGGTCGGCGCCGAAGCGCTCGTGCTTCTCTCGGACGTCGACGGGCTCTACGATGGGGACCCTCGTAAGGGTGGCGCCACCCTGATACGCGAGGTAAACAGTCCCGAGGATCTCGACGGCGTAGTTGCCGGTTCCGGCGGAGCTCTCGGCACCGGCGGGATGGCGTCCAAACTGTCGGCGGCACGCCTCGCAGCCGATGCTGGGGTGCCCGTGTTGCTCGCCGCCGCTTCCGAAGCGGAGGCTGCGCTGAAGGATGCGACTGTCGGGACGGCCTTCGCCGGGCGCCGGGGGCGGTTGTCGGCACGCAAGTTCTGGGTGCGCCACGCTGCTGATGAGCAGGGGATTCTGCACGTTGACGAGGGCGCTGTCCAGGCGATCGTGAGCAAGCGGCGCTCGTTGTTGCCCGCAGGAATCACCGCGGTGTCGGGACGGTTCTACGGCGGTGACGTCGTCGCGCTTCTCGGCCCGCAGGGGCACCCGGTAGCCAGAGGAGTGGTGGCCTTCGACTCCTCGGAGATCACGGGCATTCTCGGCAAGTCGACCTTGGAACTGCCAGCTGACCTGCAGCGTCCCGTGATCCATGCGGACGACCTGGTGCCTCTGTAGCGTTTAGGCGGGCGCTACGGGACTAGCGGCCAGTAGCGCGCTCAGTGCCTCCGAACATCCGGCGTGCAGGGTCAGGGTTGCCAACTCGTCCCCGCGCGTCGGGCCTCGGTTGACGATGACAATCGGGATCTCACGTTTGGCGGCATGCCGGACGAACCTCAGCCCCGACATGACAGTGAGCGAAGAACCTGCCACCAGGAGCGCTTGCGCCTCGTCCACCAGGGAGAAGGCGGACGCTACCCGGGGCTTGGGGACCGACTCGCCAAAATAGACGAAATCGGGTTTGAGGATGCCACCGCAAATCTCACAGTCGACCATTCGGAATTCTCCCGTGATCGTCAGCACGGCATCCGCATCCGGCGCGGTCTGGACACCCCGCGAGGCGACCGCTGTGTCGGAGAAACCAGGGTTCGCATGTTCGAGCCGGTCGTCGAGTGCCGCTCGGGAGATCAGCGCCCCGCAGGTCAGGCACCGGACGCGGGCGTAGGTTCCGTGAAGATCGATCACTCGGCGACTGCCGGCCTTCGTGTGCAGAAGATCGATGTTTTGGGTGATGACCGCATCTACTATCCCTGCGCGCTCGAGCCCGGCGAGTGCGCGATGCCCGGCATTGGGACGCGCTGCGTCCATGTGCCGCCAGCCCAGGTGGTTCCGCGCCCAGTAACGGCGACGAAGCTCAGGATCCCCGATGAACTGCTGATAGGTGATCGGACGTCGTGTCGGGGCGTTCGGACCTCGGTAGTCGGGGATACCGGAGTCCGTGGAGATACCGGCGCCGGTGATCACGCATAGACGCCAGCCGTCGAGTGCACCGAGTAGTCGGTCGAACACGGCTCCAGCGTAGCGCCGGCTCAGTACCCGACGACAGGATCGATCAGTGCAGTGAGTTTCTCGCCCGCGACGAATCGAGCCACGTTCAACGCCACGTGCTCCGCGAAGGCAGGGGGGCGGACCGACGGCGGGTTGGAATCGTGCGGCGTGATGATCACGTTGGGCAGATCCCACAGCGGGTGGCCGTCAGGAAGGGGCTCGGGATCTGTCACGTCCAGACCAGCACCCCCGATAGTCTTGTCTCGCAGAGCTTTCACCAACGCAGTCGTGTGGACGAGAGAGCCGCGGGCGACGTTGATCACCCACGAGGTCGGCTTCATCTGGGCGAGTTCGGCCGCTCCGACCAGGTGATGGGTGGCGTCGGTGGCAGGTGCCCCGATCACGAAGTGATCCGCGCGTGACCACACCTCACCGAGGCGGGTAGCGGGCAGTGTCTCGATCGCGCCCGGGACCGGGCTGCCGGAGCGATTCACCGCGACGACGTCGGCCCCGACCCCGGCGAGCATCGGAATCAGCGCTCGGCCGATCCCGCCCGCGCCCACGATCGCTACGGTGGCGCCCCGCAGCGTGCCGACCTTCGAGAGAAACTCCTGCTGGCGCCAGGTTTTCGCCTCCAGGTGCTCGGGGAGCGCACGAACCCCGGCCAGGAGCAGCGTCAGGGCATGCTCGGCCACGGTGGCCGCGAAGGCGCCGGCCGCCGATGTCCACACTATCGAGGTATCGGAGGGGATCAACCCCGCGGAGAACCACTCCTCGACTCCAGCGGATCCCAACTGCACCCAACGAATGTTCTCTGGCAGCGGGTCCGGGAACCCGACCGGGTTCTCGGACCACACGAGGGCGTCGGCGGACTCGATCGGTGCCAATCGAGCGCCGCCCCGGCGCACCGCATCGTCGAGAAGCGGGTCCGGGGCGGGTCCTATGGCGATAGCTGGAGTGGCGGCGACCATAGGTCGAACTTACGCCGGCACCTCGATCAACGGGTAGACACCGTTCTCGTCGTGCACCTCACGTCCGGTAACAGGAGGGTTGAACACACACAGCATCCGCATTTCGGTCTCGGGTTCGACGCGGTGGCGGTCGTGACCGTTGAGCAGATACATCGACCCGGGGCCGAGTTCGTAGACCTTGTCGTTGTCGAGGTCGACGAGTTTCCCGGTTCCCTCGATCAGCCAGACCGCCTCGATGTGGTTGGCGTAGTGGAACTCGTTGATCGACCCCGCTTTGATAGTGGTCTCGTGGAACGAGAAGCCCACCTTGTCGCCGCCGAGGACGATGCGCTTGCTGCGCCAATTACCGTCCTCGCTGGTGACGTCGCGGTCGGTGCCGGTTATCTCGGCGGTGGTGCGAACGATCATGTCTGGTTCAGTCCTCTCTAGCTGCAAGCCTTGGCGGTCGCGTCGGCGAGAATGGCGAGCCCGTGATCGAGCTCTTCGTCGGTGATCGTGAGCGCAGGCAGAAGCTTGACCACCTCATCGGACGGTCCCGAGGTCTCCGCGAGCAGTCCTTCGTCGAACGCGAGTTTGCAGACTTTCCCGGCGAGCTCCGCCTCGTCGAACACGAGACCCTGAACGAGCCCGCGACCGCGGGTGGAGACGGAGCCGTCGAACTGCTTCGTCAGTTCGGCGAACGCCTGGTGAATCTTCTCGCCTTTGGCCAACGTCGACTTGTGGAGCTTGTCGTCGGACCAGAAATTGTCCAGCGCCACCTTCGAGGTGATGAACGCAGGGTTGTTTCCTCGGAATGTGCCGTTGTGCTCGCCCGGCCCCCAGACGTCGAGGTCGCGCTTGAACAGTGTCAGAGCCATCGGGAGTCCGTAGCCACTGATCGACTTCGACAGGCAGACGATGTCCGGTTCGATGCCGGCCACCTCGAACGAGAAGAACGGGCCGGTACGTCCGCAACCCATCTGGACGTCGTCGACGATCAACAGGATGTCACGCTCGGCGCACAGGTCCGCGAGGGCGCGCAGCCATTCGGGGCGAGCGACGTTGACTCCGCCCTCTCCCTGCACGGTCTCCACGATCACGGCGGCCGGGCGGTTCAGTCCGCTACCCGAGTCGTCGAGCACCCGCGAGAACCAGTGAAAATCCTCGGTGACGCCGTCGAAGTAGTTGTCGAACGGCATCGGAGTGGCGTGTACCAGCGGGATTCCAGCTCCGGCACGCTTCATGGAATTGCCTGTCACCGACAGGGCGCCCAACGTCATGCCGTGGAAAGCGTTGGTAAAGTTGATGATCGACGAACGCCCAGTTACTTTGCGCGCCAGCTTCAATGCGGCCTCGACGGTATTGGTGCCGGTGGGACCGGGGAACTGAACCTTGTAGTCGAGCCCGCGCGGCTTCAGGATCGTGTCCTGGAACGTCTGGAGCAAGTCGCGTTTCGCCACGGTCGACATGTCGAGAGCATGGGTGATGCCGTCGCCGACGATGTAGTCGACCAGCGCCGACTTCAGGATCGGGTTGTTGTGTCCGTAGTTCAGTGAACCGGCACCGGCGAAGAAGTCGAGGTAGTCGCGGCCGTTCTCGTCGCGGATCCATGATCCGGACGCGGATTCGAACACGGTCGGCCAACCGCGGCTGTAACTGCGAACCTCGGACTCGAGGGTTTCGAAGATTGTCATATCGGAGTTCGTCATGTTTGTTCCATTCCTCCGTGGAGTGCTGTCAGCCGATCGTGTAGAGATCTTCGGCTTCGTGTCCATCGGGAAAATCATTGGGGGAGAACAGTTCATCCTTGGCAATTGCCATGCCTCGGTGCCGCGCCAATGCAGTGAACAACGCGATCGACGCCTCGTTGTCGGGGCTGATCGTCGTTTCGAGGCGCTCGATTCCGTCGGGTGCAAGCCGATCGAGTAGAGAACTCAGCATCCGGCCTGCAATGCCTTTGCCGCGCTGGTCTGCGTCTACGGCAACCTGCCAGACGAACAGAGTCTCAGGGGATTCGGGGCGAATGAAACCCGTAACGAATCCGACTATACGCTCGTCGACGACCGCGACGATAGATGAGCGGCTGAAGTCTCTACACCACAACAGATATGCGTAACTCGAATTGAGATCGAGCACTTCCGTGTTCGCGGCGATCTCCCAGAGCCGGACTCCGTCAGCGATCTGTGGACTTCTGAACAACACCGCGTCCGGCGCGGTGGTCGGGATGGCACTCTCTTGGACAGGCCTCATTGGATATCTGAACCTAACAACCAAACTCGCCGATTTCACGTATGTTGCGCAATTGGACCCTCCAGTTGGCGGGGCTTCGCAGGTGAAGCATGTAAAGTGATGCTCGTCACATTCAATGCTTCATTGACGAACTGAAGTCGCCGATTTCGATTACTTCACGCCCGCAAGCGCGAACGGAAGAACCGACGCGACCCCGGCGGCGCGTAGCGTTCGAGCAGCCATGGTCAGCGTCCATCCGGTGTCGGTGACGGTATCGACCAGAAGCACGGGGCCGGTTTCATCGGCGACGTGGGGAGCCTCCCACGCGTCCACGAGGCCTGCCACCCGATGCGCGGAGTTGGCGGCGGACACCGGCGGGTGACCGGGGCGAAGTCTCAAAACGCCCAGGTGATGCAGGCGGCCGACATCTGCGAGCTGATCGGCGAGTGAAGCGGCGAGCATGGGATGAGTTGCCGATTCGACGGCGATCACCGAGGTGGGCCGCTCGGCCCAGTCCCAGGATGCGAGAACCTCGATACACGCCTTCACGACCCACTCGCCGGCGGGGCCGTCCGGTTCGTCGAGGAGTGCCCGAAGGCGCTGGCCCCAGCCGAGATCGGACAATCGCCCCAGGATGCGCCCGGGTTCGGGGCCGTCGCTGATTTTCCCGGACAGCTGCACGCCGAGCTTCGCGAGCCCGTTGGGCCACTGCTTGCGTGGAGCCAGGTCGACGCCGGGACGTTCCAGACGCGATCTGGTTCGGCGGACGGTCTCGGCGTCGACGCCGGTGTCATGGCGGACACCGGTGCAGTTGTCGCAACGGCCGCAATCGGAGGTGCCAAGCGCCAAGTCCGGATCGTCGAGTTGTTCGCGTAGGAATGCCATCCTGCAGGTTGTGATCCGCTGGTAGTCGACCATCGCCTCCTGCTCGGCTTCCCGGGCACGCTCCAGACGTTCGTAGCGGTCGGCGTCATATGTCCACGGCTGCCCGGTACCCACCCAACCGCCGCGTACCCGTTTCACGGCGCCATCCACGTCGAGGACTTTCAGGACCATCTCGAGTCGGGCACGGCCCAGATCCACCAGCGGTTCGAGTGCCGGCGTGGACTGTGGGCGCTCGGGGTCGAGAACCTCGATCACCCTGCGCACCACATGCTCTCGGGGAAACGCTACAGAGGCGAAGTAGCTCCAGATTTGCCTGTCCTCCGAGCCGGGGAGCAAGATTACCTCGGCACGATCGGTGGAGCGCCCCGCACGCCCGACCTGTTGGTAGTAGGAGATGGGCGAAGACGGCGCACCCATGTGCACGACGAATCCCAGGTCCGGTTTGTCGAATCCCATGCCGAGAGCAGACGTTGCCACGAGAGCCTTGACGCGGTTGGCGAGAAGGTCCTGCTCGAGCGCTTCCCGTTCCGCGGCATCGGTTTGCCCCGTGTATGCGGAAACCGCGTGACCCCGCTCGGACAGCAGGCTCGCCAAGTCCTGTGCCGCCGACACGGTCAGCGTGTAGATGATTCCTGACCCCGGAAGACTGTCCAGTCTCTCGGTGAGCCAGGCGGCGCGGGCGGTGGCCTCGGGGATTCGGACCACCGACAGGTGCAGGGAATCGCGCTCGAGGCCACCACGCAGGACGAGGGCCTCCGCTCCGCCCACCCCGAGCTGAATGGAAACATCGGAGACCACCCGATCGTTGGCCGTGGCGGTTGTGGCCAGCACTGGTATCCCTTCACCGAGTTCGGCGATCAGCGTGCGGATCCGCCGGTAGTCGGGACGGAAGTCGTGGCCCCAGTCGGAGACGCAGTGCGCCTCGTCGACGACGACCAACCCCGCATCCGCGGCCAGCGAGGGAAGAACCTGATCGCGGAAGTCGGGGTTGTTGAGACGTTCGGGGCTGACCAAGAGCACGTCCAGTTCATTCCCGGCGACTCGGGCGTGGATGTCCTCCCATTCGGTGACGTTGCCCGAGTTGATTGTGGCGGCCCGGACACCCGCACGTTCCGCCGACGCCACCTGGTTGCGCATCAGGGCGAGGAGCGGCGAGACGATGACAGTGGGACCGTGCCCATGCGCCCGCAACAATTTCGCGGCTATGAAGTAGACCGCGGACTTGCCCCAGCCCGTCCGTTGGACGACAAGCGTCCGCCTGCGGTGGACCACTAGCGCCTCGATGGCAGTCCACTGATCGTCACGCAGGGAGGCGCGCTCACCTGCAAGGTCGCGAAGCAGCCGTTCGGCCTCATCGCGCAGTGCTGGCCCGGTCGCGGTCGTCATGCTCCCCATCGTGCACGACAGCGGCCGAACTGAGTGCGTCCCGATCGTCGAACGCGCGGCATGGAGTTTCGCCAGCTGCGAGCGTGCCCGTGGCGGTTGCCGCTCAGCACTTGTGGCGACGCGGCCGGTATCCGTCCTGACCTGCGTGGGGGAGGGGATCGTCCTCGGGACCGGGTAGATAGGCTGTCTTCATGACAGCAGTGACATCCAGCTCGTCGTCCGACGCCGCGGTCGATACCCGCGACGCTGTTCATGCGGCGGCCCGTCGAGCCCGCACCGCGTCGCGGGCCCTCGCGCTCCTGACCACGGCGCAGAAGGATGCGGCGCTCCACGCGGCGGCCGATGCCGTGCTCGCCGCTGCCGACGCGATCTTCACCGCCAACACGGCCGACATCGAATCGGCTCAGGCGTCGGGCATCGAGGATTCGCTGCTCGACCGTTTGCGGCTGACCCCGGACCGGCTCGAAGGAATTGCGTCCGGACTCCGTCAGGTGGCCGGCCTCCCTGATCCGATCGGTGAAGTGGTACGAGGGTCCACGCTCCCCAACGCTCTCGAACTCCGCCAACTGCGGGTTCCTCTGGGCGTGGTGGGCATGGTGTACGAGGCCCGGCCGAACGTCACCGTCGACGCGTTCGGTCTGGCATTCAAATCCGGCAATGCCGCGCTGCTGCGGGGGTCGTCGTCGGCAGCCAGGTCGAATGCCGCCCTGGTTACGGCCGTGCGGGCGTCGCTGGCAGCGCAACAGCTGCCCGAGGATGCGGTGCAGCTACTGCCGAGCGAGGACCGCTCGAGCGTCACGCACCTGATTCAGGCCCGTGGTCTGGTGGACGTCGTTATTCCACGCGGTGGCGCGGGGCTGATCAGCGCCGTCGTGCGTGATGCCACGGTTCCGACTGTCGAGACGGGCGTCGGCAACTGCCATGTCTATGTCCATGCCGCTGCGGACCTCGAGATGGCCGAGAGGATCCTGGTCAACTCCAAGACCCGACGCCCGAGCGTGTGCAACACCGCGGAGACGGTCCTGATCGACGCGGCGATTGCCGAAACGGCGGTTCCGAGGCTGCGCAAGGCCCTCGAGACGCACGGCGTCACGGTTCACGGAGATCTCCCGGGTCTGGTGCCTGCGACCGAAACGGACTGGTCCGATGAGTACCTCACACTCGATATCGCGCTCGGCGTCGTCGATGATCTCGGTGCGGCGGTCGAGCACATCGACAGGTACGGAACCGGTCACACCGAGGCGATCGTGACGTCAGACCTCAGCGCCGCACGCGAGTTCACCGCCCGGGTCGACGCCGCCGCCGTGATGGTGAACGCCTCTACCGCGTTCACAGACGGTGAGCAGTTCGGGTTTGGTGCCGAGATCGGAATATCCACGCAGAAGTTGCACGCGCGCGGTCCCATGGGGCTTCCGGAGCTGACGTCCACAAAATGGATCGTATGGGGAGATGGGCACACCCGCCCGGTCTAGATCCTCTGTGTCGAACCCCTCTGCGTCGAACCCCTCTGCGTCGAACCCCTCTACACAGCACTTCCGAAAGGATTGAGCGTGGACCGCACCCTCGAGACCACGACACCGTTCTTCGCCAATGTCGACGACGTTGTCGACCGTCTCGCCGATACCGGTTACCTGGCCGACAAGGCCTCCGCGACGGCGGTCTTCCTAGCGGACAGGCTCGGAAAGCCCCTGCTCATCGAGGGTCCTGCCGGTGTAGGCAAGACTGAGCTTGCGCGTGCCGTAGCCGAGGCCACGGGCTCGGAGCTGGTGCGCTTGCAGTGCTACGAAGGAGTCGACGAGGCCAGGGCGCTCTACGAGTGGAACCACGCGAAGCAGATCCTGCGTATCCAGGCGGGCGCGAATGAGGCGTCGGGAGGATGGGATGCCACCAAGGCGGACGTCTTCTCCGAGGAGTTCTTGCTGTCGCGACCACTGCTGACCGCCATCCGGCGCGAGGACCCCACGGTGCTGCTCGTCGACGAAACCGACAAGGCAGACGTAGAGATCGAGGGTTTACTCCTCGAGGTGCTCAGCGACTTCGCGGTCACTGTCCCCGAGTTGGGCACTATCACGGCCACGAGGAAGCCGTTCGTTGTCCTGACCTCGAATGCCACTCGGGAGTTGTCAGAGGCACTCAAGCGCCGCTGCCTCTTTCTGCATCTCGATTTCCCCGATGCTGACCTCGAGCGGCGGATCCTCGCCAGCCGGGTGCCGGAGCTTCCACAGGCCATCGCAGCGCAATTGGTCGAGACGGTCCGTGTGTTGCGAGGTATGCAGCTCAAGAAGCTGCCGTCGGTCGCCGAGACCATCGACTGGGGGCGCACGCTTCTCGCGCTCGGACTCGACACACTCGACGACGACGCCGTGCGCGCCACGATGGGTGTAGTTCTCAAACACCAATCCGACCAACTGCGCGCTGCTGCCGAGCTGCGACTGAACTAGAGGGACTTTCCGATGGCTGCTGCTGGGCCTTCCTTCCGGTCGAATCCGGTCGGATCTGCCGCGGAGCACGGACTGCCGGGGCATCTCGTGGACTTCGTCGAGGCGCTGCGTCGACGCGGGATAGTGGTCGGCACCTCCGAGACCGTCGACGCGGGGCGGGTCATGTCGGTCCTCGACCTACTCGATCGGGAGTCGCTCCGGGAAGGTCTTGCGTGCGCGCTGCTGCGTCGACCGACCCACCGGCCCACGTTCGATGCTCTGTTCGATCTCTGGTTTCCGGCCGCGGTCGGAAATCGCCTCGATAGCGGGAGCGAAACGAGTCTGCCGCGCAATGTGAAGGGCGAGATCGACTATGACGCGCTGCGCGAGTTGATCGTCGAACTACTCACGGACGGGTCGCGTGAGGCCGTCGAACTCACCGAACTTCTGACCGCGCAAATGGTAGAGGAACTCGGGCAGTACCAGTCTGCGAACGGGCCGTCGTTCTCCGCGTACCAGGTATTGCGCGACGTGGCACCAGAAACTCTGCTCAGCAAGATCCTCGACGGGCTCTTGGGCAATCAGGCAGGGGGCCACCCCGCGGCGACGCATAGCTACCAATCTGAAGTGGCCAAGCGGGCAGCGGCGCAGCGGATTGCCGATTTCCGGAAGATGGTGGAACGGGAGACACGGCGGCGGGTGGCCGAGAACATGGGCAAGGAACGGGTGGCGTCGTATGGCGTACCCCGGCTGGCCGAAGAAGTCGACTTTCTGCGTGCGTCCGATTCCGAACTGACTGTGCTGAAACGCAACGTCTCTGCGCTGGCAAGGGTGCTTGCGAGCCGACTCGCGGTCCGGCGCAAGCGCAGCCGGGCCGGTTCCATCGATCTGCGGAGGACACTGCGTAAGTCGATGTCCACCGGGGGCGTGCCCATCGATCTCGTCGAGAGAAAGCCCCGCCGCGCTCGCCCCGAGCTCGTGGTGATGTGCGATGTATCCGGTTCGGTCGCCGGATTCAGCCATTTCACACTTCTGCTCGTTCATGCTCTGCGGGAACAGTTTTCCCGGGTGCGGGTGTTCGCGTTCGTCGACACCGCGGACGAGGTCACGCACTTCTTCGATTCCGGAGCCGACCTCGGCAGTGCCATGTCGAGAATGATCCGGGAAGCCGATCTCGTCTCCTACGACGGACATTCCGATTACGGCAACGCATTCGGCGTGTTCGCCGAGAGGTTCGCCGGAAGTATCACCTCGCGCACGTCCCTGTTGGTGCTCGGAGACGGCCGAAACAACTATCGCGATCCGAACCTCGAGGCGCTGGCAGGACTGGTGTCTGTCGCGAGGCACGCGTACTGGCTCAACCCCGAACCACGGGCGCAGTGGGGGGCGGGAGACTCCGCGGCCGAGGTCTACAACGAGGTCATCAGCATGTACGAGTGCCGGTCTGCCCAGCAGCTCACGTCGGTGGTCGCCGGGTTACTTCCGGTCTGAGCAAGTAAGCTCGACACTCGTGGAACAGGGAACGCAGGGCACACCCCGACGCCGCCTGGGGGTCATGGGCGGCACCTTCGACCCCATTCACCACGGTCACCTGGTGGCGGCTAGTGAAGTTGCCGACCGATTCAGGCTCGACGAGGTGATTTTTGCGCCGACCGGCAGGCCGTGGCAGAAGGAGGGCAGGGAGGTCAGCCGCGCCGAGGACCGGTACCTCATGACAGTCATCGCCACCGCGTCGAATCCACGGTTCTCGGTCAGCAGGGTTGACATCGACCGTGACAAGGTCACCTACACGGTCGACACACTGCGTGACATGCGGAACACCCACCCCGACGCCGAGTTGTACTTCATTACCGGTGCGGATGCCTTGGCGAGTATTCTGTCCTGGCAGGACTGGGAGGAACTGTTCTCGCTGGCGAAGTTTGTCGGGGTGTCGCGTCCGGGATTCGATCTCAACACCGAACATCTGTCCGGTCATCTTGACGCGCTGCCGGAGGATGCGGTCACCTTGATCGAGGTCCCGGCCCTGGCGATCTCCTCGACCGAGTGTCGGCGGCGCGCCAGTCGACACCGGCCTGTGTGGTATCTCGTTCCTGACGGCGTGGTCCAGTACATCTCCAAGCGGAACCTGTACCGGCCATTGGACTCCGAGCGCCCAGACGGTGCCACAACCGTGTCCGAGCCGGCCCCAGGCAAGACCAATGACGACAAGACCAATGACGGCAAGACCAATGACGGCAAGACCAATGACTAGGCACTATCAGAACACTTCGAGAACGAACTGGGAGAACATCGCGTGAGCGCAACGACCGAAGCCATCGAGATGGCACGCATCGCGGCACTGGCTGCCGACGAGAAGCTGGCCTCCGATGTGGTGGTGCTCGATGTTTCCGAGCAGTTGGTCATCACAGACTGTTTCGTCATCGCCTCCGCGCCGAACGAGCGGCAGGTGAACGCCGTCGTCGAGAATATCGAGGAACGTCTGCGCGATGCAGGTCACAAGCCTGTGCGACGCGAAGGCACGCGTGAAGGCCGTTGGGCGCTGCTCGATTTCGTGGACGTCGTAATCCACGTTCAGCACAATGAGGAGCGAAACTTCTACGCCCTCGACCGACTGTGGAAGGACTGTCCAGTCGTCCCGGTCGAAGGAATCGGACAGGGGAGTTCGGCCGATGACGGGGCCGACGCCGACATCGAGGAATCCGAACTGTGACAGACGTTCCCGGCGCCACCCGACGGCTGATATTGCTTCGCCATGGGCAGACGAAATACAACGCCGACAACCGTATGCAGGGCCAGCTCGATACCGAGTTGTCGGATCTGGGTAGGGCTCAGGCCCGCAACGCCGCATCGGCGCTGGTCGGTCGCGCGCCGATCTCCATCGTGTCGTCGGATCTGCGTAGGGCCTACGACACCGCTGTCGAGATCGGCGACAACGTCGGTCTGCCGGTACAGATCGACACTCGCCTACGTGAGACGCATCTCGGGAACTGGCAAGGCCTCACTCACCTCGAGGTCGACACGCGGTCGCCTGGTGCCCGGGCCAAGTGGCGAGGTGACGCGACGTGGGCGCCGCCTGGCGGGGAGAGTCGTATCGATGTGGCGCGGCGGAGCAAACCAATGGTTGCCGAGTTGATCGAGAAGTACGAAGGCTGGGCGGAGCAGCCGGTGGTGCTGGTAGCTCACGGAGGTTTGATCGCGGCGCTTACAGCGACACTGCTTGACCTTCCGGTAGACCGGTGGCCGGCGCTCGGCGGGTTGGGCAACGCCAGCTGGGCGCAACTGAGTGCCCATGGAAGTCTGGAATCGCTCGAGTGGCGACTCGACGTGTGGAACGCTTCTGCGAGTGTGGCCAGTGACAACCTCTGATGCAGGGTCAGGTCCCGGGGGGCGCCCGGTCCTGCTCGTGCTTGCCGATTCGCTGTCGTACTACGGCCCCAAGGGAGGGCTGCCGTCCGATCATCCCGACATCTGGCCCAATCGTGTTGCGCGAGAATTGGACTGGGATGTCGAATTGGTGGCGCGGATCGGCTGGACCAGTCGCGACGCTTGGTGGGCACTGACCCAGGATCCGCGCGTGTGGGCTGCCATTCCCAGAGCCGGTGCAGTGGTGTTCGCGGTGGGTGGGATGGACTCCCTTCCATCGCCGCTTCCCACCGCGCTGAGGGAGCAGTTGCGCTACATTCGTCCGCCGGCGCTGCGTCGCATGGTGCGATCCGGCTACCAGT
The DNA here is from genome assembly GCF_001767395.1 of Rhodococcus sp. WMMA185. NCBI lineage: Bacteria > Bacillati > Actinomycetota > Actinomycetes > Mycobacteriales > Nocardiaceae > Rhodococcus > Rhodococcus sp. WMMA185. The sequence continues at coordinate 2,363,525 of NZ_CP017014.1, read as the reverse complement.
GGCTTCAGCCACGGCTGTCTCGGCTGGGTTGGCCCGTGGCGTTACCCCCGCGAGTGAGCGTCGAATACCTGGAGAGCTCACGTTCGGCACTGGCGTATGTGCGACCCTCGCTGCCCGTCATTGGAACGTTGCCGTCGGTGCACCGCAGCGAGGCCTACGGCAAAGCCCACTCGGGTCGCCCAGCCGCGGTCACTGCTATCACCGCTTGGGCGGAGGCGCAGAAAGTTCCTCTGGTCGACCTCGCCGAAGCGGTTCGAACGAATATCTTCAGCGGTCAGGGCAACCCCGATGGCATTCATTGGGGCTGGGACGCGCACGTCGCAGTCGCCGAGGCGATGCTGACCGCGATTCGCTCCGCCGGAGTCGCGCGTCAGGACTTCCCAGACCAGATTCCCGCGGAAACGGTGCCGAACGGAGCAGAGTAGGCCGATGCCTGTAGTCGTTGTCACCGATTCGTCTGCATCACTCGAGCCTGAACTCGTCGAGCGGTACGGGATTCGCGTGGTGCCGTTGCACGTCCTGGCCGGTGACGAAGACCTCAGAGAAGGCATCGACCCAGTTCCCGCGGATCTCACCGGAGTCACCACGTCTGGCGCGTCGCAGAACGAACTGTCCGAGGCATACGCCGAAGCGCTCGATTCGAGTGGTGGCGCGGGAGTCCTCGCGGTCCATATCTCGCGGCAGTTGTCCGCCACGTGGGAGGCGGGCCGTCAAGCGGCACAGAAATTCGGTGGAAACGTACGGATTATCGACTCCCAGTCCACGGGAATGGGATTGGGATACCCGGTCCTCGAGGCTGCGCGGGCAGCCAAGGGAGGCGCGGCGCTCGAGACCGTCTACCGGCGCGCAGTGGACGTCGCAAGCCGCGGTCACTGTCTGATCGTCGTGGACAAGCTCGACCAACTGCGGCGAGGTGGCCGGATCGGAACGGCGGCAGCCCTGCTCGGTACCGCACTGGCGATGAAACCGGTCCTTCATCTCGTGGACGGGCGACTTGTTCTCAAGGAAAAGACGCGGACCGGGACCAAGGCCGTCGCCAAGATGGTTGACGCGGCCGTTGAATACGCAGGCCAGGGACGGACGGCCATCGCTGTGCATCATATGGACGCCCGGCGCCGCGCCGATGCGGTAGCAGCACAGTTGAAGGATCGGATTCCGCAGATCAGCGATATTGTCGTCACCGACTTCAGTGCGGTGATCGGAGCGCACGTAGGGGTCGGAGCCGTCGGTATCGTGCTGTGCCCGGAACCATCGGTGCAAGACGAAGAGGGCGATTCATCCACAACCCCTGATTGATTCACACCCCGTTCTTCCGGCCGTGTGAGAACACATGTCGCGCAGGCGGGACGCTCTAGCCTCGCCTCCATGGGCATCAGGGAAGAACGTTCGAGAGTGCGTACCCGTCTCGCGTTCCTCACATCGAGGGAGCAGGACGCGCTGACGCGCGGCACACCTGCGGCTCCGGAATGGTTGTCCGACAGTCGTGTCGCCGAAACCGGAGCCACCAACGCTGGACTCACATTCGGCGACGACAACTCCGGTTTCGACGGAATCGGCGATGACAGTTCATGGTCGGCGCGACGTCGCTGGGGTGTTTTGGCACTTCCCGACCGTTGGCGTAACGCGAGGATCGATCCCGGGCGCGCAGGCGCGATCGCGTTGATCGTGGTGGGGATCGTCGTCGTGATGGTCGCTGTGGTCAGTGTTCGCAGCGGCCAGGCGGAGACGCAGGCGGTTCCCTCTCTGCCTGACGCGTACTCGCAGCCACCGCTGTCTTCGGCCGAGCCCAGTGTCCATGATGTGGTGCCGCCTGTGCCTACCGAGCCGACGCCCGCCGAAGAGATTGTGGTGAGTGTAGTCGGACTGGTGGCGTCCTCCGGTTTGATCCGACTACCTGCGGGTTCACGTGTGGCCGATGCGCTCGATGCGGCGGGGGGAGTTCGCGATGGCGGCGACACACTCGGACTGAATCTGGCGCAAAGACTCTCGGACGGAGACCAGGTGTTGGTGGGTGCGGCGGCCAGTGCCCCGCCACCGAGCGCTGTCGGTGGTGGGGCCGGCGGAACAGGTTCGGAGATTCGGGGAGCGGCGACTTCCGGGGCAATCGAGGGTCCGGTCAATGTGAACACGGCAACGGAGAGCGAACTCGACGCACTGTCCGGGGTCGGCCCAGTCACCGCGGCGGCTATCGTCGCGTGGCGAACCGTGAACGGGAAGTTCACCGACATAAGCCAATTGGGTGAGGTCGACGGAATCGGCCCGGTGCGTCTGGCGAAGCTACGTCCGCAAGTCACTCTCTGATGGTCGCGGGTGAACCGTTCCCGCTCGATCTGCGATTGGTTCCTTTCGCTGGAACATGTTGGGCGGTAACGCTCGTCGGAATCTTGTGGGGGTCGGGCTCCGCCTGGGTGCTGGCGGGTTCGCTGTCCGCCCTCTCCGTTGCTCTCGCTGCTTCGTGCGCGCTGCGTGGGAGGGAGGGGTGGACGTGGGCGATACTGGCACTTCTGGTGTTCGGTTCGTGCTGCGCCGCGGCTGCGGCGTGGCGGGTACAGGCCGTCGAGCAGCACCCTTTGAACGCGCTGGCCCACAGTGAGGCGTGGGTGACGCTCGTGGTGAAACCGGTCAGCGACCCGCACGCGATCCCAGGCTTCGAGCGTCGGGTCGTCCTCGACGCGGAGCTGATCGAGATCCACAAGTCCACCGAGATCATTGTCTCGGGTGGTGCGGTTGTCGTCCTTGCTCCGTCCGAGGGATGGAACCAGATCCTGCCGGGACAGCGGGTGGTCCTGCGTGGGCAGCTCGGCGTGCCCCGGCACAGGGACCTGGGCCTCGCGACGGTCCGGGCAGAGGGCCCGCCGTTGGAGGTGGGGCCCGCACCCCCACACCAGCGGTGGGCGGGGGTTCTCCGCGCGAGGCTGGCTACCGCTGCCGCCGTGTTGCCGGCCGAAGAGGCAGGCCTTTTGCCAGGTCTGGTCGTGGGCGACACATCGGCATTGCCGCGTCAGGTGAAGGAAGACTTCACTGTGACCGGGTTGACGCACCTCACTGCTGTATCAGGGGCGAACGTCAGCATCCTGCTGGGGGCCGTGCTTCTCGCGGTGCGCGGTGTGGGCCTCGGACCTGTTACGGGGGCCGTGCTCGCTGCTCTCGCGTTGATCGCATTCGTGGTGGTCGCGCGACCCTCGCCAAGTGTGTTGCGCGCCGCCGCGATGGGGTCGATCGCGCTCTTGGCCCTTGTCTCGGGACGACGAAAGCAGGCACTGCCCGCGCTGGCCGCAAGTGTCATCGTCCTGCTGGTCTGGTCGCCGGAGTTGTCCGTGGACTTCGGCTTCGCCCTGTCGGTCGCGGCCACCGCAGGGTTGATCGTGGTTGCGCCGATCTGGATCGACGTGCTGGTAGGGCGAGGGTGGCCGCGTGTGGTTGCCGAGGCGCTGGCCGTGTCCGTCGCCGCTTTCGCAGTGACCGCCCCGATCGTCGCAGGAATGGCCGGAACCGTCAGTGTGGTGTCGGTGGTCGCGAACGTCTTGGTTGCCCCCGTGGTCGGGTTGATTACGGTTGTAGGGGCCACCGCGGCACTGACAGCGGCGGTGAACATACAAGCGGCGGAGATCGTGGTGAGTCTGACCCACTGGCCGCTGTGGTGGCTTGTGACCGTCGCCGACCAGGGCGCCCGTATACCTGGCGCGTCGATTGCGGTGCCGAGCGGCCTCGCCGGTGCGGTCGTCGTCTTCAGTGTCGGATTGGGCCTCGCCTTGGCATGGCGTCGTCGATGGTCCCGACTGGTGATTGTCGGGGTATCAATCGGCGTGGTGGTGCTGTGGGCGCCCATCTGGCCCACGTCTCTGGTCGATTGGGTGTGAGAACGATCGCGTCGGGGAACGCCGGAAGGACGGGGCAAAACGAAAGGGAAGAAACGTGCAGGTCGGTTTCAAGTTGATCGCCGAGAACTTCAGTCCGAGAGAGATCGTTCGGCAAGCGGTGGAGGCGGAGCGTGCCGGGTTCGACTTCGTGCAAGTGAGTGACCACTATCATCCGTGGCTCTATAGCCATGAGCATTCGGGGTTCGTGTGGTCGATGCTGGCCGCTGCAGCCGCTGATACCGACATGATCGGTCTGGCCACGGGCGTGACGTGCCCGTTCGCAAGACTTCACCCCGCGATCATCGCGCAGGCCTCGGCGACCACGGCCGTCCTCAGTGAGGGCCGTTTCATGCTCGGACTCGGGTCGGGTGAGTGGCTCAACGAGCACGTGGTGGGAGGCGAGTGGCCGTCGGTACGCGTCCGACACCAGATGTTGCGTGAGTCGATCGACATCATTCGTATGCTGTGGTCCGGCGGCTATCACTCCTACCAGGGCGAATACCTCACGCTCGATGATGCGCGTATCTACGACCTTCCAGACGCTCTCCCGAAGATCTTGGTGGCAGCCGGGGGCCCGTCCTCCGCCGCGCTCGCTGGGGAACTAGGTGACGCTCTGTTGTCGACCGCAGCCGATATCGGACTGCTGGAGAAGTACGCGCAAGCCGGTGGGTTGGGGCCGACGTACGCAGAGGTACCGGTCGCGTGGGCGCGCGAAGTGGACACTGCTGCCGAATCGGCGCACCGAATTCTCCGGTTCGCGTTCACGGGATGGAAGGCCATGACGGAACTGAAGAGCCGGGTCGATTTCGAGGAGGCGTCGTCCTCGATCCGCACAGCGGATGTTCGGGAGGTGGTTGCTTGTGGACCGGATGTCCAGCGACATCTCGACGTGGCAATCCCATACGTGGATGCCGGATTCGATCATCTGGTACTGGTCAATTCGGGGCCGGATGTCGATGGGTTCTTCGAGTTCTTTTCTAACGAATTGAGTGAGCCGTTGCGATCTCTGTCCGGCGCCTGAATTTGTGTCGTACTTGCGAAAAGTGCTTCTGTTTAAGGAGAGTCGGAAAACTCGTACGTGCGGCGACGGATGGGCCCGCGTTGTCGGCGAAGGTAACGAATGGGGCTCTTGGCGTATCGTTTCGGCTTCGATTTCCGATGTGCGCATGTGGAACCGAACGACCGACTACGATCCGGTGGCAGATGTTGAGGTGAACGGTCTTGGAACGCACCTGCATTGGATGGGGGAGGGGCTATGTCGGAATCGGAACAGACAGATCTCGGCGCGGAAGATGAACTCGATGCCGGGCAGGTGCGGAAAGCGCAACGGGTGGTAGCTGCGCAATCGTTGGACACCGACGACTGCCGCATGCTCCTGTCGATGCTGGGTATCGCCGAAAACCCGGATCCGGTGGAACTGCGCTGACGGCGTGCGGGCACCGCCTGGGGTGGGGCCGCCGTTGTGAATGTGTCCCCGGCGCGTGGCACGATCGTCGAGTGAGCACTTCAACTCAGCCTGAACAGCTCCATCTGATCCTCGGCGACGAGGAGTTCCTCGTCGATCGCGCGGTGGCCCGGGTCATCAACCAGGTACGGGCGGCGGCGGAGGTGGCGGACGGCGCAGAGCTTCCCGTCAATCGGTTGAGGGCAGGAGACGCGGGGGCTGCAGAACTCGCCGAACTGCTCAGTCCGTCCCTCTTCGCCGAAGACCGAGTGGTGGTGCTGGAGGCGGCCGCCGAGGCGGGCAAGGATGCTGTGGCAGCCGTCCAGGCCGCAGCGGGTGATCCGCCTCCCGGCGTCTTCCTCCTCGTTGTGCATTCGGGTGGTGGGAGGGCGAAGGCGATGGTGGGGGCTCTCGAGAAGTCCGGCGCGGTGGTACACCCCTGCGCCAAACCGAAGGCGGGCGACATCATCGGGTTTATCCGTGAAGAGTTCCGTTCTCTCGGTGTCCGTGTGTCGCCGGACGCGGTGCGCAGTGTATTCGAGGGCGTCGGCTCGAACCTCCGCGAGCTGGCGGCAGCGTGCTCACAGCTCGCGGCCGACACCGGCGGGAAGATCGACGTCGCGGCCGTCCAGCGGTACTACTCGGGTAAGGCCGAGGTCAGCGGGTTCGACGTCGCTGACTTGGCTGTCGCCGGCGACAGCGCCGGAGCCGGCGAGGCTTTGCGGTGGGCGATGCTGAAGGGCGTCCCGCACGTGCTGCTGGCGGACGCTCTCGCCGATGCGGTGCACGCGATCGCTCGGGTTGCCCCGATGGGGCGGGTTGATCCCTTCCGGATGGCTTCGGAGCTGGGTATGCCGCCATGGAAGATCAAGAAGGCGCAGGCGGCGGCACGCGGATGGACACCCGCATCACTCGGTGAGGCGCTGCGGATCGTCGCCACGTTGAATGCCGATGTCAAGGGAGGCGCCGCCGACCCCGATTACGCCGTTGAGAAGGCGGTGGGGCGCGTCGCACAGCTACGCCGGGTGTGATCGAGACACAACAGAAGCCGCCCGATCCCCTGATCGGGCGGCTTCTGTAGAGCCTATGACGGAAGGTCCGTCAGATCTTGTTGGCCGCCTTCGCGAGAGCGGACTTCTTGTTGGCAGCCTGGTTGGCGTGGATAACGCCCTTGCTGGCTGCCTTGTCGAGCTTGCGGCTGGTGGAGATGAGGAGCTCGTTGGCCTTGTCCTTGTCGCCGGCTGCCGCGGCCTCGCGGAACGAGCGGATTGCCGTACGCAGCGAGGACTTCACCGACTGGTTGCGGAGTCGGGCCGCCTCGTTGGTACGGATCCGCTTCACCTGGGACTTGATGTTGGCCACGCCTAAAATCCTGTCGTCTCGATCTGCTTGTAGAGAAGATTATGGGCGCACACGTATGCACCGACAGATGAGATTACCAGTGATGGGTGGCTGATCCCAAACCTGTGCCGATTGCGTGGGCTTCTGATGTGCCCTTCGTGCGGTCACGTCGCCACAATCACGATTCCGGACAGATCACAGGACCGTGGATAACCGGTGGGAGATCGAGCGCAGTGGATAGGGTGGTGACGCGAAGGGGGAGGGTGATACCGGTGAGCAAGTGGGACCGCACCGAGCCAGAGCGGGCGCCTGTCGCCGTGATCGGCGCTACCGGGCAACAGGGGTCGGCCACAGTCGATGCGCTCCTCGAACGGCGGATCCCCGTCCGTGCGCTTACCCGGAACGTCGAGAGCCCTGCTGCTCGAGCGCTTGCCCACCGCGGGGTGCATGTCGTGGCCGCCGACCTCGACGACCAGCCCTCTGTGAGGCGGGCGTTCGAAGGGGCTGCAGCGGCATTTGCCATGACGACCATCGACGGCCCCGCCGGGCCCAACGGCGAAACCGTACACGGAAAGACCATCGGTGATGCCGCACGCGCTGTGCAGCTACCTTTTCTGGTCTACAGCTCGGTTGGTGGCGCCGAACGCCACACGGGCATACCGCATTTCGAGAGCAAGGCGCGGGTGGAGGAGTACCTGGCCGGACTGGTGCCGCTCAACATCGTCCGCCCGACGTTCTTCATGGAGAATCTGACCTACATGATCGTCCGCAATGGCGACCGGGCAACGGTCGGTATCCCCATACCAGCAGATGTCCCCCTCCAGATGGTGTCCGTGCGCGATATCGGTCGGGTTGCTGCCGCTCTGCTGGCCGCTTCCGACCCCGACACCGCCCCGATCGAAATCGCTGGTGATGAGCTGACCGCGGAGCAGATCGCGAACCTGGTTGGGCAACGGCTCGGTGTTGCCGTCGAGGCCGTCCCGGCCCCGCCGCAGATGTTCGGCGACGACGAGGACATGAAGATCATGTTCCGCTGGCTCAGCAAGCTCCCGGCCCACCGCGCCGACTTCGGCCGTACCCGGGAATTGGATCCCGATGTCGAAGACCTTGCCGGCTGGTTGCAACGCAACGAGAGCCTCGGCTGATCGGTCAACTTGCAACCTGTCGGGAATCGCGCGCTGCGTTGATCACCGATGTCGCGGCGCACTGGAGTGCCCGCTCGAGCTGCCGGTGCGCTTGCTCGACGAATTAGGGGTCGAGAGCTGGACGGGATCGGTCCTTCCCGATGCGAAGAATGAACGGACCCTTCTTATAACGATTTGCACCTGAGGATGTCGATGCCTGCATGGAATGTGTTGTGGGGATCTCACGGCGTGCGTAAAGTCACTGAAAGGACTGTTTCGAGCAAGACTGACAATCCATTTCGATGAAGGTGGGTTCAATGTCTCCAACCTCGAAGGAATACGCAGAAGTCGAACCCGTCTCGGATCTCGAGATTTTCGGCGCCGAGGCGATCGGCACGTTCATCCTGGTTTTCTCTGCTGTGGGTACCGCCGTATTCGCGGGGGACAAGGTCGGGAACCTCGGTGTGGCAATGGCATTCGGACTGACGCTTGCTTTCCTCGTCTACTCGATCGGTTCGATATCGGGCTGTCATGTCAACCCTGCCGTCACCGTCGGGCAGTTCGTTCTCGGTCGGTTGTCCGTGGCAAAGGCGAGCGTGTACATTGCTGCGCAAGTCCTCGGTGGCCTTGTCGCAGGTGCCGTGATTTACCTTATCGCACAAAGCCTTCCGTCTTATGACCGAGCCGAGGACGGTCTGGCAGCCAATGGCTGGGGTGAGCACAGCCCGTCCGCCACCGAAGGGCCGCTCGGCGGGACTATTACACACGGATACGGCATCGGTGCGGCGATGACCGTCGAGATCGTGTTCACCGCGATATTGGTGTTCGTGATCCTCGCATCGACCGACCGGATCTCGAGTGTGGCCCTCGCCGGCGTCTCGATCGGATTCGCGCTCGCTGTGATCAACCTCGCGTCCATCCCGATCGACAACACGTCCGTGAACCCGGTTCGCAGTCTCGCTGTCGCGCCTTACCAGAATGGTGCGCTGCCCCAGTTGTGGCTGTTCATCGTGTTTCCGCTGATCGGCGGCGTGGTGGGTGCACTGGTATACCGATCACTGTTCGCTCGCGACGACCGACTGCAGAGTTGACCGATCCTGGTAGTACCATTCCGGCCCGTTACGTCCAAAACCGAGCGGGCAGGGGACACGGGTGTCGACGAGAAGGGGCCTTCGGGCCGGGATTTTGGCATGTGCGGTTCTCGCACTCACGGCGCTACCCGTGACCGCCTCGGCAGAGGAGGACGCGTCGCAGGACAGTCTGAACTACGTGGCATTGGGTGACTCGAGGGCTTCCGGGCCTCTCATTGACCCCTCTACTCACCAGGATCTTTGCCTCCGCTCGCCGGAGGTGAACTACCCGGCCAAACTGGCGGCCCGGATCGGCGTCACCAGCTTCACGGACGTCACCTGTTCGGCGGCGAAGCCGAGCCATGTGATCGACACCCCGCAATTCGTCGGGACACGCATAGCTCCGCCGCAGATCGAGTTCCTCAGCACGGACACCGACCTCGTGACGCTGAGCATCGGTGGGGGCGGTTCCAACCACCTGCCGGTATCGCTGCTCTGTGGGGCGATCAACCCCGGCGCCGATGCCCGCTGTCGGGACAATCCGCTGGCGGAGCAACTTGCGGTCGAGGGTATCGAGCGGATGGCTCCTCAGGTCGATGCCGTGGTGGCTGCCATTGTCGAGAAAGCCCCGCAGGCGGAGGTCTACGTCATCGGCCACGGCGGTTCCGTCGGATTGAGCGGATGCTGGCCCAACATCCCGGTGTCGGATGCGGACGCGGTCTGGTTGAACGGGTATTTCGAACGTTTCAATCAGATCTACGTCGATGCGGCGGAACAGTATGGGGTTCACTACATCGACATCGCGACGTCGGCTGTGGCAGGCGGACACGACGCCTGCGCGCCCCTCGGAGAGCGTTGGTTCGAGGGACTACTCCCACAGTCCCCGGCAGAGCCGGCCCATCCCAATGAGCTCGCGATGACCGCGATCGCCGACATGATCGCCGAAGATCTGGGCTCCCGCTGAGAATGCCGGCCCGTAAGGGACTTCGGATATCGGGGCTCATCGCCAACTGAAGTCCGCCCGAAGGCGTTTTGCGACAGCCTCGAACTTGTCCCTATCCAAGATCGCTCCCTCGCGGCGAATCCCTTCCTCGGGCACGTCGAGCACGCGGTCGAGGCGGATCCAGCTCGGACGGCCTTGTGAGTCCCACGAGCCCGAGCCGATTGCGATCCAGTCCCGATCGCCGTCGCGTCGGCTTTGCGAGGACAGCATCAGCCCGAGCAGTATGTCGCCGTCGCGCCCGACGACGAGGACGGGGCGGTCTTTGCCCTGACTCGGGTCTTCCTCGTATGTGGTCCAGGTCCAGACGATCTCACCGGGATCGGCGCGACCGTCGAGATCGGGGGCATATTCGACCTTCCGGGCCCTCTGGGCGGTCGGCGAGGCGTTCGAGCTGACCGGACGGCCGGGGGTGGACTGCGGCGCGGCGGCCCTCGAGCCGGTGAGGACACCGGCCACACGGTCGAGTGCATCGGACTTCTGTAGCCGCTGGAGCAACTCGGGGCCCCGGTCCCGTACGATTCGGCCGATTGTTCGTGAGAAGCCGCTCCACGTGCTTGCCATATGGCGAGTTTAGTAGGCGCGAAATGGAATCTGATGTGCCGCTACGTGGCGCAATCGCCGAAGGGGGCGGAAGTTCGTTGAAGAGATCGGGTACGGGGATGACGAGTTCATGGTGGGCGCGGGGAGCGGTGGTCGTCTGCACTGTGGTGGCGTCGACGGTGGCGATGACCGGCGGTGCCGGCGCGGACAACCGGAGCGACGGGCTCGACTATGTAGCCCTTGGTGATTCACGAGCGGCCGGACCGTTCATCAATACGCCCTCGCATACCGACTTCTGCATGCGCTCGGACCAGAACTATGGTTCCAAGCTGGCCCGGATCATCGACGCCGAAACTTTCACCGATGTCTCGTGCATCGCCGCGCAGGTCGAGAACGTCATCGACACTCCGCAGCGGGTGGGTCCCACGGTTGCGCCTCCACAGTTGGAGGCCTTGCGGCCGGAGACCGACCTCGTCACGATCAGCATCGGTGGGGTGGAATCGAATCACGTCGTGATCACCCGAGAGAGTTGTGCATCCTTGACCCCGGATGGCGATCGCAACTGCCGGAACAACCCTGACGTCGAACAGAAGGCGGTCGACGGCATCGCGAAGGTGGCGCCCGAGGTGGATCGGGTGATCGGGGCGATTGCGGAGAAGGCGCCGAACGCCGAGATCGTGATCGTCGGGCACGGCGGGGCCGTGGGCAATCGCGGTTGCTGGCCGTCGATTCCGTACTCCGATGCCGACGCACAGTGGCTTGTCACCTACTTCGAGCGATTCAATCAGGTGTATGTCGATGCGGCGCAGAAGTACGGCGCGCACTACATCGATATCGGGAAGGCCACCGTCGACGGCGAACACGATCCGTGCGCCGCACCCGAGGACAAGTGGTTCGAGGGCCTGATCCCGACCTCGGAGGCCCAGCCGGCCCACTTCAACGAGCGGGGTATGCAGGCCATCGCAGAAATGATCGCGGACGAATTGGGGTACTGAACGCCGAATCATCCCTACTCGGCACAGGTGTCCAGTGGTCGTCGCAGCACCCGGCATTCCGGGAGTGGCGACGCCCCTGGCCTCCTCGAGTGTGAAATCGCTCTATTCGGGGAACGCTTCCGGGAGCGTGTCGAGAGGAGTGAACCATGCATGTCGGATTCAAGTTGGTGACCGAAGCCTTCGATCCGAGTGAGATCGTTCGACAGGCGGTTGAGGCGGAGCGAGCCGGCTTCGATTTCGTGGAGCTGAGCGACCACTATCATCCTTGGCTGTACAGCCAAGGACATTCGGGGTTCGTGTGGGCGATGCTGGGCGCTGCGGCCGCGAAAACGAACACGATCGGTCTGGTCACAGGCGTCACCTGTCCCTCGTTCCGTATTCACCCCGCGATCATCGCGCAGGCTGCGGCGACCACGGCGATCCTCAGTGAGGGCCGCTTCACTCTGGGGGTCGGGTCCGGGGAACGGCTCAACGAGCACGTGGTCGGTGGTGACTGGCCGCCGGTGCGCGTCCGGCATCAGATGTTGCGCGAATCCATCGAGATCATCCGCCTGTTGTGGTCTGGTGGATATCAGTCCTATGAGGGCAAGCACCTCACCCTCGACGAGGCGCGCGTCTACGACCTTCCCGATGTGCTTCCCACGATCGCGGTGGCGGTCGGCGGTCCGGCATCCGTCGCACTCGCCGCGGAACTCGGCGACGGTCTCTTCATGGCCGGGCCGAACCCCGAACTACTGGAGGGCTACGCGAAGGCCGGTGGATCCGGGCCGAAGTATGCATCGTTGCCGTTGTCGTGGGCGCGGGACGAGCACACCGCGGTCGAAATAGCGCACCGAATGCTGAGGTTCGGCCTACTGGGATGGAATGTCCTGGCGGAAAGGAAGAACACGGCTGACTTCGAGGAAGTACTGTCCTCCGTCAGCCTCGACGATGTCCGTGAGGCGATAACATGCGGGCCGGATGCCGAGCAGCACCTCGAGGCTGCGCGCGCTCACGTCGATGCCGGCATCGATCATCTGACACTGATGAACGCCGGTTTGGACGTGGATGCGTTCTTCGAGTTCTTCTCCAACGAACTCAGCGAACCCTTGCGAGCGCTGCCGCGCCGCTGATGGCATGTGGTCTATGCCATCGCGACCAAAGGATTGCGGGCAGGCGGGGGTACTGGGCGGGGTCGGGTCCGCGAATTGGATATCCTGAGCGGTGACAGCGGCCCGGCCCGGGCCGGTGCCGGTCCAGGTTAGGGGTTCCCCATCAGCAGCTTCGCCGACAAGACGTTCACGGATCCGGCAAGGATCCGGAATTTCTGCATCATCGCGCACATCGATCACGGCAAGTCGACGCTGGCCGACCGCATGCTTCAACTCACCGGTGTGGTCGAGGAGCGGCAGATGCGCGCCCAGTACCTCGACCGCATGGATATCGAGCGCGAGCGCGGGATCACGATCAAGGCGCAGAACGTCCGGCTCCCATGGAAGGTGGACGACGAGGAATTCGTGATCCACCTCATCGACACCCCGGGGCACGTCGACTTCACGTACGAGGTCTCCCGAGCGCTCGAGGCATGTGAAGGGGCGGTGCTGCTGGTCGATGCCGCGCAAGGTATCGAGGCGCAGACGCTCGCGAACCTGTACCTGGCGATGGAGAAGGACCTCACCATCATCCCGGTGCTCAACAAGATCGACCTTCCCGCCGCGGATCCCGATCGGTACGCCGAGGAGATCGCGCACATCACCGGCTGCGAACCCGGTGACGTGCTGCGTGTGTCCGGCAAGACCGGCGTGGGCGTGAAGGAGCTACTCGACGAGGTCGTACGGCAAGTCCCTTCGCCGGTCGGCGATCCCGACGCCCCGGCAAGGGCCATGATCTTCGACTCGGTGTACGACGCCTACCGCGGTGTGGTCACCTATGTGCGAGTGGTGGACGGCCGGATCTCTCCTCGCGAGAAGATCACCATGATGTCGTCGGGAGCCACCCACGATCTCATCGAGGTCGGCATCATCTCGCCCGAGCCGAAGCCCAGCATCGGTCTCGGCGTCGGCGAGGTGGGGTACCTCATCACCGGGGTGAAGGACGTGCGGCAGTCGCGAGTCGGTGACACCGTCACCTCGGCGCGCGGCGGAGCCGAGGAGCCTCTCGTGGGCTACCGCGACCCCAAGCCGATGGTCTATTCGGGCCTTTACCCGCTCGACGGGTCCGACTACCCGGTGCTGCGTGACGCGCTCGACAAGCTGCGGCTCAACGACGCCGCACTCGCCTACGAACCGGAGACGTCCGTGGCGCTCGGGTTCGGGTTCCGCTGCGGGTTCCTCGGCCTGCTGCACATGGAGATCACCCGCGACCGGCTCCAACGCGAGTTCGGGCTCGAACTGATCTCGACCTCACCGAACGTGGTGTACCGGGTGGTGATGGAGGATGGCAGCGAGCACGTGGTCACCAACCCGTCGTACTGGCCCGAGGGCAAGTCGCGCGAGGTCTACGAACCGATGGTCAAGTGCACCGTCATCGCGCCGAGCGAGTTCGTCGGCGCGATCATGGAACTGTGCCAGAACCGCCGTGGCGAGCTCGGGGGTATGGACTACCTGTCCGAGACCCGCGTCGAATTGCGGTACGAGATGCCTATGGGCGAAATCATGTTCGACTTCTTCGACGCCCTGAAGTCTCGGACGAAGGGCTACGCGAGCCTTGACTACGAGGAGTCGGGTGAGCAGCTCGCGGACCTGGTGAAGGTTGACATCTTGTTGCAGGGTGAGGCCGTCGACGCATTCTCGTCGATCGTGCATCGCTCCGCGGCAGCCACCTACGGTGGCCGGATGACGTCGAAGTTGCGTGAGCTCATTCCCCGGCAGCAATTCGAGGTGCCGATCCAGGCGGCAATCGGGTCGAAGATCATCTCACGCGAGAACATCCGCGCCATTCGCAAAGACGTACTCGCCAAGTGCTACGGCGGCGATATCAGCCGTAAGCGCAAGCTGCTCGAGAAGCAGAAGGAGGGGAAGAAGCGCATGAAGACCATCGGTCGCGTGGAGGTTCCTCAGGAAGCCTTCGTAGCCGCGCTCTCCTCCGAAGCTGTCGGGGACAAACCCAAGAAATAGCGCCACTGGTGGCGGTCCCCGAAATCCCGCTTCTCTCCGATCGCTCTGACTGAAAGTAGGTGCGGCAGGTGGCTTTGGAGACATGGCTCACGCGGACACTCGGACTCACGGTGCCGATCCTCGGGGCACCGATGGGCGGGCGCGCGGGCGGCACCCTCGTCGGAGAGGTGACGAAGGCGGGCGGACTGGGATTACTCGGTGCCGCACGATACGCGAGCCCGGAGTGGATCACCGACGAGACGGCGACAGCCCGGAGAATCGGCGGAAGCGATCTCGGCATCGGGCTCATGACGTGGTCGCTCACCGACAACGACGCTCTTCTCGACGCGGCGCTGGCGCAGATCCCGCGGGTCGTGTTGCTCTCGTTCGGTGATCCCGCACCGTTCGTCGACCGGGTCCGTGACACCGGCGCCCTCGTCGGGTCGCAGGTGAACACGGTCGAGGATTTGCGCGTGGTCGAAGCGGCGGGGGTCGACTTCGTTATTGCCCAGGGCGGCGAAGCCGGTGGACACACCGGAAAGATCGCAACGTTGCCACTGCTTCAGGAGGTTCTCGAAGCCACCGAGCTTCCGGTGGTGGCGGCCGGTGGCATTGCGACGGGACGAGGTCTCGCAGCCGTTCTCGCCGCAGGCGCCGAGGGTGCGATGATCGGGACTGCTCTCCTGGCCAGTCCCGAGACGATCGGACCCGAGTATGCCCGGAGCAGGGTCGTGGCCGCTCAAAGCACCGACACCGTATACACCTCGGTGTTCGATCAGGCGCGAAGACAACCGTGGCCACAGCGATGGGGTGGACGGGCACTGAGCAACGAGTTCACCTCGCGCTGGCACGGCAGCGACGCACCCGAGGAGGAACTCGTCGCCGCGTACGACCCCGGCAATCCTGACCTCGGTGTCGTGTACGCCGGAGAGGCTGCGGGCCTCGTCGCGTCGGAGCGGCCGGCCGGTGTGGTGGTTCGGCAGATCGCGGCCGACGCGGAACGGTTGTTGCGCCGCTTCGTCGACTAGTCCGCGCGAACCACCACGGCAACAGTTGACCCAGCGTTGATCAGATGGCGCTGTGCGCAGGCTGAAACGTGCCTGCTTCGGCTTCCTCGGCGCGGATGACGTGCAATACGGCGTTGATCAGCGCGAGGTGGGTGAACGCCTGAGGGAAATTGCCGAGGTGCCGACCGGAGTCGGAGTCGATCTCTTCGGCGTACAGCTCGAGGGGGCTCGCGAATCCTAGGAGCCGATCACACAGCTGCTTGGCTCGGTCGAGTTCACCGATCTCGACGAGAGCCGATACCAGCCAGAACGAGCAGATCGTGAAGGTGCCCTCCTTTCCGGACAGGCCGTCGTCGGTGGTCTCTACCCGGTAGCGCAGCACGAGTCCGTTCTCGGTCAACTCGTCCGCGATGGCGAGCACGGTGGTGCGGATGCGAGGGTCGTCGGCGGGTAGGAACCGGAGCAGGGGGGCGAGGAGCAGGGACGCGTCGAGATCGTCGCTGCCGTACCGCTGGGTGAGTACCCCGCGGGCGTCGACGCCGTGCTCGAGGATATCTTCTTTGATCTCGTCGGCCAGTTCGGACCACTGTTGCGCGTAACTCGTCTCACCCTGGAGTTCGGCAAGTTTCGCCCCTCGGTCGAGAGCCACCCAGCACATGATCTTCGACGATGTGAAGTGCTGTGGCTCGCCACGTACTTCCCAGATCCCACGGTCCGGGTGCCGCCAATTCTTGGCCGCCTCCTCGACTTGACGCTTGAGCATCGGCCACAGCGTCTCCGGGACGCGTTCCCGAGTTCTCACGTGCAGGTAGACCGAATCGAGGATCGTTCCCCAGATGTCGTGCTGGACCTGGTTGTACGCACCATTGCCGATCCGAACCGGTCGGGCTCCGTCGTACCCGGAGAGGTGGGCCAGTTCCGACTCCTCGAGGGTGTGTTCGCCGCCCGCGCCATACATCACCTGAAGCGGATGGTGGTGGCCGTCATCGGCGGTCGACACGTCGTAGAGGAAGGAGAAGAAGTTGTTGGCCTCTCGGTCGAGCCCGAGGCTGTAGAGCCCCCACAGCGCGAACGTCGAATCGCGAACCCAAGCGTAGCGGTAGTCCCAGTTCCTTTCGCCGCCAGGCGCTTCCGGTAGGGACGTCGTCGGTGCCGCGAGGAGTGCGCCCGTTGGAGTGTAGGTCAACCCCTTGAGCGTCAGGGCACTGCGCTGCAGGTGGCCGCGCCATTTGTGGTCCGGGAATCGGCCGATGGTGATCCATTCGCGCCAGCACTTCGCCGTCTGCCACATCTTGTCGGCGGCTTCGTCGAAGGTCTGCGGCGCCGGCATGTGGGACCACGACAGCGCCACGAACACGTCGTCACCTTCGACCATCCGAGTTCGGGCGCGCGCCTCCCGCCCTTCCAAGCCGATCCGCATGTTCGTGGTCAGCTTCAGGGTCGGGTGGTTGTCCGGACTGCTGGACCTGCAGATGGCCGTGGCCTCCTCGTAGACCTTGCCGGTGTACTCCCATTTCGCAGTTCCCCGGTGATAGTCGAAAGCAGGTTCGCAGCTCATTTCGAGTTCGACGGTTCCGTTGACGCACTTCACCGTGCGCAGCAGGACATGCTCGGCGTCCCAGTCGGTGGGGGTGCGGCGGTGGGAATGGGAGCGCTCTTCGACGTTGTGCCACGGACCGAGTACCAGGGCGTCGCGCACGATGAGCCACCCCGTCTCGGTCTGCCATGTGGTTTCGACGATCAGTCCTCCGGGAAGATAACGCCGGGCCGAGGGCACGTTCTGCCCGTAGGGTCCGATCCGGAAATGGCCTGCGCTGCGGTCGAGGACGGCGCCGAAGATGCTGGGGGAGTCCGGTCGCGGAATGCACATCCATTCGACCGATCCGTTGCGGGCAATCAGGCAGGTGGTTTCGCAATCCGACAGGAAGGCGTAGTCGTCGATCGGAGGAAAGGAACGGTGGCGATGGCCGGTCCGGTGGGCCCTGTCAGAGGAGTGTGCAGCAATGGACACCATCTGCTCATCATCTGCCGCTTCCGCCTCGACGTCTACCTGTTCGGCCAAGGCGTGTCGGGTGAGGATAAGGTGGGCCGGTGGACCGCATAGCGAGTTGGTGGGACGGCTTCGAGCTGTGGATCACCGGGCTTCCGTTCGTTCCACAGGTTGCCCTCGTGCTGCTGGTGATGGTGCCGGTGTGCCGGGTAGCGGCGTGGCTGCTCGATCGCGGCCTGGCCGCAGTCTTCGTCCTGCTCAGGAGGGACGTTTCGAAGGTGGAGGAACCCTGATGCCACGCTCACGCGTCACTCTCGCGCTGCTCGCGCTCATCGTCCTTGTGATCGTGGCCTGGCTGCTCACCTAGGTAGTTCTGTTCGATTCGAGTGGTTGATCCGGCCTCTGATAAAGTTCTCGGCGTGTCTGAAGCCGCTGTACACCAGATCCGCCACGAATTGGCGTTGATCGCGGTCGGCATGCTTGCAGTCGCCGATATCGACTGTTGCTGATCTCCCTTCGCACGTCTCTTGCAGCTCCGAGCGGTGCTGCGCACACTTGTGTTCGCGCCCGTTCCACGAGCGGACACGTGCGCCCCAGGACCCCCAGCCGCACGAGATGCATCTGCGGAAACTCCTCGCTGTTCTTCGTACACACCCAATTTTCAGGAAGGTATCTCCCATGCGGCGCTGTTCTCGTCGTTACTTCGCGGCCCTCATGACGGTCGGAGCAGTGACGCTGGCCGCGTGCGCCGGCGGCACGAGCGATACCGTCGGTGGCGAAGCGGCAGGAGGGGACGGCAGCGCGGGCACGATCAACCTGTACGCGTACGCAGTGCCGAAGCCGGGCTTCGACAAGATATTCCCCGCGTTCGACGCAACCGAGGAGGGCGAGGGCGTGAAAGTCCAGCCGTCGTACGGCGCCTCCGGTGACCAATCGCGCAAGGTGACCGACGGTGCCGAAGCCGACGTCGTCAACTTTTCCGTCGAACCCGACATCACTCGACTCGTCGACTTCGGGCTGGTCGACAAGAGCTGGGACCAGGATGCATACAACGGGGTTCCGTTCGGTTCGGTCGTCACCCTGGTCGTACGGGAAGACAACCCCAAGAACATCCGTGACTGGGACGACCTGCTGCGCCCCGGTGTGGAGGTCGTGGCCCCCAACCCGTTCAGTTCCGGGTCCGCGAAGTGGGATCTGCTCGCCCCCTACGCCGCGAAGAGCAACGGCGGAGAGGATCCGGACGCGGGCCTTGCGTACATCACCTCGCTCGTGAACGATCACATGAGGATTCAGCCGGCTTCGGGGCGTGCCGCGTCCGAGGCGTTTCTGCAGGGCACGGGTGATGTACTCATCAGCTACGAGAACGAGGCCCTGTTCCTCGAGGAGCACGGCGAACCCATCGAGTATGTGACTCCTCCGACCACCTTCAAGATCGAGAATCCGGTCGCGGTGCTGGCGAACAGCAAGAATCTCGAGAAGGCCGTGGCGTTCAAAGACTTCCTGTACACGCCAGAGGCGCAGAGGCTGTGGGCAGAGGCAGGGTTCCGCCCGGTCGATCCCGCAGTGAAGTCAGAGTTCGCCGAAAAGTTCCCGGAGCCGACCAAGCTGTGGACTATCGCCGATTTCGGCGGTTGGTCAGCGGTCGACTCCGAGTTGTTCGCCGAGGATTCCGGGTCGATCGCCATGATCTACGACAATGCAACCAGGTAAGACCGAAGTGAGCGAGATACAGACGATGACCGGCGACCGCGACATCGCGCCGTCGGCCCCTCCCGTCCCACCCGCCCGGAGAAAGGTCGCCCGGGTCACCGGAGCGGTCGGACCATTGGGGATCGGCATCGCGACGCTGTGGCTGAGCGTCATGGTGGTCCTGCCTCTCGCCGCGCTCACCGTCGCGTCGTTCGGCGACGGCATCAGCGGCTTTGTGGACGCGATCACCAGCCCGGCGGCGCTCGCTTCGCTGCGTGTGACAGTGTTCGTTTCGGTGGTGGTGGCCGTGGTGAACGCAATTATGGGCACGCTGATCGCCTGGGTCCTGGTGCGAGACGAGTTCCCTGGAAAACGAATCGTCAACGCGCTGATCGATTTGCCGTTCGCGCTGCCCACGATCGTGGCCAGCATCGTGCTGCTGTCCCTCTACGGCCCGCAAAGCCCGATCGGGATTCAGCTGAACGCGACGCAGCCCGGGCTGATCGTGGCGCTCGCTTTCGTGACGTTGCCGTTCGTCGTCCGCTCGGTACAGCCCGTGCTGATCGAGGTGGACAGGGAAGTGGAAGAGGCCGCGGCCTCGCTCGGAGCCGACAACGTCACGATCTTCCGCAAGGTGGTTCTGCCGACACTGATTCCGGCGATCATCAGCGGTGCGGGGCTCGCGTTCGCCCGCGCGATCGGCGAATACGGATCCGTCGTTCTGATCGGCGGAAACATCCCACGGGAGACCCAGGTCGCGTCTCAGTACATTCAGCAGCAGATCGAAATCGGCAGGCCCGCGTCTGCTGCGGCTGTGTCGGTGGTCCTGTTGGCCATCGCGTTCATGACGTTGTTCGTCCTCCGGCTCCTGTCGAGCCGGGCCCAGCGTCGCGAGGAGCGGGCCGTATGAAGCTGTCGGCGCCCACCCGGATCGCTCTGCGCACGATCGCCCTGGTCTATCTGTTCGGACTGCTGGTGTTGCCGATCGGCGTCATCTTGTTCCGCACCTTCGAAAACGGCATCGTCGCGTTCTACGAATCGATCAGTACGCCGGCCGCGATTTCGGCGCTCAATCTGTCGCTGCTGATCGTGGCGATCGTGGTCCCGGTCAACGTGGTCTTCGGGGTCGTGACGGCCTTGGCCTTGGTTCGCGGTCGCTTCCCCGGTCGCGGGCTGGTCCAGGCCGTCGTCGATCTTCCGTTTGCCGTCTCGCCGATCGTGGTAGGCGTCTCGCTGATCCTGCTCTGGGGTGTCAACGGGTGGTTCGGTGGCCTGGATTCGCTGGGGTTCAAGGTGATCTTCAGTCTTCCCGGCATGGTCATCGCCACCTTGTTCGTTACCCTGCCGTTCGTGGTACGAGAGGTCGAACCAGTCCTGCGCGAGATCGGAGAGGATCAGGAACAGGCCGCCGCGACGCTCGGTGCCAACCGGTGGCAGACCTTTCGGATGATCACGCTGCCCGCCATCCGGTGGGGCCTGACCTATGGAGTGATCCTCACCGTCGCGCGAGCGTTGGGGGAGTTCGGAGCGGTGATCATGGTGTCCTCGGGACTTCCGGGCGTGTCACAGACTCTGACGCTGCTGGTGCATTCTCGCTACACCGACGACTACAACACCTTCGGTGCATATGCCGCGGCAACGTTGCTGATGGGCATTGCGCTGATCACCCTGCTTCTGATGACCTTGCTCGACCGTAAGAGGAGTACCACGTGATCACCGTGACCGGAGCCCGTAAGAATTACGGCACCTTCGCTGCTCTCGACGACGTCACCATCGACATTCCCTCGGGTTCGCTGACTGCGCTGTTGGGGCCGAGTGGTTCCGGTAAATCAACCCTGCTCCGATCCATTGCCGGGCTCGAAACGCTGGACTCCGGCACGGTCGTCATCGGCGGAAAAGATGTCACGAACGTCTCCCCGCAAAAGCGGGACATCGGGTTCGTGTTCCAACACTATGCGGCCTTCAAGCACATGACGGTGCGTGACAACGTCGCGTTCGGCCTGAAAATCCGCAAGCGGCCGAAGTCGGAGATCGGCAAGAGGGTCAACGAACTGCTCGAGATCGTCGGTCTCGACGGATTCCAGCACCGCTATCCCGCGCAACTGTCCGGCGGTCAGCGTCAACGCATGGCGCTCGCGCGCGCACTCGCCGTGGACCCGCAGGTGTTGCTGCTCGACGAGCCGTTCGGTGCCCTCGACGCGAAGGTGCGTACGGACCTTCGCACATGGTTGCGGCGACTGCACGACGAGGTGCATGTGACCACCGTGCTCGTCACGCATGACCAGGAGGAGGCGCTCGATGTCGCCGACCGGATCGCGGTCCTCAACAACGGCAGGATCGAGCAGGTCGGCGAACCGGGGGATCTCTACGACCGTCCCGCGAACGATTTTGTGATGTCGTTCCTCGGCTCGGTGGCCAAACTCAACGGCCAACTGGTTCGCCCGCACGACATCCGCCTCGGGCGGGACCCGGGCATGGCGCTCGCCCAGAAGGCCGGAACTGCCGAATCGCTAGGCGTTACGCGGGCCACCGTCGAGCGCGTGGTGCATCTGGGCTTCGAGGTCAGGGTCGACCTGCGTAACGAGGCGACCGGCGAATCGTTCTCCGCTCAGGTGACGCGGGGTGACAGCGCGGCACTGGGGTTGGAAGAAGGACAAACCGTGTACGCGCGGGCGACGCGCGTGCCCGACCTCCCGGGGACCGAGGCCCCCGCCCCCTCGTAACTCTTCCCGTACCTACGTCCACGGGGTCCGGGTTGCAAATCCGTGTTCATGCCTTCCGGCAGATGAGCACCGGGCACCGAGCGTGGTGGATGAGGCTCTGACTTGTAGAACCGATGATGGAGGCCGTGAACGGGGTACGCCCGTGGCTGCCGACCACCATCAGTTGTGCGTCGACTGAGTGTTCGAGGAGCACTCTCGTCGGTTTGCCCCGCTCGACACAGCGGGTCACTTCGACGTCGGGGTACTTCTCGCTCCATCCGGCCAGGCTCTCGGCCAGCAGGGCAGTTTCCTGTTGTGCGTGCGGTTGCCAGTCGGTGAATCGCCTTTCCTCCGAATACCACGCACCGAGGGTCGAGTGTTCGGACCAGGTGTGCACTGCGATGAGCGGCGCGCCGAAGAATGCGGCGAACTCGAAGGCGTGAGCAACGGCCATGTGGCTCAGTTCGCTACCGTCCACGCCCACGACGACGGGTCGTCCGGCGCGGACTTGGTTGCCCTGGATGCCGCGCCACACGGCAACCGGGCACTCAGCGTTGTTCGATACCCGGACGACGTCGGAACCGACATACACCGATCTCATCTCACTGGTAGCGGCCGGACCGAGCACAACCATGCGCGCCGACTTGGACAATCCCACCAACGTGCGGGCGGGCGGGCCGGATTCGATGTTTCGCTCGATGGTGAGATTCCGGTATCCATCGAGCGCCGCCTGCTCCGCGGCATCGAGTAACTTCTCGACGCCGGGGTGAAAATCAGCGTCGACCTCGTCGATCGCGTCGTCGGTTTTCGGATGTTTCGGGAGAACGTGGACTAGCCGTAAAGGTTCGTCGAAGCACCGCGCGGCGGAGGCGGCCCATGCCGCGGCCTCTAGCGCTCCCTCCGATCCGTCGATGCCTGCTACGATCCCGCGCCTGATCTGTGCTGTGGTCATAATCACATTCACCGCCTCCATTCCAGTTTGGTCCAGGAGGGCTGTGTGCGCCAGGGGCAAATCTTGGACGCTCCACCAGCGGCTCGCAGCAATCTCGTGGCTACAGCTCGAAGCACCTTGTGGCAGTGGTGAACCGGCAGGGCGTTTGCACCGTGTGGCGATATGTGCTCGGCGCAGGTTTGGTTGTTCTCAGTCGCCCTGATTCGTGGTCACCGGCCGCGCTCGTCCTCAGCTAATGCGGGGGCTCAGCCACTGCAGGCAAGTGCCGATCCACCAGATTGGCGGCCGACCCGTAGTACGTGAGAGGAGGCTCGAGGCTCGCTGCATCTCTCGCGTGCATTATGGATTGCGGGCCTCCTGATTTGCTCTGAAAAAGAGATGGGTGACCCGAAGACGATCGACGACGTCGAGTTCGGACGCGTATCGATCCGTGACATGGGAGTTTGCCAATGAACACCCCGTATGACGAGCCGAGGACTGCCGACCGCCGTAGGAGCATGCGCGTCGTGGATTACATCGTCGCGGCACTGGCTCGAGAGGGGGTCGGTCATGTCTTCGGTGTGGGCGGGGCGAACATCGAGGACCTGTACGACGCGATTCACCTTTCGGGAGCCGTGAGGGGTGTCGTCGCCAAGCATGAATTCTCCGCCACGACGATGGCCGACGGCTATGCCAGGACGTCGAACCGCCTGGGTGTGGTCTCGGCGACGTCCGGTGGGGGAGCGCTCAACCTCGTTGCCGGACTCGGTGAGGCGTTTGCCTCCCGCATTCCGATTCTCGCGTTGGTCGGCCAGCCACCGATGACGCTGGAAGGAGCAGGCGCATTCCAGGATACGAGTGGGCAGGCGGGGACGATCGACGCGTCGCGGTTGTTCGGCGAGGTGTCGTTGTATTGCGCGCGCGTCGAGTCGTCACTCGACGTGGAGCGCCAACTCGCAGAAGCGCTCTCGGCGGCACACCGTGGTGGGCCGGCAGTCCTGCTGTTGCCCAAAGATGTTCAACGCGATGTGGGGCTGTTTCCCGAACGTCTCGAACAGATCCGAACGTGGCCACTGCGCACTGCACCCGATGTGACACACCTGGCCGACAGGCTTCGCGACGAATACGGACGAATCGTCATCCTGGCTGGTGACGAGGTCGCAAGGGCGGACGCACGGACCGAACTCGGCGAACTTGCGCGCGTACTCGGTGCGCAGACAGCCGTCACCCCCGACGCCAAGGACGCCGTCGATCCGCTTGCGCCGGGTCGGCTGGGTGTCACTGGAGCGATGGGAAATCAGGACGTCGTCGATGCACTGCAAGATTCCGGCGTCTGCCTGATCGTCGGCAGCAGGCTGCCTGTGATGGCGGGCGGCGGCCTCGAGGCTGCAATGGAGAAGACCCTGGTCTACAGCGTCGGCTCCGCGTCCCCGTTCACGCGGGCGCAGCACACGTACACGCGAGACCTGCGTGCGACGCTGCGTCGGCTCGTCGACGAAATCGGACCTGTTGCGTCGCCTGTGCTTCTCGCACAGCGCGATCCGACCCCGCTCGATGTACCCGCCGCCGAAACGTCGGGCCTGCACTACCGGGACGCGGTGAATGCGATCGCCACGGTACTGCCCGCTGGTGTCGACGTGTTCGCGGACGCGGGAAACGCCTGTGCCGCAGTGGTGCATCACCTTCCGGTGGCGGTCGATGGCCGGTTCGTCGTCGCGCTGGGCATGGGAGGAATGGGTTATGCCTTCGGTGCGGCGATCGGTTCCGCTTTCTCGCGCGAGCGGCGAACCATCGCGATCGCCGGAGACGGTGCGTTTTTCGCGCACGGCCTCGAAATCCACACCGCCGTCGAGTACGACGTGCCGGTGACGTTCGTCGTATTCAACAACAACGCACACGCGATGTGCGTGACCCGAGAGCAGGTGTACTTCGAGGGCGCATACAGCTACAGCCGGTTCCGTCCCGCACACATCGCGGCGGGTGTAGGCAAGCTGCTGCCTGGGCTTCCCTCGTACACCGTCGAGTCGAGTTCCGCGCTGATGGACGCGTTGCAGGCCACGATGGGTTCGCCGGGTCCTGCGGTCATCGAAGTCTCTTGTGACGCGGACGAGTTGCCACCGTTCCGGGCTTTCCTGCCCACCGAGCACCCGACCGGGACGTCCCTGTCTCGACATGGAGTACGCCGATGACGAACCAGACCTCCAATCAAGCGGGCACGGCGCTATCCGACCTCCCCGCCGACCTGCCCGGACTCGTCCGTATCGAAACCCACGACCGGGAGGCGATCATGCCGATGATCGTCGATGGGATGCGATCGGTGTACCCGCACGAACAGATTTTCGGGAAGTACTGCACTGTCAACGATTACGTCAACTGCCCACCGGACGAGGTGTTCCTATATCTCTCCCACACCCTCAGCCTCGAGGAGTGGACGTACAGTCTGCGCGGATTTGATCGGACGGACGAACCCGGACTGTGGCTTGCGACCGACCGCCTGGGCGGTGCCACTTACTTGCGAACGGTGGCGCACGCCGATGCCAGGACCGTCGACTACCACTGTGCCTGGGATCAGGGAAAACACCTGTGGATGGTGTATCTGATGCGGGTACTCGACGCGCGCACGGTGCTCGACGTCGACGGATCGGTCGTGCTGTGGACGAATTGTCATCACCCGTTCTATGACGAGAATCCATATCCCGAGACGGCGCCGGAGGGGCGCACCGAGTGGGTGGGCGACCTCTGGGACACGTTCGCACCCGGACACCAACTCGAGATGAGCAATCTCAAGGCGATATGTGAGTACAGATGGGCCAACAACCTGCCGGTGACCCCGACCTGGATGAGTGAGTGAAGAGATGGACACGGTAAGCCTGATCGACATCGCGAGCTATCTGCCCGAGAACCGTGTGAGCGCAGACTATTTCGCCCGATATGCTGCCTCCGACCGCTTGGCGCACAACGTCATGTTCCGGTCGCCGAAATACCGCCACCACGTCGCAACCGATGAGAAGGCCGTCGACATGGCTGAGCGCGCTGTCGCTCCGCTGATCGAACGGCAAGGTTCGGAGACCGTATCGAACGTCGACATCCTCATCACCCACACTCAACTGCCCGATGTTCCCGTCCTGGGCTCCGGTGGAGACCTCGCGCGCCGGCTGGGGATCACTCCCGACTGGGTGGTCGACTTGCACAACGGCGGCTGCGCTGCGTTCGTGTACATGATCAAGTTGGCCCGTCAGATCATGCAGACTTCCGATGCGTCGAGCGCGTTGATCGTGTCGGTGCAGAACGGCGCCGGTCAGTTCTGCACACAGTCGGACGTGCGCACACGGCCGGAATCGGCAATTCCGGGTGATGGCGCCGGCGCGTGTCTGTTGGCGAAGTCGGAGGACGCACCGGTACTCGGACTGGAGTGCCGCACCTACCCGGAGTTTGCCGGGGACATGACCGGCGTGGTCGATCCACCCCGCAAGTACTGGGAGCCGGGCACGGGCCAATTCCGTATCGCCTTCACTGAATCGAAGATCGCGAAGATCTTTGCCAGGGGGAATCGCCTCGTCCCGGAGGTCGCGATGGCGGTGTGCAAGCAGATCGGCATCGCACCGTCCGCGATCGACACCCTGGTGACCAACCAGCCCAATCGACTGTTCCTCCGGAATTGGCGCGAGGCCCTCGAACTCCCGGTGGAACGCCATCCGGACACGTTCGACGAATGTGGGAACCTGTTCGGCGCCGCGATACCCGTGACCCTCGACACCGAGAACAGGGCCGGCCGGATAGCTAACGGGTCACTCGTGATGATGTCGGCATTCGCCCATGCGGGGGATTTTGCGGGCGCCGGAGCGATCCGCTGGGGCGCAGCTCCGGTGGGGGCGTGACTCGACGATCCCGACCTCAGGCCGACAGTGCGTGATAGTCCCGTAGAGCAGCGAGAGTGTAGGTGTAGCGGTCAAGCATGACGTCGATCAATCCGGGGTGTGGTCCGATGGTCGCGGCGTAGGTGATGTCGGGTCCGTAGGATTCGGCAGCGCGGCCGAGGCGGTCCGTGAGCAGTCCCGGTGCGAGAAACCAGGGCGCAACCACGATTCGATCGGCACCCGCCCGTCGTACAGCCGAGATCGCCTGCTGCACGCTTGGTTCGGCTGCGGTAGCAAAACAAGTGACACTGTGCGACCAAGGGGTTCCCGCTACGACGGACTCGGCTATTGCTCGAGTTCGAGCGTTCGCAGCCGGGTTCGAGGAGCCGACGGCAGCGAGAATCACACCGAGCCCGGAGTCCCCTGCCCCGGCAACGGCTTCGACGATACGGTCGCGGACGGCTTCGATCAGCCGTGGGTCCGGGCCGAGCACCTCCGCCTGTTCGACATGCAGGTGGGGATGGCGCAGCCGGACGCCGTCGAGCAGCGTGGGAAGGTCGACGCGGGCGTGAAAGGCGCTGCCGAGCAGCATCGGGACCACCACCGCCGACGTGTGTCCCTCGGCGGCGACCGCGTCGAGGACTTGGTCTACGGAGGGTGCGTTGAGGTCGAGGAAACACAGCCGGACATCGAGGTCCGGGCGCCGCTCGCGAAGCGCCGACACGACAGCCGTCACCACCTGCGCACTGCGTGGGTCACGACTGCCGTGGGCGACAGCGATCAGCGGGGTCATCACATCAGACGCGGTTGCCGAGTTCCACCGCGGAGATGGCGTCCCCGACCAGGCCTGCGGCGAGAGTGTTGCCGCCTGCCGGGTCGATCAAGAGGAAGCTGCCGGTGTGCCGATTGACGGTGTAGTCGTCGGCGACGATCGGCTCGGCAACCCGAACGGAGATCTTTCCGATCTCGTTGAGTTCCAATGACTCCGGGCTGGGATCGGAGGTGAGTTCCTGCTCGTCGAGGCGCTCGGCCAGCGAGCCGACGATGGCCTGCGTCGTTTTCGTGCCGTGCTTGAGCAGCAGCCGGGCACCGGGCCGCAGGGGCTTCTCGGCCAGCCAGCACACAGTGGCGTCGAACTCGCCGAGCGGCTCCGGTGCATCGGCAGCCGACACGATGACGTCGCCCCTGGAGACGTCCACGTCGTCGGCGAGTACGACGGTCACGCTGCGGCCCGCATGCGCGACATCCAATTCTCCGTCGGCCGTGTCGATCCGCTCGACCGTGGTTCGCACACCTGACGGAAGGATGACGATCTCGTCGCCCGGACGCACTTCGCCGGCAGCGATCTGCCCGGCATAACCGCGGTAGTCGGGGAACTCGGTTGTGCGCGGCCGGATCACGTATTGCACGGGGAATCGAAGGCCTACCCGATGCGGTTCGGCGTCCACCGGCACAGACTCGAGGTGCTCGATGAGCGTCGGACCGTCGTAGTACGGCGTGTTCACCGAGCGCTCGGCTACGTTGTCGCCGTTGAGTGCGGACACCGGGATCTCGAGGACGTCTTCCGGCGACCAGCCCAGCGACCGCGTAAGGGAGTTGAACTCGGCTGAAATGTCCGCGAACACAACTGCCGGGTCCTCGACGAGGTCGATCTTGTTGACCGCGAGCACCAGCTTGGGAACGCCGAGCAGTGCCAGCACGGCTGCGTGCTTGCGGGTCTGCGCGACGACGCCCTTACGGGCGTCGACCAGCAGGATCACCAGCTGCGCTGTGGACGCACCGGAGACTGTGTTGCGGGTGTACTGCACGTGCCCCGGGGTGTCGGCGAGCACGAACGAGCGGCGCGGGGTCGCGAAGTACCGGTACGCCACGTCGATGGTGATTCCCTGCTCGCGCTCGGCGCGCAGGCCGTCGACGAGGAGCGAGAGATCGGGCGTGGACAGTCCCTTGTCCACTGACGCGCGGGTGACGGCGTCGATCTGATCGGCGAGAACCGATTTCGTGTCGAACAACAGCCGGCCTACCAGGGTGGACTTGCCGTCGTCGACGCTGCCCGCCGTCGCGAGACGCAGCAGTTGCGTCTCGCTTCGCAGGCTCCGCTCGGGCTGATTCTCGCTTCGCAGGCTCCGCTCGTGAAGATCGCTCATGGTCAGAAGTAGCCCTCTCGCTTGCGGTCTTCCATGGCCGCTTCGGAAACTCGGTCGTCGCCGCGGGTGGCGCCGCGCTCGGTGAGGCGCGATGCCGCGACCTCGGCGAGGATCGCCTCGTTGTCGGCGGCCTCGGACAGCACAGCGCCGGTGGTGGAGCCGTCGCCGACGGTGCGGTAGCGCACCAACCGGTTTTCGAGCACCTCGCCCTCGTTGGGTCCGCCCCACACACCCGGGGTCATCCACATGCCGTCGCGCGAGAACACCGGGCGCTCGTGCGCGTAGTAGATGCTCGCGAGCTCCACGTCGTCACGGGCGATGTAGCGCCAGATGTCGAGCTCGGTGAAATTGCTCAGCGGGAACACCCGAACCTGCTCACCGGGGGAGTGCTTGCCGTTGTACAGGTTCCACAGCTCCGGGCGCTGCTTCTTGGGATCCCATTGGCCGAATGCGTTGCGCAACGAGAAGATCCGCTCTTTGGCGCGGGAACGTTCCTCATCGCGGCGTCCGCCGCCGAAGACGGCGTCGAAGCGGTTCTCGGCGATGGCGTCGAGCAGCGGGACGGTCTGCAGGGGGTTGCGGATTCCGTCCGGTCGTTCGGTGAGGCGACCGTCGGCTAGATAGTCCTCGACCTTCGCCACGTGCAGGCGGAGGTTGTACTTCGACACGACGTGGTCGCGGAAAGCGAGGACCTCGGGCAGGTTGTGGCCGGTGTCGACGTGCAGCAACGCGAACGGCAACGGTGCCGGCCAGAACGCTTTTATCGCCAGATGCAGCAGCACCGTCGAGTCCTTGCCGCCCGAGAACAGGATCACGGGCCGCTCGAATTCGCCCGCCACCTCGCGGAAGATGTGGATCGCTTCCGATTCGAGGGCGTCGAGGGTGTCGAACTGGGATCCGTCGAGCCGTGGCCGCGCCAAGGTCGGGGAGGGGGAGATGTCGATTGTCATGAGGAGTGCAACCCGCATTCTGTCTTGGCCCTACCGGCCCAGCGACCGCTGCGTGGATCACTGCCGGGGGCAGGCTTGCTGGTGCACGGAGCGCACCCGATG
Source organism: Rhodococcus sp. WMMA185 (assembly GCF_001767395.1). Lineage (NCBI taxonomy): Bacteria > Bacillati > Actinomycetota > Actinomycetes > Mycobacteriales > Nocardiaceae > Rhodococcus > Rhodococcus sp. WMMA185. The sequence continues at coordinate 2,333,699 of NZ_CP017014.1, read as the reverse complement.
GACGGATAGCCTTCGTCGACGAGTGGATTCACCAGAATCGAGTGCTCGTCGATGTAGGCCTGCATCTCGTCGTCCGACCACGCGGCGATCGGGTTGATCTTCACCAGCCCGAAAGCCTCGTCGAACGAGATCAAGGGAGCGTTCGCGCGGGTCGGGGCCTCCACCCGCCGGACGCCGGTGACCCACGCCTGGTAGCCGGCGAGAGTCTTCTTCAACGGCGCAACCTTGCGCAATGCGCAGCACCGGTTGGGGTCGCGGGCGAAGAGGTCCTTACCCTCCGCGGCGTCCTGTTCGGCCACAGACGCCTCAGGCTTCGCGTTGATGACGTTCACGCCGTACACCTGCTCCACCGCGTCGCGGGTCCCGATGGTCTCGGCGAAGTGATAGCCGGTGTCGAGGAACAGAACGTCCACCCCGGGGTGTACCTGGGCGGCAAGGTGCACGAGTACGGCGTCCTGCATGTTCGACGCCACGATGTAGCCGTTTCGATCCCCCGTCGCTGCGCTCGCGCTGTAATTATCCCCCGTCGCTGCGCTCGCCCCGACCGAGAAGGTGTCCTCGGTCCACTGCAGTAGTTCCTGCGCTGTGGCGCCTTCGAGGCTCGCCGCGCCCTCTGCAGCGATCCGCCGAAGGTCCTCCTGGCTAGCTGTTGTCAAGTTTGTCGCGGTCATCGCAGGTCTCCTTCGTCAGCGCGCACGATCCATTCAGCAAAGCGTTCGCCCTCGCCCCGCTGCTTCACGAACTGCCGGACGACTCGGTCGATGTAGTCGCCGAGTTCTCCGGCGGTCACCTTGTGCTGGCGTAGTTTCCGGCCGAAGCCGCTGTCGAGGCCGAGGCTGCCGCCGAGGTGGACCTGGAAGCCCTCCACGTGGTTGCCTTCGCCGTCGTCGACGAGCTGTCCCTTGAATCCGATGTCGGCGATCTGTGAACGCGCGCACGAGTTGGGGCAGCCGTTGATATTGATGGTTATGGGCACATCGAGCTGAGCATTGATGTCTTCCAGGCGCCGCTCGAGTTCCGGAACGAGGACTTGCGAGCGCTTGCGGGTCTCGGCGAAGGACAGCTTGCAGAACTCGATGCCCGAGCAGGCCATCAGGTTCCTGCGCCAGTGCGACGGACGGGCGGGAAGACCGATCTCGTCGAGATCGGTGATCAGCTGTTCGAGCTTGTCGTCGGCGACGTCGAGGATGATCAGTTTCTGGTACGGCGTGAAGCGGATCTTGTCGCTGCCCGCGCGCTCGGCGGCGTCGGCGACCTTCGCCAGTGTCGTCCCGGACACACGGCCGGCGATGGGGGCGACCCCGACCGCGTTGAGGCCGTTCCGAGTCTTCTGCACGCCGACGTGGTCGATCGGGCGTGCGGGCTTCTCGGGGGCGGGGCCGTCGATCAGCTTGCGCCCGAGGTACTCCGTCTCGAGCACCTCGCGGAACTTCTCGATTCCCCAGTCCTTGACGAGGAACTTGAGCCGAGCCTTCGATCGCAGCCGCCGGTACCCGTAGTCGCGGAAGATCGAGACGACTGCTTCCCAGACGTCGGGCACCTCTTCGAGCGGAACCCAGACGCCGACGCGCTTCGCGAGCATCGGGTTGGTGGACAGGCCGCCACCGACCCACAGGTCGAGGCCGGGACCGTGCTCGGGGTGGTTGACGCCGATGAACGCGACGTCGTTGATCTCGTGCACGACGTCCTGCTGACCCGAGATCGCGGTCTTGAACTTGCGCGGCAGGTTCGAGTACTCGGGCTTGCCGATGTAGCGGCGGACGATCTCCTCGATCGCGGGAGTCGGGTCGAGCACTTCGTCGAAGGACTGGCCTGCCAGTGGCGAGCCGAGCACGACGCGCGGGCAGTCTCCGCACGCCTCGGTGGTCTTCAGGCCGATGCCCTCGAGACGCTTCCATATCTCCGGGACGTTCTCGACCTCTATCCAGTGGTACTGGACGTTCTCGCGGTCGGACAGGTCTGCGGTGTCACGGGCGAACTCTGTGGAGATACCGGCGAGGGTGCGCAACTGCTCGACGTTCAGAGCGCCGGCGTCGCAGCGCACGCGCATCATGAAGTACTCAGCCTCGAGGAGGTCGATGTTCTCGTCACCGGTGTAGGTGCCGTCGTAGCCCTGCTCGCGCTGGGTGTAGAGGCCCCACCAGCGGAAGCGGCCCCGCAGATCACTCTTGTCGATGCTGTCGAACCCCTGGTGCGCGTATATGTTCTCGATTCGGGCCCGAACGTTGAGCGGGTTGTCGTCTTTCTTGTTCTGCTCGTTGGGGTTGAGCGGCTCGCGGTACCCGAGCGCCCACTGACCCTCGGCGCGTCGCTTGACCGGCTTGGGCGTGCGTGTCCGCGTGGGCGCGGCAGCTGTCTCGGCGGTAGCGGGGGATGCGTCGGCGGTCGACGTCATTAAGCACTCCTGAATCTCACTGTGCACCGGCCGGAACGGCAGGGGGATTGATCCTCGCTCAGCGCATTCGAATTTGGCCGGAACTCGAGAAGAAATGAACGGGCTGACAGGCTGATTTATTGCCCGAAGGGCATACAGCTGCAGCTGCAGACACGCTTGAGGTCGACGTGGCGCCGCGCCACAAGTCGCACTCCCTGTCCGATCATGCGCTCCAGTGTGCCACGTTGGAGCGCTGATACAGAGTCGGGCACCGAATGTTCGCCGATAGTGTGGGATATATCGCGTTGAAGGGCATTGCGGCACTTGGGCGAACAAACCGCTCCCGACACCTGGAAGACTAGCGGGGTGAGTGGCGTGAGCACTATAGATGACAGTCGGCAGGAGTCTGCAGGGTTCGTGCTGCCGGAGCAGGCGCTGACGGAGATCGGAAACCGACCGTTCGGGATCTATGTGCACGTGCCCTTCTGTGCCACGCGTTGCGGGTACTGCGACTTCAACACATACACAGCCGGCGAACTGGGCACGTCGGCATCGCCGCAGTCGTGGATGGAGGGGCTGCGCCGCGAACTCGACTTCGCCGCGAAAATGACGGGGGCTCCGGTCGTCGACACGGTATTCGTCGGAGGCGGTACCCCGTCTCTTCTCGGAGGCGACGGACTGGTGGACGTCCTCGGTGCGATCCGCTCGAGTTTCTCGTTGGCGGCCGGCGCCGAGGTGACCACGGAATCGAATCCGGAATCGACGTCGCCAGAGTTCTTCGACTGCCTGCGAAGCGGCGGATTCACGCGGATCTCGCTCGGCATGCAATCGGCGGCGCCGCACGTGCTCAAAGTCCTGGACCGCACCCACACGCCGGGGCGCGCGACGGCGGCGGCGCAGGAGGCGCGGGCGGCGGGGTTCGAGCACGTCAACCTCGACCTCATTTACGGGACACCGGGAGAACGAGACGAGGATCTCGATGCGTCGCTGGATGCGGTGCTCTCGGCGGGGGTGGACCACGTGTCCGCCTATGCGCTGATCGTCGAAGACGGCACGGCGCTGGCCAGGAAGGTCCGCCGTGGCGAACTGCCCGCACCCGACGACGATGTCCTTGCCTCGCGATACGAGCGCATCGATGCGCGCCTCACGGATGCGGGACTGACCTGGTACGAAGTGTCGAACTGGGCGCGGGAGGGCGGTGCAGCTCGCTTGGCGAGCGGAGCGGCGGGGGAATCTCGCTTGGCGAGCGGAGCGAGGGGGGAAGCTCGCTGCAGGCACAACCTGGGGTACTGGGACGGCGGGAACTGGTGGGGCGCCGGTCCGGGCGCGCACAGTCACGTCTCGGGGGTGCGCTGGTGGAACGTCAAGCATCCGGCGCGCTATGCGGAACAGTTGGCGGCGGGCAGATTGCCGGTCGGGGGAAGCGAGCAGTTGACTGCCGACGATCTTCATGTCGAGCGGGTGATGCTGACGACCCGGCTGCGGACGGGACTGCCGATGGCGGAACTCGATGCCGGGGAGCGGCGGGCCGCCGAGGAAGTTGTGGCCGACGGGCTGCTGGCGCGCGAAGGCGACCACTTCGTGCTGACCGACAAGGGACGACTTCTGGCCGATGCAGTGGTCCGGACCGTTCTGCAGTAGGCGTCAGCCGGTGACCATGCCGGGTAGCTCGTCGAAGTCGAAGACGCGCGCGTGCAGTACGACGCGATTGCGCAGGGCCGAACGCACCGCCCGGTGTAGCCCGTCCTCGAGGTAGATGACCCCGTGCCAGCGCACGGCGTGCGGGAACAGGTCGCCGTAGAATGTCGAATCCTCGGACAGCAGTCGGTCGAGTTCGAGAACCTTGGTGGTGGTGACGATCTCGTCGAGGCGCAACTGCCGAGGAGGGATCTTGGACCAGTCGCGTTGGGACAGCCGGTGGTCCGGGTACGGCTTACCGTCCATGACGCCTTTGAAAATCATCGCCAAGTCATCCCGCTGGATCGCCCGCATCGCTTGCACGTTTTCGGTCCCCACAGTAAGGGTAGGGCGGGAAACGGCGGTGCGCCGATTAGACTGGACCGAGACGAGAAGCACGTGCGTATGCACGAAAGCTCAGGGGAATGCGACGGCCGATTCGAATGGGAGTTCGGTGAGGCGGCCGCGCGTAGCTATTGAGATCTGGAGGTGAATGGCGATGCCGAGTACGGACGACAGGCGGTTCGAGGTTCTCCGCGCGATCGTCGCCGACTACGTCTCCACGCAGGAGCCGGTGGGCTCGAAGGCGCTGGTGGAGCGGCACAACTTGGGTGTTTCCAGTGCCACTGTGCGCAACGATATGGCGGCACTCGAGAGCGAGGGCTACATAACCCAGCCGCACACGAGTTCCGGTCGTGTCCCGACCGACAAGGGCTACCGCGAGTTCGTCGACCGCATTGCCGACGTGAAGCCGTTGTCGAACGCCGAACGCCGCGCGATTCTCGATTTTCTCGAGTCCGGTGTCGATCTGGACGACGTTCTCAGGCGTGGTGTGCGCCTCCTCGCGCAACTCACCCGGCAGGTCGCGGTTGTGCAATATCCCACACTGTCGGCCTCGTCCGTGCGGCACCTCGAGGTGGTGGCGCTGACCCCCGCCCGCCTGCTGCTGGTGCTCATCACCGATTCGGGCCGGGTGGATCAGCGCATCGTCGAACTCGGTGAACCGCTCGATGACGAGGACCTGTCTCGGCTGCGCAGTCTGCTCGGTGGCGCGTTGGACGGCAAACGGTTGGCGGCGGCGTCGATCGCCGCCTCGGAGCTGGCCAACGAGGCCCCGGATGGTCTGCGTGACGCCGTGATCCGGTCAGCCACGGTGCTGGTGGAGACCCTCGTGGAACACCCCGAGGAGAGACTGGTTCTGGGCGGCACCGCAAACCTGACCCGCAATGCCGCAGACTTCGCGGGAATCGGCGGATTCCCGGGTTCGCTGCGAGCGGTGCTCGAGGCGCTCGAGGAGCAGGTGGTAGTCCTCAAACTACTGGCGGCCACCCAGGACGCGGGCACCGTCACGGTGCGGATCGGGGAGGAAACTCAGGTCGAGCAGATGCGCGGTACATCGGTCATCTCCACCGGTTACGGTGCGGCAGGCACGGTGCTCGGCGGGATGGGTGTGCTCGGACCCACTCGCATGGACTATCCGGGAACAATCGCGTCGGTCGCAGCCGTTGCGAGATACATCGGCCAGGTGCTCGCCGAGCGCTGACGGTCGGCCGCACCCGGCGGCGGGCGACCAGTGGTGAGATGACGAAGTAGAGAAGGACGAGAGACTCAAGGTGGCACGGGACTACTACGCAACGCTCGGCGTCGACAAGAAGGCGACCGATCAGGAGCTCAAGCGGGCGTACCGCAAACTCGCGAGGGAACTGCATCCCGACGTGAACCCGGACGAAGCGGCGCAGGCCCGGTTCCGGGAGATCTCGACGGCCTACGAGGTGTTGTCGGACCCTGAGAAGCGGCGCATCGTCGATCTCGGCGGCGATCCGCTGTCTGCCGGCGGCGGGGGTGCCGGCGGTTTCGGCGGTGGTTTCGGGGGCGGCGGCCTCGGCGACGTGTTCGAGGCGTTCTTCGGCGGCGGGGGCGGCGCCGGTCGCGGTCCGCGTGGCCGGGTGCAACCGGGCGCCGACGCTCTCCTGCGCACCAAGCTGACATTGGCCGAGTGCGCGACCGGCGTGAGCAAGCAGGTCACTGTCGAGACCGCGATCCTGTGCGACGTCTGCACGGGTTCGGGAACCAAGGGCGACTCGAAGCCGGTGCGGTGTGAGACATGTGGCGGTGCGGGTGAGGTTCAGTCGGTGCAGAGGTCGTTCCTCGGCCAGGTCATGACTTCCAGGCCCTGTCCTACTTGCCGCGGTGTCGGCGAGACCATCCCGGACCCGTGCACCAAGTGCAGCGGTGATGGACGGGTGCGTGCCCGCCGCGACATCACGGTGAAGGTGCCCGCCGGTGTTGCCGGTGGGATGCGAATCCGGCTTGCTGCACAGGGTGAGGTCGGTCCCGGCGGCGGTCCCGCCGGAGACCTGTACGTCGAGGTGATCGAGCAACCGCACGAGGTGTTCGTCCGTGACGGCGAAGACCTGCACTGCACGATCCGGGTTCCGATGATCGATGCCGCTCTCGGCACTGCCGTCACGATCGACACGATCATGGACGGACCCAAGGAGATCACCATCGAGCCCGGGACCCAGCCCGGGGCGGTCACCATTCTGCGCGGGCACGGCATGCCGAAGCTGCGGTCGGGAATACGCGGCGACGTGCACGCACATCTCGAGGTCGTGATTCCCTCGAGGCTCGACCACAAGGAGACGAAGCTCCTGCAGGAACTGAAGGGCCTGCGCGAACGCGACACTGCGGAGGTCGTGTCGACCCAGTCCCAGCACAGCGGTGGGCTGTTCTCACGCCTGCGTGAAGCATTCAGCGGTCGCTGACCGTGGCGGCGACGGTCTTCTTTCTCGACCCGCTACCTGATGTCGGGCACACCGCCGTGTTGGACGGTTCCGAAGGAAGGCATGCGGCGACCGTGCGCCGGATCGGTGTGGGGGAGCGGATCATGCTGGCCGACGGTCGCGGAGGTCTCGCCGATACCGAGGTGACGGCCGCGGCGAAGGATCGGTTGGAGTTGGCCGTTCACGCACGACGTCAGATCTCCCCGCCTGTGCCGACCGTCACTGTGGTGCAAGCACTTCCGAAAGCGGACCGATCCGAACTGGCGGTCGAGCTGGCCACCGAGGCGGGTGTCGACGCGATCGTGCCGTGGCAGTCGTCGCGCTGTGTGGCGCGATGGGAGGGGCCCAAGGTCGCCAAGGGTGTCGCGCGCTGGCGCAGCGCCGCTCAGGCCGCAGCGAAGCAGTCGAGGCGGGCGATCGTACCCGAGGTGTCGGAACCGTTCCGGACGCCGGGGGTGCTGTCCATGGTGCGTGAGGTGATCGGCCGAGGTGGAGTCGTCGCGGTGCTGCACGAGTCGGCGGCGCAGAGCCTGGCCGAACTCTCGCTGCGTTCGGTGGCCGAGATCGTGCTGGTCGTCGGCCCCGAGGGGGGTATTTCCGACGAGGAGATCACCGCGCTGACGGAGGCGGGTGCGGTGCCGGTACTACTCGGGCCGCACGTCTTGCGCACATCTACCGCGGCGGCGGTGGCGTTGGGCGCGCTGGGCGTACTCACCGACCGATGGGGCGCGGCGCCGCTAGCCTGACCACCGCCGCGATGAGCCGATCCACACCGCTAGCCTGGTCCTCCGTGGACCGCATTCAGATCGCATACGGACCCGAGCCGCAGCAGTTCGGGCACTTCTACCTGCCGGAAGGCCAGGTGGCCGAGCCGGTGCCGGTGGTGATGATCGTGCACGGCGGGTTCTGGAGCGGCGATTACCACCTCAACCTCGGCACGGGCTTCGCGGTCGAGTTGGCGCGTCACGGACTCGCGGTGTGGAATGTCGAGTATCGGCGACTCGGAGCGGGCGGGGGGTGGCCGGAGATGTCGGCGGACGTCATCGCCGCGCTGGAGGCGATCGCGGGACCGGTGGCGCAGCGGTCCCCGATTCCGTTCGACCTCAACAGGATTCGGGTGGTAGGTCACTCCGCTGGCGGGCAGCTCGCGGTGTGGCTCGCCGGTGAGTCGGATCTGCGTCTGCAGCCGGAGTTGGTGGTGTCGCAGGCCGGTGCGCTCGATCTCGCGTCGGCGGCGGAACGGGGTCGTCGGATCGGATACATCGAGGACCTTCTCGGGGTGCCCTATGAGGAGAGTCCCGACGTGTACAGGTCTGCGTCCCCGCACCACAGGATCCCGGTGGGAATTCCAGTGGTGTGCATACATGGTGCCGAGGACACCCAGGTTCCAGCGAAGGTCAGCGTCCGGTACGGCAAGGCCGCGGCCGCGGCAGGCGACCCGGTGGCTGTGCACATCGTCGAGGGTGAGGATCACTTCGCCTTCCTCAATCCCGGCACACAGTGCTGGGACATCTCACGGACGGCGCTCATGTCCGGTGCTAACCACTTCTGATCAGCCATCAATTGGGTGGGCTGACCCGTGTCGCAGCGCTAGACTTTGTCTCATCACGACACCCGTCGCGATGCCCCGAGAACCGGAAAGTAGGCCATATTCCACACGTGAGCGAACAAAACCAGATCGATGAGGCGTTCGGCGCAACACGCCCTTCAGAACGCACTGTGCGTTCGAGTATCGAACTTCCCTCCGATGCCGTCCCGCCTCTGCTGGGTTCCTCCGATGAGAATCTGCGCGCCTTGGAGCGGGTCTTGGATGCTGACATCCACGTTCGAGGCAACACGGTCACACTCACGGGTAAGGCAGGCGACGTGGCGCTCGCCGAACGTGTCATCGCCGAACTCGGTGCCATCGTCAGGCGCGGCCAGCCACTGGGTTCCGACGCTGTTCGTCGCACGGTCGGGATGCTCACGCAGGGCGTCAGCGAGTCGCCCGCCGAGGTGCTGACCCTGGACATTTTGTCGAGACGTGGCAAGACGATCCGGCCGAAGACACTCAACCAGAAGAGGTACGTCGACGCGATCGACGCGCACACCATCGTGTTCGGCGTGGGGCCCGCGGGCACGGGGAAGACCTACCTGGCCATGGCTAAGGCCGTGCAGGCGCTACAAACCAAGCAGGTGTCGCGGATCATCCTCACCCGTCCGGCCGTCGAGGCGGGCGAACGCCTCGGATTCCTGCCCGGCACCCTGCACGAGAAGATCGATCCGTATCTGCGGCCGTTGCACGACGCGCTCCACGACATGATGGACGCGGAGGCCATTCCCAAGCTGATGCAATCAGGAGTGATCGAGGTCGCGCCGCTGGCGTACATGCGCGGTCGCACACTCAACGACGCGTTCATCATCCTCGACGAGGCGCAGAACACCACCGCCGAGCAGATGAAGATGTTCCTCACTCGCCTGGGATTCGGGTCGAAGGTCGTGGTCACCGGAGACGCCACCCAGGTGGACCTTCCCGGAGGCTCGCGGTCGGGCCTGCGCGCCGCCACCGAGATCCTCGGAGGCATCGACGACATCTTCTTTGCCGAACTCAACAGCAGCGATGTGATCCGGCACCGTCTGGTGTCCGACATCGTCGATGCGTACGAGCGTTTCGAGGCGAACCGGGACGAGAAGGTCGAGTTCGGAAATCGGGCACAACGTAGAGCTGCGCATGCGCGTTCTCCACGGCGGTAGGGTGAGTGCCGCCGGAACGAGGAGGAAACGACACACATGAGCATCGAAGTCTCGAATGAATCGGGCATGGACGTCTCAGAAGAGGAACTGATCAGCGTTGCCCGTTTCGTGATCGCGAGGATGGATGTGCACCCCGCGGCCGAGCTGTCGATGGTCCTGGTGGACTCGGCGACGATGGCAGACCTCCACATGCGGTGGATGGATCTTCCCGGTCCCACCGACGTGATGTCGTTCCCGATGGACGAACTCGAGCCCGGCGGCCGGCCCGACTCCCCGGAGCCCGGACCGTCGATGCTCGGCGACATCGTGCTGTGTCCTTCCTTCGCGTCGGAGCAGGCCGACCGTGCCGGTCACCCGTTGGGGCGTGAACTCGCGCTACTCACCGTGCACGGCGTGCTTCATCTCCTCGGCTACGATCATGCCGAACCTGAGGAAGAGAAGGAGATGTTCGGCCTGCAGAATCAGCTGCTCGAAGGCTGGTACGAAGATCTACGCAGGGCCGAGATCGACGCCGCACTTGCTGCCCGGGATCAGAAGTTGCTCGGCAAGGCCGGGTTCTTCGATTCGCCGGATCAGTAACTCCACGTGAGGGGTTTTCTGTGAGTAGCGCCATCGCGCTGATCGCCCTCGCGATCGTCCTGGTCCCCCTCGGCGGCATCTTCGCGGCCGTCGATTCCGCTCTCAACACCATCTCGTCCGCACGCATCGTGGAGATGGCGAAGGATGACCGCCCCGGTGCCAAGCGGGTGCTTCGGATCCTGTCGGATCGCCCCCGCTACGTGAATCTCATGGTGTTGCTGCGCATCCTGTGTGAGATCACGGCGACGGTGGTGCTCGTCGGCGGGCTGATCGACCTCCTGGAACCAGCGTGGGCGCTTGCGATCACCGCGATCATCATGGTGCTCGTCGACTACGTGGTGATCGGGGTCGGCCCCCGCACGCTCGGCCGGCAGCACGCCTACTCGATCTCACTGATCGCGTCGCTTCCCTTGCAGTTCATCGGAACCGTGCTCGGTCCGGTCAGTCGCCTCCTGATCCTGATCGGAAACGCGATCACACCCGGTAAGGGCTTCCGCCAGGGACCGTTCGCATCCGAGATCGAACTACGCGAACTCGTCGATATGGCGCAGGAGAGCGGCGTGGTGGCTGCAGAGGAACGCCGAATGATCCAGTCGGTGTTCGAACTCGGCGATACGCCGGCCCGCGAGGTGATGGTGCCGCGCACCGAGATGGTGTGGATCGAGAGCGACAAGAGTGCAGGGCAGGCGACATCGCTGGCCGTCCGCAGCGGGCACTCGCGGATTCCGGTGATCGGCGACAACGTCGATGATGTTCTCGGGGTCGTCTATCTGAAGGACCTCGTGCAGCAGACCTACCATTCACGTGACGGCGGACGCGGTGTCCCCGTCCGCGACGTGATGCGCCCGGCCGTCTTCGTGCCGGACTCCAAGCCCCTCGACAGCCTCCTCGCCGAGATGCAACGCGACCGCAATCACATGGCGGTTCTGGTGGACGAGTACGGCGGCATCGCCGGACTCGTCACGATCGAGGACGTCATCGAAGAAATCGTCGGCGAGATTGCGGACGAGTACGACCAGGACGAGACACCACCGGTCGAGGATCTCGGAGACGGTATGTTCCGGGTGTCCGCCCGACTGCCCATCGAGGATCTCGGAGAGTTGTTCGGCATCGAACTCGTCAACGACGAGGTAGAAACCGTCGGCGGGCTGATCGGATATCAACTCGGCAGGGTTCCGCTCCCGGGATCGGAGGTCGAGTCCCAGGGGTTGATCCTGCGCGGTGAGGGTTCCCCGGATGTGCGCGGGAGAGTTCGGGTCAACACGGTCTTCGTGCAGCGTATCCCCGTAGACGAGAGCGAAGACGATGCCACACAGGAGAGCAACGATGGCTGAATTGAGCGCCGAGGATGCGAAGCTCGTAGTACTTGCACGAGGAGCGTTCGGCCGCACCGGAAGTGGTCAAGGGGCTGCCGTTCGAGACCTCGACGGGCGCACTTACTCCGCGGGGGCGGTGGCGCTGAAGTCGCTGACGCTGACTGCACTGCAGGCCGCTGTTTCGGCGGCGATATCGAGTGGTGCCGAGGGGTTCGAGGGCGCCGTCGTGATCGGTGCGAGCGCGGATGACCAGGGGATCGCCGCGCTACACGAAGTAAGTGCGCAGGCGAGCGTCGTCTTCGCGAGACCCGATGGATCCGTGATCGAGGAGTAGCATGACCAGAACCGAATTCCGTTCCGGATTCGTTTGTTTCGTTGGACGGCCCAATACGGGTAAGTCGACTCTGACCAACGCGCTGGTGGGCAGCAAGATCGCGATCACGTCTTCGCGCCCGCAGACCACGCGTCACACCATCCGCGGCATCGTGCACCGCGACCACGCCCAGCTGATCCTCGTCGACACCCCTGGCCTGCACCGGCCTCGAACTCTCCTCGGGCAGAGGCTCAATGATCTCGTGCAGGACACCTACTCCGAGGTCGACGTGATCTGTCTGTGCATTCCGGCGGACGAGAAGATCGGTCCCGGCGACAGGTGGATATTGCGTCAGGTGCGACAGGTCGCGCCCAAGACCACGATCGTCGGCATCGTGACGAAGATCGACAAGGTCGGCAAAGATGCCGTGGGACAGCAACTACTGGCCGTGTCCCAACTCCTGGGGCCCGAGGCAGACGTCGTGCCGGTGTCTGCCGCGGCGGGTGAGCAGGTGGAGGTCCTCGTCGATGTTCTCGCGTCGAAGATGGAGGAGGGCCCGGCGTTCTACCCCGACGGCGAACTCACCGACGAGCCCGAGGAAACGTTGATGGCCGAGCTCATTCGTGAGGCCGCGCTCGAAGGCCTCGGCGATGAGTTGCCGCACTCGCTGGCTGTGGTCATCGAGGAGGTCATCCCTCGCGAAGGCCGCACGGAAAAGCAGGGTGAACTGCTCGACGTGCACGCCCTGCTCTATGTCGAACGCCCGTCCCAGAAGGGCATTGTGATCGGCAAGGGCGGTGCACGCCTGCGTGAGGTCGGGACGAAGGCCCGGTTGCAGATCGAGAAGTTGCTCGGCACCAAGATCTTTCTCGAACTGCACGTCAAGGTCGCCAAGGACTGGCAGCGAGATCCGAAACAGCTAGGCCGCCTGGGCTTTTAGCGTGACTATGCGCGAGTGGAGGCGCTGAGCACCAGCAGCACAGACGCCGAGATGTCGTGATCGCCGCCACTGCCGGTGGCCAGTCTTCGCAGCTGCAGGCCGGTGATGGTCGCGACGATCGTCGGGGCGATCGCCGCGGCGTCGGGTACGCCGAGGGCGGCCAGGATCGTCACCGCCAGTTCTTCGTACGCGGCGAAACACTCGGCGGCGGCCTGCTGCAACTCGTGGTCGCGGCCGGCCTGGATATACAGCTCGAACGGAGCGATCCGCTCGGCGGAGAAGGTCAGATCCTTCGCGACCTTCTCCGTCAGAGCGGCGGCATCTACCAGGCTCAGACCCTTGTTGCGGTACTCCTCCGCCAGATCCGCGAGTCGCTGTGTCTCCTCGGCCACGAACCCCGACAGCGCGGCCCGCAGGAGGTCGGTCTGGGTGGGGAAGTGGTAGGTGATCGATCCGAGCGAGACCCCGGCCGTCGCAGCGATCCGTCGATTCGTGACGGCGGGGATGCCCTCCGTGCCGACGATGTGAAGAGCCGCTGCGAGGACGCGGTCGCGAACGTCTGTCGAGGCCATATCACCACCACTGCTCGGGGCGGACCCGATCCCACCGGAGCACCGACTCGAGTTGTGCGGCAACCGACACCAGCAGCGGTTCGGCGCCCTCATGGCCCATCAGCTGCGCGCCGACCGGAAGGTTGTCGGATGTGAATCCCGCTGGCACATTCACGCTCGGCCAGCCCAGGACGTTCCATGGCCAGGCGTACGGGCACGCCGCGGTGATGACCTTGTCCGTCTCCCACGCACCGATGCCGTCCATTGCGTCGACGCGAGGCGGGGGAGTCGCGGTGGTCGGGGCGAGGACCACGTCGTACTTGTCGAAGATCGCGCCCACGCGCTTCTGCGCCCGACGCTCGGCCGCTCGTGCCGCCCGTAGGGGCAGCCCCTGCAGCTTCCGGCCGGTGCGGGCGTTGGACTTCGTGCGAGGGTCGACGAGAGAAGGATCCGGAAGTTTCTGCATCCAGTCGTCGACGCCCGCCAGCGACCTCGGCAAGAAGCCCAGCCCGAAAGCGATTCCGTAGTTCGGGTCGTCAACCACCACGCGGTGCCCGAGCTGCCGCAGAGTGTCGGCGATCCGGTAGATGCCCCGGCGGACCTCCGGGTGAAGGCTCGTGGGAGTCGGGGTGAACGGAATGCGCAGGGACAGCGCGATACGGAGCGAACCGGTTTCGCGGCCCACCCCATCGCTGACTGTGAGGGGAGCGGGTGTGTGCAGGTCGCCCTCGTGTGGTCCCGACGCGATATCGAGTAGCAGGGCCGCGTCCGCGACCGTCCGGGCAAGCGGTCCGTTGACGGTCAGGCCGTGGAAGGCTTCGGGGGCTGGCCAGGTGGAAATGCGTCCCCGCTGGGGTTTGATCCCGACCAGGTTGGTCCACGCGGCGGGAATCCGGACGGAGCCGGCGCCGTCCGACCCGATCGCAGCGGACACCATACCGGCGGAGACGGCCGCTGCTGCGCCACCGGACGATCCCCCGGGTGTGTGGTCGCCGTTCCAAGGGTTGCGAGTCCAGCCGAAGGCGGCTCCGCTGGTGAACGGCCACTGTCCCAGCTCAGGACTGTTGGTCTTGCCGACGATCACGGCACCGGCGGCGCGCAGCCGACGCACGACCTCGGCGTCTCGCGCTGCGGGCGGGAAGTCCCCGGCGCATCCGAACGCGGTCGGTTCGCCCGCCACGTCGACATCGTCCTTCACGGCGATCGGCACGCCGAGCAGCGGCAGGCGTTCACCGGCCGCGAGGCGCCGGTCTGCCTCGGCGGCCTCGGCCAATGCCTTGCTCCGGCGGACAACCTTGAACGCGTTGAGCGTCGGCTGGCTCGCCTCGATGCGATCGAGGGCGGCGCGGGTGGCCTCGACGGACGTGGTGGCGCCGGATGCAAGCGCCTTCACCTGCTCGGCGAGTCCCGGCGCCCAATCCTCGCTTTCGCCGCGCTGCTGCTCACTACCCAGTTGTTCCGTGCTCATCTTGCCCTCCCGCGTCTCTGTTCGTTCGAACGAACAGTATCAGCTAGAAATTCCGGCGGACTGTGTTTCCGATCACTTCGGCGACGGCGTGAGCCTGGGATTCGGACAGCCGCGCGTATCCGCAGACCAGACCGCGCGGCCCGTTCGAGGTTGTGCGGTAGTTGGCGAGGCTGGGCACGCGCACGCCGTGTGCCAGCAGTTCGAGCGAGAGGGCGGCATCGTCGACCGAATCGGGCAGAGTCAGGACGGCGTGAAGACCAGCCTCGATACCTGAGAGCCCGACTCCGTCCGTGCCGATCGTGGGCAGGTGATGCCGCAGTGCGGTGACTAATGCGGCCCTACGTGCCGAATAGGTGCGGGAGGCGCGCGCGATATGCCGTGAGAGCGCGCCGGAGTCGATGAAACGCGACAGCGCGAGGGTGGTGATCGAGCAGCAGGCTTCACCTGTCGCGCGCAGGGTCTGGACGAGGTGGGGGTGGAGCGCCGGAGGCGCGATCACCCACGCCACTCTGATCGAAGGGGTGAGAATCTTCGACGCGGTTCCGACGTAGGCCACGCACTCGGACCCGCGGTCGATGCTGCGCAGTGCCGGCAACGACGACACGTCGTAGCGGAACTCACCGTCGTAGTCGTCCTCGATGAGCAGTGTTCCGGAAGCGATTGCGCGGGTGACGAGTTGGGCTCTGCGACTCACCGCCATCCGTGCGCCCATCGGATACTGATGGGCCGGTGTGCAGTAGACAGCGGCGTCGGTTGCGTGCAGGCGTCCTGCATCGAGGCCGTCGCCGTCCACGGCGACCCCTCGCGGCCGAGAGCCCGAGCTCTCGAGGACGGTGCGCGCCCGACTGTAGCCAGGTTCTTCGAACGCCACGTCCTGCCCAGCTAGCCCCGCTGCGGCGACGAGGGCGCGGAGCACCGAGTTGACTCCGGGGGCGATGATCAGGTCGTCGGGATGCGCCGTTACCCCTCTCGTGCGACGCAGATGCTCCGCGAGGGAACGTCGCAACTCGGGGTGAGCGTCGGGGCCCGGCAGATCGGAGGATGGGGCGGCGTTGGCGGCGAGCCGCCACGCCCTGCGCCAGTCGGCGGTCGAGATCAAGCCTGGATCGGGGTGGCCCGGGCTGAGATTCCACAACGCGTCCGGCTTCTCGTCAGCGATGGGTGACACTCGCTCCGGCGCCCCGGTGATCGCGTGAGATGCGACGTGGGCGTGCGCCGCAGCGTCGGCACCCGGTGCGATCCGGGTACCAGAGCCGGCGCGGGCGTCGGCGTATCCGGACGAGCACAGCTCGTCGTAGGCGTCGACCACGGACGCTCGGGCGACGTTCAAGTGTTCGGCCAGCACCCGGGTGGAGGGAAGGCGATCGCCGGACCGGAGACGCCCTCCGCGGATTTCGTCGACGATTGACTCGGCGATGCGGTGCCGAAGCGGTGCGTCGGTATCGGGTAGCAGTAATGCCAGGTGTAGTTCAGGGGTGATCCGGGGCATGAACGCGACAATACTGGTCTGTAAAAACGCGTAATTGTGGATCTAGTGTCAGATCCACAATTAGGCGAGAGTGGTCTCGTGGACAAGATCATGAGATATCCGGACCGTGCCCGAACCGAACGAGCGGAGCTCGACGCCGTCCTCGATGCCGCACCGATGGGAACACTCGCCACCGTCGTCGACGGTATGCCGTGGGCTGTGCCGATGCTCTACGCCCGCGACGGCGACAGGATTCTGCTGCACGGGTCCACCGGGGCCGGTGCGCTCCGGCACGTGGCCGCAGGTGCGCCGGCGGTGCTGTGCGTCGCGATGCTCGATGGAATCGTCGTCGCGGAAACCCTGTTCGATTCGTCCGCCAACTACCGTTCCGCCGTCGTGCGAGGCAACCTCGTCACGCTGGACGAAGACGACTCGGCCGGCGCGCTGAGCTTGTTCTCGGATGCGTTGATCCCCGGTCGCAGCAGGGAGGTCCGAGAATTCAGGCGTAAGGAACTCGCCGCGACGCTGGCTCTGGCCCTTCCTATCTCTTCGGGGCAGTGGACGGTCAAGGTGCGCGACGCGCCACCGAGTGAACCCGCCGAATCCAGCAGCGCGTGGGCCGGAGTGGTTCCCCTGCGATCGGTCGCCGGCGCGCCCGTACCGGCACCGTGGGTGACGACCGGCACACCGGTACCGGCGTCAGTGGCACGACTCGTCGAGTAGGCGGAAACGTAGAACGCTTCTCGCGGGCGCTTGCGCCATCCCGTCACCCCGACGTGAAAGACTGAACGGGTGAGGTTGTATCGAGACAACGCGGTTGTGCTGCGCCAGCACAAGCTGGGTGAGGCCGACCGTATAGTCACGCTCCTCACTCGTCAGCAAGGTCTGGTGCGGGCAGTGGCCAAGGGGGTACGTCGCACCCGCTCCAAGTTCGGGGCCCGGCTCGAGCCGTTCGCGCACGTCGACGTGCAGCTGTATCCGGGCCGCAATCTCGACGTCGTCACGCAGGTCGAGACGGTCGACGCGTTCGCGACCGACATTGTCGACGATTACTCCCGCTACACCACGGCGTGCGCGATCCTCGAGACCGCCGAGCGGCTTGCCGGTGAGGAACGGGCGCCGGCACTGCAGCTGCACCGGCTCACGGTCGGGGCGCTGCGTGCCGTTGCGGAGCATTACCGTCCGTGTGAGTTGATCCTCGACGCCTTCTTGCTGCGGGCCATGGGTTTTGCCGGATGGGCCCCAGCATTGGAGGAGTGCGCGCGCTGCAGCGCACCCGGCCCGCACCGGGCGTTCCACGTTGCCGCCGGGGGAGCGGTGTGTACTCATTGCCGGCCGCCGGGTGCCGCCACCCCGTCGCCGGGTGTGCTCGACCTGATGCATGCCCTGTTCCGTGGTGACTGGGCGGCCACCGAGAGTGCGCCCGAGTCTCTGCGACGTCAGGCCAGCGGTCTCGTCGCGGCGCATCTGCAATGGCACCTGGAACGACAGTTGCGCACCCTTCCGCTGATCGAACGTGCACGACCGCATGCGGCGGTAGGTGCGGATGATTCGTTGACGTCCTCCCGGCCGTGAACGGCCGGGATTCCTGCTGCGTCGCGTTGCGCCGCTTCGGTGGGTTCCTGTTTCATCGAGTCGCGCTCCCCTCTAGGTGGGAAGACTTACCGTCTCTTGGCAGGCGTTTCGCCTCTCCGCCCGTCCGGCGGCGAGGATGTTGCGCGCAGCGTTCAGATCCCGGTCGTGGACTGCGCCGCACGGGCACCTCCAGGACCGGACGGACAGCGGTTTCGGCCCGTCCACCCGCCCACATACCGAGCAGGTCTGCGACGACGGGAAGAACCGGTCCACCTTCACCAGGGTGCGCCCGCATCGGGTGGCTTTCTCCTCCAACATTCGGGTGAACATCGACCACCCGGCATCGTGCACCGACTTCGCCAGCCGGGTCCGCGCCAGCCCCCGCACACATAGTTCCTCGACGTACACCGCTTGGTTCTCGCGGATGATCGCCGTGGAGTGTTTGTGCGCGAAGTCGAGTCTGGCGTCGCGGACCCGAGTATGGGCGCGAGCGACCCTGACCCGGGCTTTGGCTCTGTTCTTCGAGCCCTTCTGTTTTCTGGACAGGGCTTGCTGCGCCTTCTTCAACCGGCGTTCGGCTTGCCGGAAGAACTTCGGGGATGCGATGACCGTGCCGTTCGACAGGACCGCGAACGTCGCTAGTCCCAGGTCGATACCCACCTCGGCATAGGCCTCCGGTAGTGGCTGGTCGTCGACTTCGACGACGAAGGACGCGAAATAGCGTCCGGCCGCATCCTCGATGATCGTGACCGAGGATGGCTGCGATGGCAGGCCCCGCGACCAGGCCACCTTCACCTCGCCGACCTTCGCCACATACAGCTTCCCATTCGGGCGGATCGAGAACCCGTTGCGGGTGAGCCGGATCGACTGCCGGTTGTCCTTGCGGGACCGGAACCGTGGAGCACCAATCCTGCGGCCCTTGCGTGCGCCGGACATCGAGTCGAACCAGTTCCGGTAGGCGCGACGCGCATCCTGAAGGCCTGCACCAACACCACCGATGCCACGTCGGCAAGCCACACCCGCTGCGGGGTGCGTTTCGCCTCGGTGACCACCCGCGCACACCCGAACGCCCGGGCCAACCGGTGTCGTTGACCGGGCGTCGGATAGACGCGGTACCGATATCGAAGCTGCACGAACCGAGTAGAACATCCACCTACGACAACACCCGACGACCAGAGGCGACACACGACATGCGTTTTCGGATTGCATGCGTAGGTGGTCTTCGTGACCAAACATCGGCGCGCAGTCTTCACCGGCGAGCACCTGACCGCAATGGAACCGATCCTGCCGGAGGTGTGCACCGACTTCGGCGCATCCTTGACCGAGTTCAACGGCGAGGACGACCACGGGCATCTGCTTGTCGAGTACCCGCCGACTGTGTAGCTGTCGAAACTGGTGAACTCCCTCAAAGGGGGTCTGGTCCCGCAGGCTGCGCCAGCAGTACCGGTTTTGCACTCACCGCAACCACCCGATTAAGGGATCAGCTATCGAAGGCCCTGAAGGACCGGGCTGGCGCCGATAGATGTTCGGTCAGGCAGGATGGGGACCGTGATTCGACGACGCGAACCGCAAGCTCCGCATAGCTCCGCGGGCGAGCATCAGGTCCGGCCACCCGACCCGCACCCGTCGGGGGCCAAACCCCCCGGCCTGCAGACCGAACTCGTGCCCCGGCACATTGCGCTCGTGATGGACGGCAACGGTCGTTGGGCGCAGGAGCGAGGGTTGCCGCGCACCGCAGGCCACGAGCGCGGCGAGGCCGTGTTGATGGATGTCGTCTGCGGCTGCATCGAGATGGGTGTCGAGTGGTTGTCGGCGTATGCGTTCTCCACCGAGAACTGGAAGCGGAGCCCGGACGAGGTGCGATTCCTGATGGGATTCAACCGGGACGTGATTCGCCGTCGACGCGACGAGATGAACGAGATGGGCGTGCGTGTGCGCTGGGCCGGGCGCCGTCCGAGGTTGTGGCGCAGCGTGATCAAGGAACTCGAGATTGCCGAGGAGTTGACCAAGCACAATACGGTGATGAACCTGACCATGTGCGTCAACTACGGTGGCCGCGCGGAGATCGCGGACGCCACCAAGGAGATCGCCCGCCGAGTGGCGGCAGGGCAGCTCGACCCGGAGAAGATCACCGAGGCGACCATCGCGAGGCATCTCGACGAGCCAGACATGCCGGACGTCGATCTGTTTCTTCGCCCATCCGGTGAGCAGCGCACGTCCAACTTCATGCTCTGGCAGTCGGCCTACGCCGAGATGGTGTATCAGGAGAAGCTCTTTCCCGACTTCGACCGGCGCGATCTGTGGGCGGCGTGCGTCGAATATGCTTCCCGCGACCGGAGATTCGGCGGGGTCAAGTGATGGTCCACGGGAGCGCAGCCACATGACCGTCGACGGAGCGCCCGCATTGCTCGACCGCGCGGCGAACGCCCTCGGGCATTTCACGACCGTCGATCGGGGCGACGGGGACTCACTGAGCTTCGAGTATGCCGGCGCATTGTGCTCGATCAGCGCGATGACACTGAGCGATGGGCTCGACGTGCTGTCGATGACGTGCGTGCTCGCCTGGGATCGTCCGGTGAGCCCGTCGCTGCACAAGAAGGCCGCGGAGCGCAACAGTGCGCTGCAGTTCGGTTCGATCGCGGTATTCGGACACGGCCGGCTCGCCGATGTCATTCTGCGCTACACGTTTCCAGTCGGCGGACTGAGCGACGAAGCGTTGACGACGATGCTGCTCCTGGTGCTCAGCGGTGCCGATACGTCCCGGCAGGGTCTGGTGCCGTGAACTTCGAATGACTCTCAGGCATCAGTTGCTGCTCGGCGATCAGTATGTCGCGATGGAAAACCATCCGGGAGATACCGAGTCGGCGCCATGTACGACACCGGATCTCCCGGACGTTCTCACATGCGGAGGTGTCTTACGCGCGTAGATCGATGACCGATACCGACGAGCCACTGTAGTTGGTGACGTAGGCTTTGGCGCCGTCTACGCTGATCGCCACCACAACTGGGTAACCTTCGACGTCCACTGTCGAGACCACTGTGTTGCTGGCGGTGTCGATCGTCGACAATGTATTGGTGCTCTGGTTGGTGACGTAGACGTGGGTGCCGTCGCGGTCGAACGCCATCTGCCGGGGGAAGTCTCCGACATCGATGGTTTCGATCGCATCGGTGGACGTGTCGATCACCGACGCCGTATGGCTCAAGTAGTTGGCGCTGGTGACGCGCGTTCCGTCTTGGTTGACCGCCACCCCCATCGGGCCACTCCCGACGTTCCAGGTGTTGACCACCGTGTTGGTGGCGGTGTCGATCGCAAACACCGCACTCTGGTTCATGTCGGCCACGTAGAGGAGGGATCCGTCGGGGGAGACCGCAACCCCCTGGAGGTTGTTCCCCACGTCGGAGATGGTCCTGACCACGGTGTTGGTGGAGGTGTCGATCACCGACACCGTATCCCTACTGGCTACGTAGAGGAGGGATCCGTCGGGGGAGACAGCCATATATTCCGGTCTCGATGAGAGGTCTTCAATGGTGCCGACCACGGTGCCTTTGAAGGTGTCGATCACGGACACCGAATCGTCCTCTTCGTTGGAGACGAAGAGGACGTGCCCTTCCGGGGTGATCGCCGCCTGATAGGGACTGTTCCCGACGTGGATGGTCTCGACCACGGTGTTGGTGGAGGTGTCGATCTTCGACACCGTATTCGAATCGGGATTGGTGACGTAAAATCCGGCACCCTCCGGGATCATCACCAATCCATGAGGTTGGTGGTTGAGGCGGATGGTCTCGTCCAAGGTCGCGGCGGTCGCCGCACCGGCGAGCCCGGTCCACATGGCGACGATGGTGGCCAGCCCGAGAATCAGACCTCGGAACTTCCCTCTGGCCCTGCGGTAGCCACGAGAACGCTTGTCCTGGTTCACATTCAACCCTTCTGCAGCAAGACATCCCGGATCGAGTCCGGCGGTCAAACCAGTATTACCGGCAGCGATTACTGTGTCTGTCCTGCGAACAGCGGACCGGTTGTCCCCTGACTAGCGGACGAGTGCATCCCCCGGGGAGACCTGGAAGATGATGGCCGGCCACTCGATCGACCCCGGTCACCGGTGCTACACCGACCAGTGATGGCAGCCGAATGATGAATTTTGACAACGAGACTGGGGTGTGGGCCGGGATCCCGCTTCTAACCTGAACGGCAATCGCGGCAGATGCCGAAGATTTCGATAGTGTGGCTGACGTCGGAGAACCCGTTGGCCTCGGCAACGGATTGCGACCACTGCTCGACGGTCGGCCCTTCGACCTCGACGGTGTAACCGCAAGTGCGGCAGACGAGGTGATGGTGGTGCCCGGTCGAGCACCGGCGGTAGACGGATTCGCCGGAGTCGATCCGCAGGACGTCGACCGTTCCGGCATCGGCGAGGGTCTGAAGGGTGCGGTAGACAGTGGTCAGCCCAATGCCCTCGCCCCGCTTGCGGAGTTCGTCGTGCAGTTCCTGCGCGGACCGGAACTCGTCGAGGTCGTCGAGAAGCGCAGAGATCGCGCTGCGCTGCTTGGTCGCGCGCACACCGACGACGGGCTTGGCTGGGCCGGTTCCCTGGCTCAAAGAGTTGATCCTTCCTCAGCGTGCGCGACGGCATCGACGACGATGTGGGCGAGGTGGTCATCGACCAGCCGGTAGAGAACCTCTCGGCCGCTGCGCTCGCCGCGGACGACACCCGCCGCCTTCAGCACTCGAAGATGCTGACTGATCAGTGGTTGCGTGACACCGAGGGCGCCCACCAATTCGTGTACGCACCGCTCCGATTCGCGGAGCTCGAGGACAATCGCGATTCGGACGGGTGCGGCGAGTGCGCGCAGGATGTCACCCGCCGCGCTCAGTGTCTCGCTTGACGGCGAATCCTTCGGCTGCGTCCCTCGATGCGGCGCAGGGGTCTGCGGCGAAGGCGTCGGGGCGGCAGTGTCGAATGGTTCCCCGGTACCGGCGATACTCACGGGATCTCCTTCGGCGCGGCGGACAATGGTCGAGTGCGAATTCGAGGCGTTCGGCCTCGGTCGATCACATATCTTATTGCAAAGCGATTCCATTTTGATATGCACAAATGCGCATGTCAACCGGGTGGGTAGGCCTCGGGAATCGGGACGATAGGCTGGGCGTCGAAAAATGCACGTTATTCCATGCATCTATTACCCAGATGGAGAGCACCCGAGTGGCACCGAAGTCCAAAGTCGAAACCGTCGTCAATCTCGCCAAGCGTCGTGGCCTGGTCTACCCGTGCGGTGAGATCTACGGAGGCACGAAATCGGCCTGGGACTACGGCCCCCTGGGTGTCGAACTCAAGGAGAACATCAAGAAGCAGTGGTGGCGGAACATGGTCACCAGCCGTGACGATGTCGTTGGCCTCGACTCGTCGGTGATCCTGCCCCGTGAGGTGTGGGTCGCGTCCGGCCACGTCGGCGTGTTCAACGACCCGCTGGTCGAGTGCCTGAACTGTCACAAGCGTCACCGCCAGGATCACATGCAGGAGGCGTACGCGGACAAGAAGGGCCTGGACAACCCTGACGAGGTCGCCATGGACGTCGTGCCCTGCCCCGACTGCGGCACCGTCGGTCGGTGGACCGAGCCCCGCGACTTCAACATGATGCTCAAGACGTATCTCGGCCCGGTCGAGAGCGAAGAGGGCCTGCACTACCTGCGGCCGGAGACAGCGCAGGGCATCTTCGTGAATTTCGCGAACGTGCTCACCACGTCGCGGAAGAAGCCCCCGTTCGGCATCGGCCAGATCGGCAAGAGCTTCCGCAACGAGATCACGCCCGGCAACTTCATCTTCCGCACCCGCGAATTCGAGCAGATGGAGATGGAGTTCTTCGTCAAGCCCGGCGACGACGAGGAATGGCACCAGTACTGGATCGACTACCGCATGGACTGGTACACGGGTCTGGGCATCAACAAGGACAACCTGCGCCTGTACGAGCACGCCAAAGACAAGCTGTCGCACTACTCCAAGCGCACAGTGGACATCGAGTACCGCTTCCACTTCCAGGGCGGGGAGTGGGGCGAGCTCGAGGGCGTGGCCAACCGCACCGACTTCGACCTGGCGACGCACTCGAAGCACTCGGGTACTGAACTGAACTATTACGACCAGGCCACCGGCGAGCGGTACACGCCGTTTGTCATCGAGCCGGCAGCCGGACTCACCCGCTCGCTGATGGCGTTCCTCGTCGATGCCTACACCGAGGACGAAGCGCCCAACGCGAAGGGTGGCGTCGACAAGCGCACCGTACTGCGTCTCGACCGTCGTCTCGCCCCGGTCAAGGCTGCCGTGCTGCCTTTGTCACGCAACGCCGACCTCACGCCTAAGGCCAAGGACCTTGCCGCGACGCTCCGCCAGCACTGGAACGTCGAGTTCGACGACGCCGGTGCGATCGGCCGTCGTTACCGTCGTCAGGACGAGATCGGCACACCGTTCTGCATCACCGTGGACTTCGACACCCTTGACGATCATGCGGTGACGGTGCGTGAGCGCGACTCGATGGCCCAGGATCGAGTAGCCCTCGACCAGGTCGAGAGCTACCTCGCTCAGCGCCTGATCGGTTCCTGATCGGTAGTCGAGGTACCTTTTCCGGGCGGTTCCGGCCGGACGTCAGAAGCGGCCACCACCGCTGATCCGGCCGGAGCTGCTCGGTCCACCGAACGACCGCGGGACGCCGCCGAAGCCGCCACCGCCCGAGCCTCGGCTTCCCCAGTTGCCGCCCCCGCTGAACCCACCGCGCAAGATGCTGTCGATCACGATGCCGCCGAGGATCATCCCGGCGGCATTGTTGCCTCCGCTTCCAGGTCCGGGGCGCTGGCGAGATTCCCACTGGCTGACGTCGTTGTGAGCAAGTCGCAAGGCGTCGGCGGCCAGGGCCGACGCGGCCTGCGCCTCCTGCAATGCGCGAGAGGGGTCGGTGTCGCGTAACTGCTGTGCGCTCGCGAGGTGACGCCGGGCCTCCGTCAGACGGGTGCGAGCCTCTGCGCCTACCACACCTCGGCGCGTGCCTATGAAGTCCGAAGCCGCCGTGACCTGCGATTGTGCCGCAACAAGGTCCCGTTCGAGGTGCTGCCGAGCCCGCTCGGCTTGCTGATGGGACTCCTGAGCCTCGGCAAGAACGGCATCGAGGTGTGCGTCTGCCTTGACGATCTGAGTGAAGCTCCCGAGCGGGTCGGTGTCCTGGGCGCCCCGGGCCGATGCCAGCGCCGCTTCTGCGGCGGCACGGGCCTCGGCGAGTGTGGCACCGCCCTGCTCGGTGAACTGAGCGGCTGCCGTGATTCCGGCCTCCACATCGGCCATTGCCGCCGGCAGGGTTGCGATCGCGTGACGAATGTCCTCCGCAGCGTGGTCGACTGCGTCTAGCAGACTTCTCGCCTGCTCGAGCGCTCCTTCGGCGGCACGGATCGCCGAGACCGCAGGCCCCTGCTGGCCGGGCGGGAGAGTGATCGCCTCTCGTCCCTCCGCCACGGCCTGCTCCACGAAGTCGAGTCGCTCCTGCGCCATTGTCACGTTGTGGGCGATGGGAGCGATTGCTGTGGAAGGGAATTCGGTCTGCAAGGTGGCGAGAGTCTGCGTGGAGTCGGGTATCCGCACGCTCAATGCGACCATTTGCTGGGTCAGTGCGTCGAGTCGCTCGGGGGCGCCTATCAGCAGATCCCGGAGCCCGTCGAACTCCTCGACTCGTTCGTTGAGTTCGCGGTCCGCGCGACCGCACGAGGAGATGATCTCGACGAGCATCTCTCGTTGCTGCTGCGGCGTCTCGGGAATCGCGTCGTCGAGGCGCTGACGGATGGTGAACGCCGAGGCGAGCGCAGACTGAGCGTTCTCGAATGCCGTCGTGAACGTGGCTATCGACTGCTCGCCGAATTCGCCACGGGCCAGGTCTAGTTCCTCCTGGCTCGAGCGCAACGCGTTGTCGGTCTCGACCAGGACTTCCTTGGCGCGTTCGTCCAGGGTGGGTAGCGGCAGCGCGAAGAGGGCGGCCGTGTCCTCGGGGTCGATGCCTCGTGCGGCCTCGATTCCGGCGAGGGATTGGTCGCGCTTCTTCTTTCGCGAGTACAGGACGACTCCGCCTACACCTACGACCACCACGCCGCCGCCGATCAACAGTGTTTGCACCGACATTCCGCCGCCGGGGACCATGGCGTCGCCGATCCCTTCTGCGGCGGCCATCGCACCTCCCGCCCAGTCCTGCACGCGCAGAGCGGGTTCCACCGCATTCACCCGAATGGACTCGGCCTCCGAGGTGCTGATTTCCGTCAATCCGTCCGGCAGCACGAGCGCGTACGCACGGTCGACCGTCGCGACGGCGAGTAGGGCGTCGCGGTCGCCGAATGCGGATAGTTGCGCAGTCTGGTCGGCCCAGGGCAGGGCCGCGAGTCCACTGAAGTCGGAGACGTACACGACCCACAACCGCACCCGATGCTCGTCGTAGAGTCGGTCGATCGCCGACTGGACATCGGCCTGCTCGGTAGCGTCGAGGGCGCCGACCTCATCCGTGATCTGGCCGGGCAGTCTGAGCGGCGCCTCTGCCCCTGACACCGCGGGCCCGAAGACGATCGTGACGAGAGCCAGAAGGGTGGTGACGGCACCGAGTGTGGCCAAGCGCAAGGCGCCGGCAAACTGCCGTCGCGGGCGGGACGACGGGACCTGCTCGGGAATCGGTGCGGGTGGCATGTAGCAAATCTATCGGGTGTGTCTTCACCAGGGCGCAGTGGCGCCTGCTGGCAGAATCGGGGAGTGAATTCTGCACCGAGCCGTGAACATCACGACCTCCCGGACCGTTCTGGGTTTACGGGGGCCGAGTACTCACGGTCTGGGGCTGCCGGGTCTCGTCGAGGCGGGTTCGTGACCGGACTTGCACGGTGGACCCGTCGGGCAATCGCGGGTGCGGTTCTGATCGCGGTAGTGCTCGTACTGGGTACTGCGTTTCGGGTGTGGCAGGTGGCAAGGATCGACGACCGATCTGCCGCCGATGCGATAGTGGTGCTCGGTGCCGCGCAATACTCGGGAACGCCGTCATCGGTGTTCGAGGCTCGACTCGAACAAGCGTACAAACTATACGAAGAAGGTGTGGCCCCGGAGATCATCACCGTCGGTGGCAAACAGGAGGGCGACGAATACACCGAGGCCGCGTCCGCGAAGAACTATCTGGTCTCACGTGGAGTGCCCGCAGGCAGCATCACCGCCGTCGAGGAGGGGTCCGACACCCTGCTCAGTATCGACGCGGTGGCTGATGCCATGAATGATCAGGGCATTAATTCGGCTGTTCTCGTCAGCGATCCCTGGCACTCGCTGCGGGCTCGGACGATGGCCCGCGACGCCGGCCTCGAGGCATGGACGTCGCCAACTCGGCAAGGACCCGCAGTCTTCACACGCGAATCTCAGTTCCACGGAATCGCACGGGAAACGGGGGCTTTGATCTGGTATCAGCTCACCCACTTCTCGGCCGACTTCCCTTACACGGCGGAGCAGTAGTTACTCGATGAAGGCACACACGACACGTACCGGCGGTGTGTACACCGCACACGACATCGCCCGCAGGGCCCACGAGGCACCGAAGCAGGCCGGGGTGCCCGGCGGCGAGATTGCGCCCGCCCAGCACAGATCGGACTTCTCACGGGATCGTGCGCGCGTTCAACATTCGGCCGCGCTCCGAAGGCTTGCCGACAAGACACAGGTGGTGGGACCCCGCGATGGCGACACCCCCCGTACCCGGTTGACGCATTCCATCGAAGTCGCGCAGATCGGCCGGGGAATCGCGGGCGGCCTCGGCTGCGACCCCGATCTGGTCGACCTCGCGGGGCTCGCCCACGACATCGGTCACCCGCCGTACGGTCACAACGGCGAGAAGGCTCTCGACGAAGTCGCTGAGAACTGCGGTGGCTTCGAAGGCAACGCACAGAACTTGCGGATCCTGTCGAGCCTCGAGCCGAAGGTGCTGCACGCGGACGGAAGCAGTGCCGGGCTCAACCTCACGCGCGCGTCGCTGGACGCCGCGATCAAGTACCCGTGGACCAGACCGCGGCCTGGTGCCAAGTTCGGTGCCTACGCCGACGACGCCGACGTGCTGGACTGGATTCGGGAAGGTGCACCGGAGGGTCGTCAGTGCCTCGAGGCGCAGGTGATGGATTGGGCAGATGACGTCGCCTACTCCGTCCACGACGTCGAGGACGGGGTGATAGACGGGCGGATCGATCTGCGTTCGCTTGCCGACCCGTCAGATCGACGGGCACTCGCCGAGTTCGGTGCGGCGGAGTTCTGGGGGCTCGACGTCGAGGAGCTTGTCGAAGCGGGGCAGCGGTTGAGCCTTCTGCCCGTCGTTGCGCGCGTCGACGGAAGCTACGACGGTGCGCTCGCAAGTTCGGTGGCGCTGAAGAACCTGACCAGCGAATTGGTCGGACGCTTCGCAACCGCGGCGATCGTCGGGACCCGATCTGTCCACGGCGAGAGGCCGCTTACCCGTTATGCCGGAGACCTGGTGATCCCACCGGTCGTCGCAGCGGAGGTAGCGCTACTCAAGACATTCGCACTGAACTACGTGATGTCCGATGCGGGACACCGGGCCAGGCAGGAGCGACAGCGCGACCGCGTGCACCGGGTCGCCGAGTGGCTGCTGGCAACCGCACCCGCCAGTCTCGACCCGCTGCTTGTTCCCGCCTGGCAAACGGCAGTCGACGACGCCGCCCGCGTCCGAGTGGTGGTCGACCAGATCGCCTCCTACACCGAGAGTCGGCTCGAGCGGGTCGACAAGGCCAGCCTCGGCGCCCAGGCCAGTTGGGGGTAGCGAGCGGGCGAACCTGGATCCGACTCGATCACGAGGCGGGCGGACGACTGTTCGCGAGTCGGAAGATTGGGCACGCCCTCAGCGCCTACACTGTCTGCCGTGGCTGGCCGAATTCCTGATCGTGACATTGCAGCCATTCGTGAGCGCACCCGGATCGAGGACATCGTGGGGGAATACGTTTCCCTCAAGCGTGCCGGCGGCGACTCCATGAAGGGGCTGTGCCCCTTTCACGACGAGAAGTCGCCGTCATTCCACGTCCGGCCCAACCACGGGCACTATCACTGCTTCGGCTGTGGTGAGGGTGGAGACGTCTACTCATTCCTCCAGAAGATCGATCACATCAGCTTTGTCGAGGCGGTCGAGCAACTCGCCGATCGGTTGAACTACACCATCTCGTACGAGGGCGGCGGTACCTCGGTGCAGCGAGATCGCGGCACGAGGGCGCGTCTCGTGGCAGCCAACGCGGCTGCTCAGGCCTTCTATGCGGCCCGATTGCAGGAACCTGACGCGCAGGCGGCCCGCGATTACCTGGCCGAGCGCGACTTCGACGCACAGATCGCGCAGCAGTTCGGCTGTGGATACGCGCCCGACGGCTGGGATGTGCTCACCAAGCATCTGCTGGGTATGGGGTTCGATGTCAAGGAACTCGAGGCTGCAGGGCTGTCGAAGCAAGGGCGTCGCGGTCACATAGACCGCTTTCGTCGGCGATTGCTGTGGCCCATACGCAACTTGTCCGGCGACGTCATCGGCTTCGGTGCGCGCAAGTTGTTCGATGACGACACCATGCCGGGCAAGTACGTCAATACACCGGAAACCATGCTGTACAAGAAATCCCAGGTGCTGTTCGGTCTCGATCTCGCGAAGCGGGAGATCGCGAAGGGTCATCAAGCGGTGGTCGTCGAGGGCTACACCGACGTCATGGCGATGCACCAGGCGGGAGTCAAGACCGCTGTCGCCGCATGCGGCACCGCGTTCGGCGACGACCACCTCGTATTGCTCCGGCGCTTGCTGATGGACGACAGCTACTTTCGTGGTGAGATCATCTACACGTTCGACGGTGATGCCGCCGGTCAGGCCGCGGCGATGAAGGCGTTCGAGGGTGACCAGAAGATGGCCGGGCAGACCTTCGTGGCGATTGCGCCGGAGGGCATGGACCCATGTGAACTGCGGCAGAAGTCAGGCGACGCCGCCGTCCGTGATTTGGTGGCACGCCGGACCCCGATGTTCGAGTTCGTGGTCAAGTCGCTGCTCACCGAGCACGACCTCGAGACCGCCGAGGGTCGGGTAGAAGCTCTGCGGCGCACAGTGCCCGTCGTCGCCCAGATCAAAGAGCCGACGCTGCGCGACAGCTATGCCGTCCAGTTGTCCGGTTGGGTCGGATGGGACGACATTCCCGCGGTCCGGCAGCGGGTGCGCGACGAGGCACGCAAGCGCGCATCCACCCGCGGATCCATGCCGGCGCCACCGCGAAAGAAGACGGCCCGAGACGGCGAGGCGGACACCCCGCAGTTGCCGGTCGGGATCTCGCGGCCTCGGCCGAACGATCCGACGCTGTGGGCGCAGCGGGAGGCGCTCAAGGCCGCGTTGCAGTACCCGTCGATCGCGGGAACCGTGTTCGACTCGCTCCCGGTGGAGACCTTCACCCATCCCGCTTACGTCGCAATCCGTCAGTCGATGATCGCCGCCGGAGGTACGAGCGCGGGCCTCGGGGGCGCCGAATGGGTCGACGCAGTCAGCCGGGGCGTCGAGGACGTCACCGCCTCGTCGCTTGTGTCGGAGCTCGCGGTCGAGCCGTTGCCTGCCGAAGAGGACACCGTCCCCCGGTACATCTCCGGTGTCATCGCACGCCTTCAGGAGGTGTGGGTCGGCGAGCAGGTAGCAGAGCTCAAGTCCAAACTGCAGCGGATCTCGCCCGCGGCGGAGTCGGACGAGTTCCACTCCCTACTCGGCGACCTCGTTGCCCTCGAGCAGTATCGGCGTAGCCTGCTCGACCAGGCGATCGGCGACGTCACCCCGTAGTGGGGGCATGTCGGCTCGAGCCCGGCTACTTCTTCTTCAGCTGATCCTGGGGTACGAGGATGGTCGTCTTCTCGTCCAGCGGCTTCATCGGCTCGAGACGGGGCTGCGTATTCAGGGAGTCGGACAGCTTCTGGCGTGAGATCTGCACCACTTTCTTCGTTGCCGGACTGTTGGCCACCGCCTTGGATGCGCGGCTGATCTGTTCGTAGCGCCCGCGCCCCGCTCGCGCGCCCAGCACGTATCCAGCAGCGACACCGATCAACAACCGCATCATTTCCGGCTTCCTCCCGACGCACGACAACCTTCTCCCATCCTGCCTGATGCGTCCACAGGCAGCCGATTTGGTACTGGGGTAGGGCTATGCGCTACAGTTTCACTCGCATCGCCGGGGACGGCGATGCGCAGCAGAATAATCCCCTGTAGCTCAATTGGCAGAGCTTCCGACTGTTAATCGGACGGTTGCTGGTTCGAGTCCAGCCGGGGGAGCAGAATGTTGTAAAAGGTGAACGACCCTTCCGGATGCTGATTCGGAAGGGTCGTTTTCTTTTGGCCTGTCCCTATTGCCCCGGAGTTCGGTAAGCAGCAGGCGCGCGGGTCGAGGATCGGGATTCTCTTCTCGCCGTAATTATGGGTTTACGAAGTCCCAGTCTTGGCAGCCCTCACTGAAGAACACTGTCGCGGTCGGGTCGACTGTGACGTTTCCGTTGTCGAGATCGTCGAAGGCGGTGACGGTGATCGAGACCGCCAGCAATACCGTGGCCGAGAGAATCACCGCTCGGGGCGAGCGGCGCGTTTGCGGTGGCCCCGGACGGGAAGTTCGCCTACGTCACCGACACCGTGAATACGGTGTGGGTGATCGAGGCACGCGGGAAGATACCAGCTGCGGGTCGGGCCCTCGTAGGTGCTGCAAACGGCCGAGGGCGCAGTGCAGATCCCTTGCTGTGCAACGTTTCTGTACCGGCCACGTCGGATCTCGTACGCTCACCCGGCAGCTCGAACAGCGACATAACGAAATCTGATGCGGGTGCACTGTCTGTTCAGTGCATCCACATCAATCAACTAGCAAGCTGGGAGAACGGCTCACTGCGATTCGGTGCGGCCTTGAATTCAGGAATTCGGCGATATGAACCGGAAAGTGGCGGGCCCCGGACGCCTGCAGCCCTGGAGGAGCCCCGGCGACGAACCATGAACGTACACAACGGTGATGACGTATGGAACGCGCTCCACCAGTGAGGGTTCCAGCTAGATCGAGGAGTTGATTGCGACCGAACCAGTCCGCGCATTAGATGTGGTAGCTGAGGTGAATCGGCGCGATTCCCCGTCGAACGGGGTGTACCCCTCCCGCCCGACTACGCGTCAGTGTGGGCGGCGCGGTAACATCGGCACGCCGCAAGAGCGAGTATGTGTGGTGATGGGGCGGTAGCTCAGTCGGTTAGAGCCGTGGACTCATAATCCATTGGTCGCGGGTTCGAGCCCCGCCCGCCCCACGTCAGAGCCCATTTCCGATCATCGGGAGTGGGCCATTCATCGTTTGTGGCGACGGTTCTGTCGAGCAGATCAGCCACGATGGCGTTTGCCGGCCGCGTGTCATGTACTTGTTCGGGCATCCAGACGCAGGAGTTTGCTACCGATCTGCTCACCACTCCGCGGGGCCGCGATCCCGTCCTACGATGATCGCCATGGCAATAACTCCCGATACCAAGAACTGGACCTGGATCCTCGAGCGTGCTTGTCCCGAATGCGGATTCGACTCTGCGGCAACCCGGTACGAAGACATCCCGGCGCTGGCCCGCGCGAACGCCGAAGCGTGGTCGACTGTTCTCACCCGACCGAATATCACCGTCAGACCGGACGAGCAGACCTGGTCGGCCCTCGAGTACGCGGCCCACGTTCGGGACGTGTTCCGCATCTTCGCTGTCCGCCTGCGCCTGATGCTGGACGAGTCGGATCCGGAATTTCCCAACTGGGATCAAGACGAAACTGCAGTGACTGAGCGCTATAGCGAGCAGGATCCGCGCGCGGTGGGTGCCGGACTGCTGGTGGCCGCCGGAGCTGTGGCCGACGCTTTCGAAGCTGTGCCCCCGGATATGCGCGACCGGACCGGGCGTCGAAGTGATGGTGCGTCGTTCACGGTGGAGTCGTTGGCCAAGTATTTCATCCACGATCCGATCCATCATCTCGCCGACGTATCGCGGTAACGGTTGCGGTTTCCACCACGCGATTCGCTAGAACGTGTTCCAATCTAGGCGTTTTGTGTCTATCGTCACTGCATTAGAGGCGCAGGGACAATCGAAGGGTTGGGAGCCACATGAAGACCAAGGGTGCGATCCTGTGGGGCGTGAACGAGCCGTGGTCGGTCGAGGAAATCGAGATCGGCGAACCGGTTGCGGGTGAGGTTCAGATCCGCATGGAAGTCGCCGGAATGTGTCACTCCGACCACCACATCGTCACGGGGGCGACGCCCATGGGGTCTTTCCCGGTGATGGGTGGCCACGAGGGGTCCGGTGTGATCACGAAGGTGGGACCCGAGGTGAAAGACCTCGAGGTCGGCGATCACGTGGTGCTTTCGTTCGTGCCTTCCTGCGGGCGGTGTCCGGCGTGCTCGGCGGGACACCAGAATCTGTGTGACCTCGGTATGGGGTTGCTGAGTGGTTTGGCGATCAGTGACGGCACGTACCGGATTCAGGCGCGCGGTGAGAATGTGGTCCCGATGTGCCTGCTCGGGACGTTCTCGCCGTACATGGTCGTGCACGAGACGTCGGTCGTGAAGATCGACAAGGACATTCCCTTCGAAGTTGCCGCTCTCGTCGGTTGTGGCGTACCCACCGGGTGGGGTTCGGCAACGCGAATGGCCGAGGTGAAACCGGGTGAATCCGTCGTCATCATGGGTATCGGCGGCGTGGGAATGAGTGCACTGCAGGGTGCGGTGGCGTCCGGGGCTCGTCAGATCTTCGCCATCGACCCGGTGCCGTGGAAGCGGGAGCAGGCGCTGAAGTTCGGGGCCACGCACGCCTTCGAGAGTGCCGCGGCAGCAATCGAGCCGATCATGTCCCTCACGAACGGCCTGATGGCCCAGAAATCGATCATCACCGTGGGGGAGATGAAGGGCGAATACGTAGAGGAGGCCTTGCTGCTCACGAGCAAGTTCGGCACCTGCGTCGTCACCGCGATGGGCGCGATGACGGACATGGACGTCAAAATGAACCTGTTCCTCTTCTCTATGCTGCAGAAGGATCTGAAGGGCACGATCTTCGGTGGCGGAAATGCTCGCCTCGACATCCCGAACCTGCTCGCCATGTACAAGTCGGGGCAGTTGAACTTGGACGACATGATCACCCGGACCTACACACTCGAGGGAATCAACGACGGCTACCAGGACATGCTCGACGGCAAGAACCTTCGCGGCGTCATCCGATACAGCGAAGCGGACTGGTGAGGGCTCACCGGAACCAATCGCAGGGTGCCTCTCGTAGTCTGACTTGGTGCAGAGTCTCGATCGGATTGCCCAGTGGCCGGTGGACAACGCTGCGGCGGTGGTCCTGTCTCGTGAGGACGGAGTGGTCGGCGAGTACGGCGACCAGCAACGGATATTTCCGCTGGCGTCGGTGACGAAATTGCTCTGCGCTTACGCCGTCCTGGTGGCAGTAGAAGAGGGCGCCGTCGAACTCGGCCAACCTGCAGGCCCCGAAGGCTCGACTGTGCGTCATCTGCTGGCACATGCCTCCGGGCTGGCATTCGACGCACACCGCGTGCAGACGCCGCCGGAGCGCAAGCGGATCTACTCGAGCGCGGGCTACGAGGTCCTCGCCAGCTTCCTTGCTCGCGAAACGTCGATCGACTTTGCCGACTATCTCGCCGAAGCGGTTTTCGCGCCGCTGTCGATGGACGCGTCGGCGCTCGTCGGTCCGGCCGGCCACGGGGCTCAGGCGTCGGCAACCGATCTGGGAAGATTCGCCGTTGAACTCTTCCGTCCGGCGCTCATATCGCCTGAGACGTTGGCGGAGGCCACGTCTGTGCAATTCCCCGGTCTGGACGGAATCTTGCCTGGATACGGGCCTCAGCGTCCGAACGACTGGGGCCTGGGCTTTGAGATCCGTT